>CAJUIM010000005.1 GCA_910586275.1 uncultured Lachnospiraceae bacterium | reverse complement strand
CCGTGCGTCCGCCTCTCAACACAACATTCAGGCTGAACTGTTACCGGAAATCCATTTGCAAACGCGCTCTAGCAATTCCCCTGCTTAGGAGCACCCGCCGCGGAAGCGATGATCTGCATATTTCCTTTCAGTTCTGCTTCCCCAAATCCGTATGGCAGCACAAAATGATCTCCTTTCTTAATCAGCTGACCGTTAATCAGCCCGTCCCCCTCTATTACGCTTATATTCATAAACGGTCTGTCCTGTGTAAGCATAAATTCCTTTTCCACATCTATTTTCCATACCGTGTAATATTGGTTGGATTCCAGCACATTCAAAGTATTGGGCGGCAAATGCAGCGTACCCTTCACGCTGCTGGAAATGTCCTTCGCCGGAACGGCAATCACATCCATGCTCTTCTCCAGGTGCAGTTCCCTCGGCTTTCCGTCCACCAGTCTGCCATAATCATAGAGACGGTAGGTAATATCGCTGCTCTGCTGCGTCTCCAATATCATAAGGCCGCCTTTAATGGCATGAACCGTCCCGGGGTCAATCTGTATAAAATCGCCTCTGTTCACCGGGAGTTCCCGAAGGAATTCCTGCCAGCGTCCTTTCTCTATCATTTCCCGCATCTGTTCTTTTGTCCCGGCATTGTGCCCGATCACCAAGCTGGCTCCCTCGTCGCAATCCGCCACATACCAACACTCCGTTTTCCCCAAGCTTCCGTTTTCGTTTTCCTTAGCATAAATATCATCGGGATGCACCTGTATGCTCAGATCCTGCTTCGCATCAATAATCTTAATCAGCAGCGGAAATCCGGGAGCTTCATAATTCCCAAATAATTCCGGCTGTTCTGCCCACAGTTCGGACAGCCTTTTCCCTTTATAATGCCCTTCCCGTACCATACAATCCCCATGAGGATGGGCACTGATTCCCCAGCATTCCCCGATTTTATCGGAAGGCAGGTCATAATGGAATTCCTTTCCCATGCGTTCCCCGCCCCATACCATCTGTTTAAATACCGGTTCCAAAAACAAGATCTCTTTCACCGGCTCATTCACGCTAAGTCCCATTCCGTTTTCCTCCATAATCTTCTGATACCAGAACGCAGAATCTTTTACAATCCGTTTCTGGGTCGCAAAGTCTACATGTACAATGCCAAACCGTTCATTATATCCTTTCTCCCATTCAAAATTATCCAAGAACGTCCAAAGGAAATATCCTCTTACATCCGCGCCGTCGTCGCTGGCCCGCTGCAATGCGGACAGATATCTGTCCAGAAATGCAATCCTGTCAGGGTCATGCACCCTTCCGTCTGATGAAACGATGTCATGGCAGGACATTCCGTTTTCCGTAATGTACAGAGGCTGCCCATACCTTTCCCATAAAAATTTCGCCCCCCAATACAGAGCCTCCGGTGTCACCGGCCAGTTTGCGGCGGTTTTAGGATATCCCGCTTCCCTGCCGATGAATTCCGGTTCCCCATCGGCCCCTGCACGCACCATATATCCGTTATATATATTCTGCCCCATAAAATCCAACGGCTGAGAAATCAAAGCCATATCCTCGTCCGTAATCTCCGGCAGATATTCCGCATACTTTTTCATTCCCTCTTCCGGATAATGCCCTAAGAACACCGGATCGGAAAACCATGCCACATTCCATGTCCAATTTTCCAACGGATTATAAAAGCCGAACAATGCTTTCTTCGCCGCTTCCACATCCTCCCTGCTATCCGTTGCCGGATAAGCCATGCCGCATGTAGGTGCATAACCTATTTTTATGGCACGGCAGGCATATTCCCGCAGGTTGATTACGGCCTGCCCATGGGCACGCAAAGCATTATGGGCAATCTTAAACACATCTTTGGCCGGCAGCTTCAGTCCCGGCGCATGTACGCCCGAAAGATGTCCTAACCCTACAAAACACTGAGGCTCATTCAGTGTAATAAAATACTCGCACAAATCGGAAAAGTTCTCCGCCACCACTCTGGCATATTCCCCAAACCACCGAATGATCCCTTCATTCAGCCAGCCCCCTTTATCCTGCAGTGCCTGAGGCAATTCCCAATGGTACATAGTGATATACGGAGTAATTCCGTTCTTTATCATTTCCTGTATCATGTCACGGTACAGCCGTATCCCGTTTTCGTTTATCCTTCCCGTCCCCTTGGGCAGTATCCTGGCCCAGTTTAAGGAAAACCGGTAATGCCTGATTCCCAGCAGGCGCATCAAAGCAAAATCTTCTTTATACCTATGTATGCAGTCACAGGATACATCAGCGTTTTGCCCCTCCGCTATCTTACCTGCCGCAGCAAAAGTATCCCATATGGTCTGCCCGCAGCCGTCGCCCTCCGCTCTTCCCTCCGTCTGATAAGCACTGCTTGCAACACCCCACGCAAAGCCCTCTCGAAACATTTTCCGTCCTCCTCTTGCATCCAAATACCATTTATACCTTGAATCTGCTGATGGAATGGTCCAATGCCGCCGCTTCCTTCTTCAGCTGTTCCACGTCCTCCGCCAGATCGGAAATTACTTTTACCTGTCCGTCCAATGCCGCCGTAACTTCTTCCGTGGCAACGGCGGACTGCTCGGATACGACGCTGATGCTCCGTATGGATTCCTGCACCATATCCTTTTCCCTGTTGATTTCCCTCATGCCGCCCGCAATGTCCTTCAGCCCGTTTACAAGCCTCTCCACACAGTCATTGATTTCACCGAATACCTGAACGGTTTCTTTCAGTGCATCTGCCTGTGCAAATACAATGGTTTCTGCTTCTCTTGCGGAGTCTGTAGTCTTTTCCGTGGTTTCCACGATGTTTTCCACAATTTTCTTTATGCTTTTCCCTGCCTGCATAGACTCATCCGCCAGTTTCCGGATTTCCTCCGCCACTACGGAAAAGCCCTTGCCGTTCTCGCCGGCCCTGGCCGCCTCTATGGAAGCATTCAGCGAGAGAAGATTGGTCTGCCTGGCAATACTGTTAATGGTATCGATAAATTTCTCAATTTCCGCGGAACGCTCCTGCACATCATTAATGTTTTCCACCAGAACCTTGGTGATTGCCACTGTGGTTTCCGTCTTGCCGCTCAGTTCGTCCACAATCACACGTCCCTGGCCGACTGCCGCAGTGGCCCGCTCTATAGTATTGCCCATGTCGTCGGCATCTTCGCATGCGCTGTCCACCTTCTGCGCAAAGTCTGCCATCTTACTGTTGCTCATGTCCGCATCCTTTGCCTGCGTCTGCGTACCTGACGCCACGTCATCCACCGCATCGGATATTTCTATAATAGACGTATTGATGGTATCCGACTTCAGGGCTACCCCGTCCGCCATCTCTTTTACCTGATTCCCGAACTTCTTCATATCGGACATTAACGTACGCATGCTTGCCAGCATATCGTTCAGCCCCTTTGCCAAAAGCCCGAATTCGTCTCTGCGCTTCACGTCAAATCTCTGGGTCAGATCCCCTTCCGAAACTCTGTCCAAGCCGCTGGTCATAATATTTACCGATTTGCTCATGCCTGCCGAAATTCTGCTTCCGATGACAAATGCAATAATGCACGCCAAGATAATCATAATAATGCATAGATTGCGGATAAAGCTGACTTCTTTCACTATATTGCTCTGCGGAATCAGACTGCACATCATAATCCCGGTCCTTCCTATGGGCGCATACAAATACAGATAGCTATCCCCGTCATATTTTACATATCTGCTGCCGCCTTCCTCTGCTCCCAGGCTTTCCGCATAAAACTCTTTATCCGTAAAAACCGGTTCCGTGCTTTCCGGTTTCCTCCCTTCTCCGTCCTGCTGGATGCGGATTACTTCCCTTCCGTCCTGTGTAATCAAGGCTTTGATGCTGTTTTCGCCGAAATCCATGCCGTTCAGCATTTCCTCTACCGCCTCGATATTAATATCCATGACAAGAAAAGTATTGGTTCTTAAAAACTTCTGGTAAAAAGCAAGTCCGTATTTTTCCGGATCCATCTTCATCTGTTCATCCAAAAAAGAATGATACCCAAGCCAAGTATTTTTCCGCGTATTATTTTCCTGAAAATATTTGCCTTCCGGCGACCGGAAAAACTGTTCCAGCGCATCATCGCCCATAGAGCCTGATGCCGAACTTATGTACGTCCCGTTTTCAGGGATTATGCTATAGCTGTAAAGATAGTTCACGCTGGCCTTAATCTGAAGCAGGCTCTTCTTCGCATCACGCCAATACTGCATGGCAATGGATTCATCCTTTTTTGTATAATAATCATAATAGGATGATAAATCATCACCGGCCACCAGTTCCAACGCCTTACTGGATACATTCCCGGTCAGCAGTTCGCAATACATGCCCATGGCTTTCAAAGTGGATTCGGAAGACTCTTCCACCTTTTTCTTAATCGTATCGGAAGCAGTCATGTAAGAAACTACTCCCAATATGATAATCAGCACTATAGGCACCAGAAACGCCCCTGTCAAAGTCCTCTTAATGCTTGTATTTCCTCTCGGGACAGACTGCTTTTCCCCCAAAGAAGGCTTTCTCCCTTTCCGGGGTTCCGGCTGATCTGCCCTTTTTGCCTTCTTCCCTTCGCTCATGCCGGCCGTACCTGCCTTTGTGCCGCTCCCCCTTCCTGCTGCCTTTTTCAGGCGCATCTTCTCACCCTTACCGCTTTTTGCTGTCCCCATATTCTCCTCCTATTGTGAGCCAATCACCGATACAAGATAAAACGGAACCGCCACCCCCTTACTTTCCACGATGGTGATTTCCACCGTATGTATTTTATTCTCCAGACGCTCCGCCACCGTATCGATATACAAACAGTCACCCCAATCCTCATCGAAATTCCCGTCCAGAATACGGGCATCCGCTTCCTTGCCGTCCACTATGACACATGCAGCCGGAGCCGGTTTCCTGACCGATTTCCGATATTGAACCGCTATTCCCGTTCCCTTTATTCTGAATACTATTTTATCATTTATATTGCTTGCAGTCCAACCTTTTTGGAAATTTCTTTCCTCGTTTTCCGTTCCGTTCTTCATCTCTTTCTCAAAGCCCAGACATTCCGCCTCATATGTGTCATTTCTGTAACGGACCGAGTTTTCATAAGCATTGGGCGTTATAGGCGCAGGCAATTCCCCTCCCCATTCCTCCCTCTCCTCTTCCCTATCCTTTTCCCTGAATACCTCATCCAAAAAACCGCAGATTACGGCCGCCACCAAAGCATGCCCTTGGTCATTGGGATGAAGGTCATCAGGCGTAATATCTCTTGCCGGCAGTCTCCCTTCCTCCACCTTCCGGTAAATAACCGGCTTCATGGCGATACACGGAAGCCCGTAAGCCTTCCCCACTTTCCTGTGCTGCCCTTCCGCGTTAACCCCGTTGTCATAACGGACATTATGCACCAGAATGACAGCCGGCCGTGAATCGCTTCCGTAGATCCTCCTTATCAGCCCCTCATAAGTTTCCGCAAAATGTTCCTCGTCTTCATCGTTTACGCTAAACTCCACTGCCACAAAATCCGGGGAATGCCGGAGCAGATCATCCTGCACCCTTGCCACCCCGAACTGCGATGTCGTGCCTCCCACGCCTGCATTCACATAAGTAAACTCCGCACCCGGAAATGTCTTCTCCCACCATTGGAATACCCGGTATGCATAGCAGGTCTGCGCGGACGAAGCCAGAGAACCCTGCGTTATGGATCCTCCGATAAACCCTATTGTCAGTTTTTCCCCCTCCGATGCCCGTGCCATACATTTTTTAAGCCGTCCTAAATTTCCTCTTTCCGCAATGCCTTCTTTATAATCCATGCCATATTGTCTCAATATATCCATCATCCATATCTCCTTTTTCCATTTGCCGCTTCTCAGGCAGCGGCCGTTCATCCTTCCTCTGCCCAAATGCCTTCTCCCAGCCCTTCCAAAAATGCCGTCAATTCCGCCGCCATTCTTTCAGCCTCCGGTATCCTGATATGCCCCGGCGTGCCCGTTCCATTATTACTGTACAGAAAATGATACAGATTGCCGTCCTCCTTACGCAGTTCCTCCGCCGTCTCTTCGATTGCCCTGTCCCAGCCGGCATCATGGTTTAGTATGGTAGTTGCCAAAACAAGGACTGCCTGCGGGTAAATCCGCCGCAGCCTGCGGATAAAGCCTTTGTAACGCTCCCTCCATCGGACCGCTTTTGCACCCTCATAGTCTTCCGCCATATAATCCTCCGGATGGCTGTCGTTCTGTCCGATGGCCACAATGACTACATGCGGACGGTAACGGTTAAAATCCCACTGCTTCTGTGGGCCAAGCTGAGGATGATACTGAATCTTATCATAAATTTCTTCCATGCCGATATAATCCGGCTCCGAAAACCACCCCGTCCCATGCAGAAGGGCTATCCCCCCTTGGGCAATGTCATGAATCTGCGCCTTTAAATTCCGGGCAGCCATCCATGCATAAGAATAATAACTGTTGGAATATTCCCCGTTATGGACCGGATCCTCTTTCCCGGCAAATTCCACCGCTTCCGATACTTCTCCGGCGGACACGCTGTCACCGTATACCTCTATCTTCCGTGCCGGCAAAGAAGCCGGCCTCTCCACCGCGGCTCCGTCCTCTGCCAAAAAGCCGTAAAAACGGAAAGTATGACAGGAATCCTGCCTTTTAAACAGCAGCACATCATGCATGACATCTTCCAGCCCTTCCGCCAAAGGCAGCACAGCCTCGCACTCCGTCCGGGGCAGCCTGATAACCCCCTGCTTCCCGTCTATAATATAACCGAGATAATTGTCCCAATAAGCCTGCCTGTTGCTCACCTTCACCATCAGGCTGCCGCCGCTTACACGGACTGCCACACTGCTGCACGGATATACAAATTCCGGGGACCGCATATCCTCGAAATCAATTCTCCCACAGTACTGCAGACACTCATGATCCGGCTGAATCCACATATTCTCATACCGCCTTTCCCTTTGCCGTTGCCCGCACCGATTTTTGCCGCCCGCTAACGCAGCATCACCTTACATAAATCGTGCCTCTTCCCCGGAGGGGAAATCATGAACGGCAATTATTATTGTCATTTACGATAACAGCCCATGCTCCGAGTCTTCGGAGTCCGGGCTGTTATGGTTTTTCGCTCTCTTTCTGTTTTTTCATTGCTTAAAAATATAATTCGGAACAAATTGCGTTCCTGTTCTGTCTCGCCGCATCTGTGCCGTTTTTCTATCTTCTGCCGATTTCCGTATCGGATGCCGTCACTGCGCTGTGTTCTTTAATATAAGCCACAATATCTTCCAGCTGAGTAAAGGCCAGCCCTACATAACTGTCCGCCGCGCCGTAGTAAACTGCGATTCTTCCGCTCTCGGAATCATGAATCGTTGCGCAGGGGAAACATACATTGGGCACAAAGCCCCTTTCCTCATACCACTCCTCCGGCGTAAGCAGGAAATTTTCGCATCTGTATTTCACCACAGACGGATTCTGAATATCCAGAATTGCCCCGCCGATGGAATATACATATCCGTTGCATGTGCCGGTCACGCCATGGTAGAACAGCAGCCAGCCCTCCGTCGTCTCAATCGGGGCTGCGCCGCCGCCGATTTTCAGCGATTCCCACCATTCGCTTCCTTTGCCCATCACATGCCGATGTTTTCCCCAATATACCAAATCCGGGCTTTCGCTCACGAAGATATCCCCGAAAGGCGTATGGCCGCTGTCGCTGGGACGGCTGAGCATTACAAAATTGCCGTTTATCTTCCTTGGGAACAGCACGGCGTTTCGGTTAAAAGGAAGGAACGGATTTTCCAGCCTTACAAATGTCTTGAAGTCCGTTGTCTTCGCCATGCCGATAGCTGCGCCGTAAAAATCCTGACACCATATAATATAGTAAGTATCTTCCACCTTCACAAGCCGGGGATCATAAGCATATACCGGCATGAAAGGCTTTCCTTCTTCATCCACAAAAGGAATCTTTTCTTCCTCAAAATCCCAATGAATGCCATCCTTGCTTCTTCCCATATAGATATACGGAATACCATTTACCTGCTCACCCCGGAACACACCGATAAATGCATCCCCATAAGGCATAACCGCACTGTTGAAAATCCTCGCCACTCCCTTTACCGGATTCCTTCCGATAACCGGATTTTCCGTATATCTCCATATCGGGGCATCCTTCAGCCCATCCGGCCTTTCCTGCCAAGGAACATTTTTCACGGGCTCGCCAATTATTTTTATATCACTCATCTTTATCAACCCTTTCTTAACCTATATCTTATCTTTTTCTTCCAATAATTTCCTTCCTTATCTGTCCCCGCCTAAAAACTCCAGATTCTTACGGATCAGGCCGCACCTCTGTGCCACGCATTCCACCGAACGCAGCGGATCTTCCGGCGTACGGAAAACATAATCCAGCAGCTTATCTACCGTAGTGGCCGCCACATGCATCCGGGTATCGCTGGATGCATAATAAATCAGCACATCCCCATTCTCTTTGGCAATTGCCCCATTGGTAAATACCACATTGGATACGTCCCCTGTCCGCTCCCATCCCCGGGGGCCGATCAGCAGGCCGGAAGGCTCCGCAATCACTTTGGACGGATCCTTCAGATCCGTAGCGAATGCATAAATGACATACCGCAATCCCGCCGCAGTATTGCGCACGCCGTGGGCAATATGAATCCATCCCTTCTCCGTCTTAATAGGCACTGCGCCGGCACCGTTTTTCGCTTCCGTAATCGTATGGTATTTCCGGATGCTGGTCATTTTCTCTTCATCAATCACCGCATGGGCAATATCCTCGCACAGACCGAAGCCAATGCCGCCGCCGGAACCGGTTTCGATAAAGTCGTCCATGGGTCTTGTATAAAACGCATACTTTCCGTCCACAAACTCCGGGTGAAGTACCACATTCCTCTGCTGCGGAGACTTGAGAGTGACCAAATTATCCAACCGTTCCCAGTTTTTTAAATCCTTTGTGCGCACGATGCCTGCCGCCGCTACCGCCGCCGACAGATCATTCACCGAAGCGTCCTTGCTCTCGGAACAGAATACGCCGTAAATATACCCGTCTTCATGCTTTGTCAGACGCATATCATATACATTGGTTTCCTCCGGACAAGTATCCGGCAGGAGAATGGGATAATCCCAGAAACGAAAACCGTCAATGCCGTTGTCGCTTTCCGCCACGCCGAAGAAGGATTTCCTGTCATCCCCCTCAATACGGGCTACCAGATAATATTTCCCGTTTAATTCAATGGCACCCGCGTTCATCACCGCATTGACGCCCAGCCTCTTCATAAAATATGGATTGGTCTGAGGATTCAGGTCATACTGCCATGTCAGCGGAACATGCTCTCTTGTCAGCACCGGGTATTTATACCTGTCATAAACCCCGTTATAAAAACTGTCGTCCACTTCATTCTTACGGTTCACCAACGCCTCGTATTTGCTGAGTTCCTCATAATATTTTTTATGCAAATTCTGCGACATTCCAACTCCTCCTTATTACCTCAAAGCACATCCGGCCGTTATGGTAAGGACATTTCCAAGGCTCCACAATGGGTTTCCCTTCCACGGGACGCCCCCACCGGTCCACTTTCCAGAACCATTCACTGCCTTCCCTCTGATCCGTCATATATTCCTTAATAAACTCCCACACACTCTTCGCCGCATCCAGATATTCCGTTTTGGAAGAATCCCGTTGATAGCCGTTCAGAAATCCCACGATTGTTTCCGCCTGCACCCACCAAACCCTGCTTTCGTCCACCACTCCCTCTTCACATTCATTGGCAAGAGAATGCCCGTCAAATGCAGTCTTATAAATCATGGCGGTCAAGTCCTCTATCATCGGACCCAGCTTCTTCTCATAGCTTTCATCGCCTGCCACTTCCAAACCGCGGTCCAGCAGCCATGCCGTCTCTATATCATGCCCATAAGAATGCAGGTTGAGAATGGAATTCCACTGTCTGTCAAAGAATACCTCCTGCCTGTGCAGCTTCGGATTATATACCTTGTCGGCAAAGGTATCCATAATCTGCTTTATTTTATCTTTCACCGCCCCGTCTCCGCTTACACGGAACAGTTCCGTATAAGCTTCGAATACATGCAGGAGAGTATTCATCGTCTTGTCTGCCATCACACCGTTTTCCGAAAGTTTGTCATTCTCCGTCTCACGGAACGCCCGGTCGAAGCTTTCTTTATATCCCGTCTCGTCCGTACATTTCTCTTCGATTATATGATACAGCCGAAATGCCAGATCCAATGCTTCCTTATCTTTGCTTGCATCATAATATGAGGACAGGGCATATACGGCAAATGCCTGATTATAGGTATGCTTTGCGGTATCCTCCGGCTCCCCGTCATATTTCATCGACCAGTAAATACCGCCGTATTCTTTGTCTATGCAGTATTTCTTCATAAATTCGAACGAATGCTTCGCATCCTCCAGCAGTTTCTCTTCTTTCAGAATCATATATGCATTGGAAAAGAACCACAAAATCCTGCTGTTTAAAATACATCCCTTCACTGCCTTTTCATCTGTTTTCAGATCATACCCTACCCAGCCGTAATAGCCGCCGGCCTCATCCTTTAGCCCTTCCCAGAAAGGAATGATAACTTCCGTCAGATGTTTCCTCATTTCTCCTGCCAACATAATAACCCTCCTTGCTTTCCGTGCCTGCAGCCCGCGCTTTCCTATCCTTTTACCGCACCCGCGGCAAGTCCGCTGTAAATCTGTTTCTGGCAAAGGACAAAAATCAGCAATGCCGGCAGAAGAGAGATGATCACCCCTGCACAGATTAAATTGTACTGGCTGCCAAGCGGCCCGGTAAACGTAAACAGGGAAGTGGCAACCGTTCCAAGCCTGGTCTTATCCTGCAGATACAGCTGCGCCATGTAATATTCGTTATATGTGCCCACGCCTTTCAGTATCATGGACGTGACGATTGCCGGCTTCAGCAGCGGGAGCAATATTTTGCCGTATATGGTAAAATAGGAAGCCCCGTCCACAATCGCCGATTCGTCCAGCGATACCGGTATATTTTCAAAGAACTGGATAAAGATGTATATGGAAATGACATCCGTGCCCATCATCAGGATAATATATCCGTACAAATGATTGATAAATCCCAATGCATTCATAATCGAATAAACCGATACCTGCATTGCCACGCCCGGAAGCAATGTGGCAAAAAGGAACAGATTACGGACCAGCCCGTTGCCCGGGAATTTAAACCGGTTCAGTATATAAGCCAGCTGCGTCCCGATCAGTATGGAGCCGGCCAATACGCAGACAAGCACGATACCGGAATTCAAAAAGCCCCGTCCCATGTTCGCCCGCTGGAACGCCTCCGTAAAATTGGAGAAATTCAGCCAGCTCTGCGGCAATGTCATTACGTTGGTGCTCTGATATTCCTCGTTCGTCTTAAATGCCGTGATCACACAGGATACTACCGGCAGAATCGCTATGAAAGAGAAAAAAACCAAAGAAAAATATTTCAGGAATACCAACAGCCCGTTTTTTATTTTACCAACCGCCGTCATATTATTTCAACCCCCTTTTTGCCCTATATTTTGCCAATTGTTTTTCGCGCCTTATGCCTGCGTTCTTGTTTTCGTCTTCCGCATCCTTGAATACATATTTAAAGAAAAGCTTCTGCAGTATCGTTGCCCCGAAAATAATCAGCAGCAGCACAATCGCCATGGCCGATGCAAGGCCTACCTTCTGGCTGACATGGGCAATTTCATTCATAATGACGAAATAGGTTCCCGTTCCTGCCCCGCCGTTAGTAATGACATACGGCGGCTCAAAAGCGCTGAGCGAACCTGTAATGGACAGAATCACGTTAAGGGTGACAATGGTTTTAATGCTGGGCAGAATAATATAAATAAACTGATGGAACTTATTTGCGCCGTCCAGATCAGCCGCTTCATACAGATCCGCATCCACGGACATAATTGCCCCGATGAAAAGTACCATATTCTGGCCGAAATATCTCCATACGCTGGTGGCCACCAAAGACATATTGTTAATCCGCTGGTCTCTCAGCCAGTACGGAAGATTATCCAGTTCAAAACCGCACCATTGCAGAACCGTATCCAGCACAAAGCCCCTGGTATAGAAAAACTTGAAAATGAAACCAATTGCAATACCGCTGATTAAGTATGGGAAAAACATAAATCCTTTGAAAATATTGCCGCCCTTCACTTTAAAGCTGAGCATGGTCGCCAGATACAAGGCAATCACAAGCTGAAGCAAAGCGCCTCCGATATAGTAAAGGCTCAGTTTCAAGGCACCGAAGCAGTCGTCTCTTTTAAATACCTGTATATAATTATCCCAGCCTACGAATTTCTTCGGCCCGATATATTTCATCCGGTAAAAACTGAACCGGAACATTTCGCCAAACGGCAAATATGTAAACGTGAACAGCAGAAGCAGCGGGAGGAACATAAATGCCACTATGATAATTGACCGCTGCCCCTTCCGGCTCCGTGCCCATTTTATTAAATTGAACGGTTCTTTCTGTCTTGGTTGCGCTGCTTGTTTTGTAGTTGCTGCCATACCATTCCCTCCTGATTCCAAATACGCCCTCCGAAACCGCCGGAGAACCCCCAATTTCCTGAATGTCAGAGCCAAGGAGATTCTCCTTGGCTCTATGAAATTCCGCTTATGTTTTCAGAAAAATTTCAATTACTGATTCACTTCCACGCCCACTACTTCCTGTGCGTCAGACCATCTTTCATTCCAGTCGGCCATAATTTCGTCAAACGTCATATCGCCGTTGGACGCGTGTTCGATAATCTGCTGAATCTTGCTGTCGCCGCCGGCATTGATATTGATTTCGGACTCCGCATTGAGTTCATTCAGGAAGTCTTCCTCTCCTGCCAAAGCCGGTTCGTCTGCCACGAAATCAATGCCTTCGAACGCGGAGTACAGATCCGGATATTCTCCGTTTACATCAATCGGAACGCCGCCTTCATTGAAGCTGAATCCGGACTTCTCCGTCATCCATTTTACAAATACCATTGCTGCTGCCTTATTATCGTCGGATGCATTTACGTTGATGCCGTAGTTATAGTCAGGACCCGATGACGCATACTGTTTTCCGCCTACCGTAATCGGGAAAGACATATATCCGATATCATCCCCATGGTCGCCTGCTTCCACCATCTGCGAATATGCCCAGGAACCTAATACCATACACCCGATCTGCCCATTGTTAATCTGTCCCTTGCAGCCTTCCCAGTCTGTCGTCATATAATCGTCTTCTGTCAGACCGCCCGCAACAGCGTCATAAAGAATTTTATACACTGCATATGCATGCGTTCCGTCGCCGTAATCCTTGAAAGGATCCTTGGTGTGAAGCAGTTCCTGATTCATGAACTCCGCAGAGCCTGTTGCGGAACCGCCGATATAGGCATCCCATGCGCCCATGGTCCAGCCTGCCGCATAGTTTGTATACAGCGGGATAGCATCCGTTTTATCCTTGATTGCCTGCAAAGCCGCAATAAATTCATCGGGTGTCTTCGGGATGGAAGTTACCCCTGCCGCCTCAAATACAGCCTTGTTATATACAATGCCCTGTGCATTGCCCGTGGAAGCCACGCCGTATACTACATCGTCATACATCCACTGATTTGCAAACCTGACAACCTTGTCCATATCTGCCAAACTTCCGTAAGGCACAAAATATTCACTGAGAAGATTTTTGTCTACCGTCGGTATCATCATGACATCTCCCCAATCGCCGGCCGACAGACGGAGCAGAGCATCGTCCGCATAGTTGGTAATGCCTTCCACTTCCACAGTGATGTTGGGATACATCTCATTGAATGCCGCAATATATTCACCGATTGCACCGCTTTCAATCAAATCCGTCCTATGGCTGAGCCATTTAATGCTTGTGGTAATATCGGTATAGCTTTCGCCCAGAACAATGTCCGTGTAATTGAGCCCGTCTGCCGAAGCCCCTTCCGCCGGAGCCTCTTTTTCTGCCGATTCGGCTTCATCGGCCGACTCGTCAGCCCCGGTATTGTCAGCGGTTTCCGCCGGCGTTTCGCTGGGCGCCGATGCTCCTGTGCTGTCACCGCCTCCGCATCCCGCTACGGAAAGAGCCATAACTGCCGCAAGACTGAGTGCCAAAACTTTTTTCAGTTTCATAATAAAACCTCCTTAATCTGTCATTAAATTTTCCGGCTTTACACTTTTTGTGTTGCCGCTTATGCAACTTTAATTTAATTATATTTAACTTAATTTTTTAATCATCACTTATAATTGCTATTTATATTTAATTATTGTTCATTTTATACATTTCTTCTTTTTATACAATTTTTTATATTTTATTTTGTGCATATTGTATATTCAATTTTCTCTTTACTGTTTTTTGAAATTGCTTATTTGTTTTTTAATCTTATTTTTATAATCTCTTTTTAAGTAATTTAAATCTAAAAAATGTTTGATTTTTCTCTTGACAAGCATTACAATATTTTTATATCTTTCTCTAACCGAAAACCTCATAATCTCTGACCCTCCATGGAAATGCGCATCACCCACCAGAAAGAAAGGAGCCTGCCAAGCTATGACCAATGATGCCTTTAACTCCCCATTCCCTCCTTCCGACCCGGAAATTTTCTTTGCTTCCCCACCCCGCCTTTCTCCCAAATCCTCTGCGGAAACTTTTTACGGCAATGCCTATGAGCAGAACGAAAACACCGCCAAGCACCTAATCTCCATTCTCTCCGCCGGCTCCATACATGCAAAATTTCCTTACTTTTTCTCTTTAAAGCCTCTCGGATGCTATCTGCTGCTTTACACGGAAAGCGGATGTGGTAAACTATATATAGAGGAAGAGGTTCATTTGCTGGAAAATGCCACCCTGCTGCTGCTGAAATGCGATGTCCCTTTTAAAATCGAAACCACGGTTTCCCCATGGGAGTATACGGTTTTCTTCTTAAAAGGTGACCTGCTGAATTTCTATTACGGCTTCCTTCCCGCCGGCACCATACCTTTATTTAACCTGCCGGAATACTCCGAACCCGATAAAGTCATCCGTAAACTGACCGCCAACAAAACCGACCGTCAGCAACGGAACAAACTGACCGACCACAAACTCCTGACAGACATCCTCACATGGCTGTTATTGGATTCCACGGCGGACGGCTCACAAAGCCAAAAGATCCCGGCCTATCTGCACGAAGTAAAAACGCTGTTCGATTCCCGCTATCAGGAGAACTATACGCTGGACGGACTGGCGGAACATTTTTCCGTCAGCAAATACAGACTCTGCCGGGAGTTCCACGATTCTTTCGGCCGTCCTCCGCTGCAGTACCTGAACGAAAGACGGATAGACGCAGCCAAAAACCTGCTGCTTACTACCAACTGCCGCATTCATGAAATCGGCAGCTTAATAGGCATCGACAACACAAACCACTTTATCTATCTGTTCAAGAAATTTACCGGAATGACACCCCTGGCTTTCCGGAAAAAAAAATAATCCTCGGAAAGGAGCGGATCCCTATGAACTATTACTTTTCCATCTTTCTGCGCCTTGCCATGGCCATGGCCATGGGCGCTGCCATCGGCTATGAGCGGGCTGCAAAAAAAAGCACCGCCGGACTGCGCACATTCTCCATCGTCTGTTCCGCCGCCGCTTTCACAATGATCATCAACGAATACCTGATCGACCGATATGGAACCGGCGACCCTGCAAGACTGGCCGCCCAAGTCATCAGCGGCATCGGCTTTCTCGGCATGGGCAGCATCATCCTCACCTCCCGCAATCAGGTCCGCGGGCTTACCACCGCGGGCACTTTATGGGCGACGGCAATCTTGGGCATCGCCCTCGGCGCAGGCATGCTGGTTCCAAGCTTAATTGCCTTTTCCATTATGCTGTTCACCACCACAATCCTATATTACATCAGCCAGCATCTGGAACGGTATAACCGCTACATTACAATCTATCTGGAAGTCGATAAGAATGCCGGCCTGCGGCAGATCATAGAAACCCTGACCGGGCAGGGATATGAAGTCATGCAGCTGCAGAAGCATAAAAGTTCACCGGAAGGTGACCTGACTCTCCAGCTGGATCTCAACCTGAAAGGGAAATACCTTCACTCTGACGTGGTATCCCATCTGGGCGAAATGGAGAGCATCCACTATATAGAAGAAGTAAAGAAAAAATAAAAATGATGCAACTACGATACATCTTTGATGCCATTCTGATGCTTTCCCGATGTAGATTAAAGGAAGGTAAATAAAAAAAGACAGTCAGACAGCATACGAGGTGTAGAAACATGAGAAGAAAAAGAAAATTTTTATCCGCATTATTGGCAATGCCATTGGCCGTTTCCATGACACTGCTTACGCTCTGTCCCCTTACGGCCTTTGCGGAAGAGCCGGAAGAAGAGGATATGGGCAAAACACTTTCACCGTATTTTTTTATCGAAGGCGCAGACACATCCGTAGACCGCTTTCCGCTGAAAGATACAAAGGTATCCGTCAGCATCAACGGCAACATTGCGGAAACTTATGTGACGCAGACTTATACCAATGAAGGGAAGAATCCCATCAATGCCACCTATATGTTCCCGGCTTCCACCGGCGTAACGGTCCACGGAATGAAAATGCAGATCGGCGATCAGGTCATTTCCGCCAAAATCAAAGAACGGGAAGAAGCGAAAACGGAATTCGAGCAGGCAAAAAGCGAAGGGAAAAGCGCTTCCTTACTGGAGCAGCAGCGTCCCAATGTGTTTACCATGAATCTGTCCAACCTTATGCCCGGGCAGACCATCCGTCTGGAACTGCATTACACGGAACTGATTCATTCGTCCGACGGCATTTATCAGTTTGTGTTTCCTACCGTTGCAGGCCCCCGTTATGCTACGCCGCCTTCGGAGGACAGCGACAGCAGCGAATGGATCGCCGCCCCCTATCTGGAAGACAGCGAAACCGCCTCCGGCACATACAGCATAGACGTAAACCTTTCCACCGGCGTGCCCATCACCGGCCTTTCCTGCAAAACCCACGACATTGACATTGCATGGAAAGGAGAATCCAACGCCAAAGTCACCTTGGCAGACCCTTCGGATTTCGCCGGCAACCGGGATTATATTCTGGAATACCGTCTTACAGGAGAAGATATCAACTGCGGCCTTATGCTGAATAAAGGAGAAACGGAAAATTTCTTCCTGCTTATGGTACAGCCCCCTCAGCGGTGCAAGCCGGAGGACATTCCGCCCAGAGATTATACCTTCGTAGTGGATGTATCCGGTTCCATGAACGGCTATCCGCTGGATACCGCCAAGCATCTGATCCGCAGTCTGGTTACCGGCTTACAGGAAACCGATACCTTCAATGTCATTTTATTTTCCGGCGCATCCACCCAGCTGTCCCCGAAACCGCTGCCTGCCACCGAAGAAAATGTCCTGACCGCGCTGGAACTGCTGGAAGCCCAGGTAGGCGCCGGCGGAACGGAACTTGCCCCCGCGCTGGAAAACGCCATTGCCCTCCCGTCGGCCAAAGATGCCGCACGCAGCATTGTCATTATTACGGACGGCTATATTTCCGGCGAAAAGGAAATCTTTGATCTGATACGGAACCATCTTGCCACCACAAATTTCTTCTCCTTTGGCATCGGCGGCTCCGTCAACCGCTACCTTATAGAGGGCATTGCCAAAACCGGAGGCGGAGAGTCCTTTATCGTCACGGATGCCGAGGATGCCGCAGACACTGCCGAGAAATTCCGTTCCTATATTGCGTCCCCGGTGCTGACCGGCATCCATATGACCAGCAGCAATTTTGACGTTTATGATGTGGAACCGCTGCAGATACCTACGCTTTTTTCCGAAAAACCTATTATCATGTTCGGCAAATGGCAAGGTGAGCCTACCGGGACAATACGCATCACGGGGCAGACCGGAAGCCAAGACTATGTGAAAGAAATAGAAGTTTCCGAATCGCTGATTTCGCCGGACAACCAAGCCATCCGCTATCTTTGGGCCAGAACCAGAGTGGAAAGCCTGATGGATTACGGTTTCAGCCGGGAAGAAGAGGCGGTAAAGCAAGAAGTCACCGACATCGGCCTTACTTACAGCATGATGACACCCTACACCTCGTTCATCGCCGTACTGGAAACCGTCCAGAACACTGCCGGGGACAGCAAAGATGTGAATCAGCCGCAGCCGCTTCCGTCTCAAGTATCCTCCCTTGCCGTAGGCGGAGGCTATATGTTCGGTTCGGAGCCGAATATCCTGCTTCCTGCAGGCCTGTCAGCATTGACGCTACTGCTCCTGGCCTTTTTCCGCCGAAACCTTCAGGCAAAAAGGTCCGGCAGCCTTATGAAATGAAAGGCGGCACACTATGATAGACAGAAAAACTTTACCCGCACCCTATTGCCCGGCCAAGAATCCAAAACCCCAGGCACACTGCCGGGGCATATACTTACTCTATTTTATCTCCGCATCCCTTATCATAGCCATAAAATATTGGTATGCCCGGGCGGACAGCAGCGACTTGGAATGGATTCTGCTGCCTACCGCCCGGTGGGCGGAGTTCCTGAGCGGCATTCCTTTCGAAAGAGCCCCTCAGATCGGATATGTAAACCATTCCCTGCGCTTTATTATTGCCCCTTCCTGTTCCGGCGTACAGTTTATGATAATTGCTTTTGCCGCCCTCTGCTTTCCGTTTCTCCATAAAACAGAAAGCGTAAAGAAAGGCTTCTGCCTGATACCGTCTGCCCTTGCCGCCGCTTTCCTTTATACGGTTGCCGCCAACGGATTCCGGATTGTCCTCTCCATATGCCTTCCGCCCCTCCTTATGGACATTCTGCGGAAAACCCCCTGCGGCAATTACTTTTCCGCAGAAAGGCTGCATACCCTAATCGGAACCGCGGTTTACTTTACCGCGCTCCTGCTTTTGTACCGCGGGGCAGAGATTCTGTTCCGTATCGCCCGCCGCAAAGCCGATACGCCGAAAGATTCCGGACGGCTGCTTCCCGGCTGCACGGCAGGCATGCGGCAAACCGGCCTATTCCGCCGGTACCTGCCCCCGGTTCTCTGCTACTTTTCCGTTACATTGGGAATCCCTTTCCTATGCAGAATTTACCGGAATAACTGGACACATTTCCCGGATTACGCCGCTCTTGTAACCGCCATATGCCTGACTGTCCTGCTCTGCTTCGGCCTTTCGGACGCCATACGCCGTCGGATGGGCAGCCGCTTCAGAGAGGGTCGAAATCAGGCGCCGCACCGCTATATACATCAGGAGACAGACACTCATGAAAACTGACCGGCTCTTTCAGATATTATACTTGCTTTTGGACAAAAAAAGAATTTCCGCACCGGAACTGGCAGAAACACTGGAAGTTTCCCCCCGTACCATCTACCGCGACATTGACACACTGTCCGCCAGCGGCATACCGGTATATTCCGTTCCGGGCAAAAACGGGGGAATTTCCCTGCTGCCGGAATATAAATTTGACAAATCCTTCCTTTCGGACAGGGAGCAGAATGAGATTTTGTTCGCATTGCAAAGCTTTCAGGCAGCCAATCCCAATATCCATCCCCTCTTAGCCAAGCTGGGGAATTCCTTTCAGAAAACCGGCCAAAGCTGGATCGAAGTAGACTTTTCCCGCTGGGGATACCGGCAATTTGACTCCAGAACCTTTCATTTAATGAAACAAGGGATTTTGGAAAAACAGCTGATGGAAATCGAGTATTGCAGCAGCTTCGGAAAACATACGACGCGGCGGATCAAACCCGCCCGTCTGATTTTTAAATCAAAAAACTGGTATCTGCAGGCTTACTGCCTGTATGCGGAAGGTTTCAGAGTGTTCAAGCTTAACCGAATCCGTTCCCTGACTCTGCTTCCCGAACATTTTACGGATTGTTTTGACTCCCTTCCGGTCATTGACACTCCGGCTCCCGAAGTTCCGGACATGCTCTGTGTGAAATTACGGTTTTTCCCGGACTATGCCTTCCGTGCCTATGACGAATTTTCCCCCGAAGATATGGAACTGCAGCCGGACGGCTCCGTAATTGTAAGTGTCATGCTTCCCCACGACGACTGGATCTACGGCTACATTTTAGGGTTTGGAACGGGCATCGAAATTTTGGAACCTTTTTCCGTGAAACAGAATATGGAAAAATATCTAAATAAATTGCAGAAACATTTTAAAACCTGACACTCTCTTGTCAGGTTTTGCATGGTATACTTTTCTCATAATCGATTAGGCGAAACGGAAACAGAATGCATGGCCGGCCAAAAGCAACCACATAACCTGAAAGGAGCATATAAAATGACAAACACAGAGCAAAGATACTGCCAAAGCTGCGGAATGCCCATGGGAGACACCGACCAACTCTACGGGGCGGAAAAAGACGGGAGCATCAATCAGGACTACTGCAAATATTGCTATGACAAAGGAGCATTCACAAGCAACTGTACCATGGAAGAAATGATCGATTTCTGCGTCCCCCATATGACCGGAGCCAATCCCGGCATGAACGAAAAAGAAGCGCGGGAAATGATGCTCGGAGTGTTCCCTTCCCTTAAGCGTTGGAAGCAGCAGTAAGCCAAGCCGCATACCCTGCCTTAACCGGAATGTGTCTTATATAATTTCTGTCAGATGCCCTGTACAGTCTGCAGTATTTTTGACAGCCACGCCCCTGACAGGGCATGAAAGGCATGTCCGAAAGCAGTTTCCTGCTTTCAGACATGCCTGCATACACTCTCCTTGCATACCATATGCCCGTCCACAATAGAGATTTTCTGCTTTAAGTATTCCCCGGACATCCGCTTAATTACTTTGTTTACGCTTATCCTGGCCATTTCCTTCATATCCACTTCATAAGTAGTGATTTCCACATCGCACAGACCGGGATAAATATAATTGTCAAAGCCCACCACGGAGATATCCTCCGGCACCCGGTATCCCATCTCCTCCAGTTTCTTGATTACCTGCCCGGCAGCAAAATCACAGTTACATGCAAATGCCGTAGGCATCTGCTCCGGCATCTTCAGTTCAAATCCTGCATCCGATCTGCCGGTCACCCGATCCCTGTCGTCAATAATCCAATCTTCCCGCACTTTCTGCCCATGCTCCATCAAGGCTTTCGCATAGCCGGAGTACCGATCCATAATGCTGTCCGTCGCCAGCAGATTGCCCACATATGCAATCTTTGTATGTCCCATAGCGAACAGATAGCTTGTCATTTTATACATCCCAAAATAATTGTCCGTAATCACCGCATCGCATTCCTGATGCCTGGCATAAAAGTCAAGATAGACCACCGGAATGGGTATTTCCCTATGGAGCATGTCCAAGTAAGCATCTTCCAGCATGCCCACTACAATAATGCCGTCCACCTTATTCTCCCTCACCAAAGTAGGGAGAATAAGGTCTTTCTCACTCTGCGCCGCCAATACCTCCAAAATAGTGATGCACCCTTGGGAAAGCGCCTGCTGCGCCACCTCCTGATACATGTTCCAATAAAAAGAATCATATTTATCCAGATATCTGTCCCCCACCAGCACACCGATGCTGTAACTGCGTCTTTCCTCTGCCCGTGCCGCCGAAGGCTGCTTATATCCCATCTCCCGCGCCATGTGCTTTATTTTTTCCCGCATTTCTTCGCTGACACCCTTCTGCCCCGACAATGCCTTGGAAACCGTCACAACACTGACATTCAGCTTTTGGGCAATATCTGCCAGTTTTACCGCTTTTGCCACAACTCATCCCTCTCTCTTCCCAGGACTGTACCTAATCATCATTCCCGCCGTCTGTGCAGCTGCATCTTCTCTCACCGCCTGCAGCTTCCCGCCCCGGCCTCTCTCAACGCCGTCCGCCGCGGTTCCGTCCTTCGGGCGGGCATTTCAGACAGCCTCTCAGGCATCCGGATCAAAGTGCCGTCACATGAATTAACTTCCCTTTAAAATCCCCCCAGAATCTTTCTACCGGTATGCCCGCTTTCATGAGAGTTTCCCCGAGATAAGCTCCTTCCATACCTTCCACTCTATATTTTGTCTTTGCCTCCAGCCCTTTCAGGCAGATATGCCTGCTGCGGAAGCTGGGACGGTTCAGCACCTGCACATAAGTCACCAAAGCCTCTTTTTTGTCTTTTCTCACCACTTCATAGCAATCATAGGAATGGTTCTCCCCAAAAGATGCAATCCGGTAATAATCCCCCTCCCGCACCAGATCATTGTACTTATGATACATAGCCACCTGCTCCGGTATCATTGCCCTGTCTTCCTCCGGAATCTTCGTCACATCCAGTTCATACCCGAAAGTCCCCGCCAAGGCCACATACCCCCGCGTCTCAAAAGGCGTTGTCCTTCCCAACGCATGATTGGGGCAGTCGGACACATGGGCACCCATAGAAGAAAGGGGATAGATAAGTGCCGTTCCCTCATGAATCATCAGACGTTCTACCGCATCCGTATCATCCGAGCACCAAATCTGCGGACTGTAATAAAGCATGCCGGCATCGAACCGCGCACCGCCGCCGGAACAGTTCTCCAAAAGCAACTCCGGGAATTCGGTAATGAGACGTTCCTGCATCTCATATAACCCCAATACATAACGGTGATACAGTTCCCCCTGCCGGTCGGCCGGAAGCGCCGCGCCGCCGATATCGCAAAGCGGACGGTTCATATCCCATTTTACATATTCTATATTTGCGCCGCGCAGTATCCGTGCCACGCATTCGTAAGCATAGTCCCTCACTTCTTTCCTTGTCAGGTCAAGCACATACTGTTCCCTTGCCATTGCCGCCGCCCTGCCCGGCACGGCAATGGCCCAGTCCGGATGTGCCCGGTACAGTTCGGAATCGGGAGATATCATCTCCGGCTCAAACCAAATGCCGAACTTCATCCCCAGCTTGTTGACCTCATCCACCAGATATTTCAGTCCGCCTTTCAGCTTCCCCTCATTTACCTGCCAGTCTCCCAACGCACAGTTGTCGCTGTTCCTTGCCCCGAACCAACCGTCGTCCATGACCAGCATCTCTATGCCCAGTTGCGAAGCCTGCGCGGCAATCTGCAGCAGCTTTTCGGTGTCAAAGTCAAAATAGGTAGCCTCCCAGTTATTGATCAGGATCGGACGCTTTTTGTTTCGATATGGGCTTCTGATCAGATGTTTTCTGTATAAATCATGGAAAGTACGCGTCATGCCCCCTATTCCCTGTGCCGAATAAACAAGCACTGCCTCCGGTGCTTGGAAACTCTCCTGCGGATTCAGTTTCCAGCAAAAATCCTCCGGATAAATGCCTATTACCATACGGACACTGTCAAACTGGCTCATTTCTTCCTGTGCCAGGAAATTACCGGAATATACTAAATTCATAGCATACACCTCGCCCACATCCTCCGTGGCTCCTTTTGTCGCCAATGCCATAAAAGGATGTTCCTGATGCCCCGGTTCCCCCCGGAGGGAAGATACCCCATACTTTCCGTACCCCACCGGCTGCCTCTGGATACGCCGCTCTCTGGCCCAAGAACCGTGCAGCGTAATATGATCAAACTCTTTATTGTCCATATCCAGACAGGCCGAAAGCACTTTCGTCAGATATATTTCATCCTCCGACGCATTGGTTACCTTTATGCTCCTGGTAATGGCATCCACATCCTCAAATACAGTATAGGTCAGAGTCGCCTTTATTCCTAAAACCGCATCTTCGCAATGAATGTCCAACGTAGCGCAATCCTCTTCCGTCCCGAACGTGGCCGGAAGCCCATCCAGCTTTTTCTTCCCTCCATAAATGTCATGGGATACAACCGTCAGGTTTATTCCGCTGTATCCCCCTTTGGAACGTACACTGATACATCCGTCCCTATAATCCCCTAAGCCATGCCCGGCATACTCGGCCGGAAAAGAATCCATGAAAGAACATCTTTCCCTGTTATTGGAAGAGGGCACAAACGGTGCCTCATCCGTCCGCAGCAAATAACCCAAGTTATAATCTTCCAGTTTTTCCCCATAATACACATGTCCCAAAAAGTTCTCTTTGTCCACAGCCGCCATCACATAGCTGGTGTGAGGCGTATCTAATTTATAAATGCGCTGCTCCTCGTAATACTGAATTCCCATAAGATTGCCCTAGCCTTTCTTCCCGTTTTTGTTATTTTCTTTCCCTTTTCCGGACAAATATATCCCATTACTATAAAATACCATTATATAACTTTAATGTAAAGGTAAAAGAATTAACTTTTAATTAAATTTTTAATCAAAATTTACTTCCAGAAAATCAAAAGGGGCATTCTTGCCGCTGTGCAGGAACTGTATCAGAAGATATGCGCACCGGAGCGATACCCTCTCCTCTTTCAATATTCTTTCCGCCTCTTTCTTATCTGCCAACAGCACTTGTATGCTTTCGCTGTCTTCCAAATACCGATCCGTGACGCGGCCTGATGCATAGCCGAATACGGCCGCCGAACATTCGTCGGTAAATCCGGCTCCCATGAAAAACGGCCGCCGGAAAGCCGGGCTGCCGCCCTCATATACCTCGAAGTCCAGCCCCGTTTCCTCTTTCATCTCACGGATTGCAGCCTCCGCCGGCGTTTCGCCCCCATCCACCAGACCTGCCGGCAGTTCATATAAATAAGCATCCAGCGGATACCTATACTGACGGATCATCACAATCTTATCCGGCTCTTCTTTGAGAACCGGATAAATGACAATCCCTTCCACATTCAACGCTTTTGTTTTCAGCTTAATATGATTTTCGTCATTTCTCGATCCGAAGTAATATCCGAAGGGCTTACCACTGTTGGTCAGGGCATCCATTTCATACAAATTAAAAAACGGGTTATCCGTCACTTTCCTGACTGCCGTAAACTTTTCATTTTTCATAAATCAGTCTTCCTCCTCCGCATAATGCAGCGCACAGTCCACTGCCCTCTTCCATCCCTTCAGCAGCCGTTCCCTGTCTTTCTCTTCTATGGATGGCTCAAAAATCCTGTCCAACTGCCAGTTTTCGCATATTTCTTCCTTATTTTTATAATATCCGGTGGCCAGCCCCGCCAAATATGCGGCTCCCAATGCCGTTGTCTCGATGCACTTAGGCCGGTAAACTTCCGCATCGATTATGCCCGCCTGAAATTTCATAAGGAAATTATTGGCACTGGCACCGCCGTCCACTTTCAGTTCCTTCCGTGGGATTCCTGTGTCTTCCTCCATCGCCCGCAGCACATCCGCCGTCTGATAAGCAACGGACTCCAAAGCCGCCCGTACAAAATGCTCCTTCCTGCACCCTCTTGTAATTCCTGTTACCATTCCTCTGGCATACTGCTTCCAATAAGGCGCGCCAAGACCGGTAAAAGCAGGAACGATATATACTCCGGCAGTATCCCGCACCGCATCCGCATACTCCTCCGACTGGGGCGCGTTTTTAATCATGCGCATTTCGTCCCGCAGCCATTGAACCGCCGCGCCTGCCACAAACACACTGCCCTCCAGCGCGTACTGTACCTGCTCCCCGGTACCGGCCGCAATCGTAGTCAGCAGGCCATGGCCTGAATCTATCGCCTCGTCCCCGGTGTTCATCAGCAGGAAACAGCCGGTGCCGTATGTATTCTTCACCTGCCCCCTTTCAAAACAGCACTGCCCAAACAATGCCGCCTGCTGGTCGCCTGCCGCCCCCGCTATGGGGATCCGGCCTCCCAGAACACTCCTATCCGTATAACCGTAAATGCAGCTGGAAGGCTTCACTTCCGGCAGCATTTCCTTTGGAATACGCAGTTTCTCCAACAATTCTTCATCCCAGCAAAGGGCATGGATATTATACAGCATTGTGCGGGAGGCATTGGTATAATCCGTGACATGGACCGCTCCTTTCGTCAGATTCCATATCAGCCAGCTATCCACCGTCCCAAACAGCAATTCACCCCTTTCAGCCCGTTCCCTGGCACCGTCCACATGATCCAGAATCCACATGATTTTTGTGGCCGAAAAATAGGCATCGGGCACAAGCCCCGTCTTTTTCCGTATCTTCTCCCCGTATCCTTCCTTTTTCAGCGTATCCACTAAGCCCGCCGTCCTGCGGCACTGCCATACGATCGCATTATAAACAGGCATACCCGTATTTCTGTCCCACACTATCGTAGTTTCCCGCTGATTCGTGATGCCGATTCCGCTGATTTCCTCCGCCGAGACTCCTAAAATTGCCATTGCCTCTGTCGCTACCGCAAGCTGGGAAGACCAGATTTCCATCGGATTATGTTCCACCCAACCGGGATTCGGGTATAACTGCGAAAATTCCTTCTGCGCCATGCTCATGACTTTGCCTGCTTTATCAAATAAAATACACCGGGAACTGGTCGTCCCCTGATCCAATGCCATAATATACTCTGCCATAACCTGCCTGCCTTTCCCCAAACATACCGGAAACATCATTCTCTATGCCTTATCCTGCCGCTATGCCCCCATGTCCGCCTCCACGTTCTTTGTCACCACGATATCCACACCCGTCCCTGCCACGTCTGCCAACGCTACATCTCCGATACGGACAGGTGCTTCCAGTTCCGCATCCCTTATGGCATCCATACATTCCGCAATCTTCCCCTTGGGAATATCGGCCGCTGTCTTCACAGGCACAACAGCCTGTTTTCCGTTGCGCAGCCGTATGGTGGATGTGACAATCCTTGTAGGATTGGTCAATTCTTTCTCCGCATATTCTGCCCCCCGGCCGCAGCTATTTCCTGTAATTCCCAATGTGCCGTCCCCCTGTTGCGTCACTGTTATCATACAGCCAATGGGGCACCGGATACAGACCAATTCCCGTTTCCGGCTTTCGTTTACTTCATTTCTATTTTCCGTTTCCATGCCTCCCATCCCTTTTCCTTTCTTACGTCCTTCGGGCCCCCCGTTCTTGCGTCATGCCTTCGGCGGAACTGCCCGCTCCACGGCAATCCTTATTTGCTCCAATTCCGGATACTCTTCCAGTTTTCTCTTCTTTAGCTTTATTTGCTCCATTTCCCCCGGAGCCATCACTTTTTTATTCACCTTCATGACAGGAATGTCATCAAAGTAAACCGCCAATGCCGCATCCCGATATACATCGCTTACCCGGAATCGTATCACCTGCTCTTCCTGCATATGCCCTAGCCGAAGCAGGGATGGCACGGTATAGCGCACACCCGGCCCCGGCCGGATGCCGATGGCCGCAGAAGCAGCCTCCCTTTTCCCTGTCCCCAGCACATATTCCGCCGCATTCCGGCCCGCGTTGCCTGCCTCCTCCGACACATAGTCCACCAAATCATGTACATGGAGTACATTCCCGCAGGCAAATACCCCTTCCACATTTGTTTCCAGGCTCTCATTCACCACCGGCCCGGAAGTCACAGGGTTCAATGCCACGCCAAGTCCGGCAGACAGTTCGTTCTCCGGCAGCAGCCCGCAGGAAAGCAGCAAAGTGTCACAGCTGATATATTCCTCCGTTCCCGCAATGGGCTTCCGGTTTCCGTCCACTTCCGCTATGGTAACGCCTTCCACCCGCTCCTTCCCATGAATGCCCACTACCGTATGGCTGAGTTTCAGCGGAATCCCGTAATCATCCAGACATTGTACGATATTCCTTTTCAGCCCGCCGGAATAAGGCATCAGTTCCGCCACAAGCTTCACCTTAGCCCCTTCCAGCGTCATGCGCCTCGCCATAATCAGCCCTATATCGCCGGATCCTAGGATCACTGCCTCTTTCCCCGGCATCCGTCCTTCGATATTCACATAACGCTGTGCCGTTCCGGCCGAATATATGCCGGCCGGCCGATACCCGGGAATATTCAGTGCCCCTCTAGGACGTTCCCGGCAGCCCATGGCAAGTATCACGGCTTGCGCCTCCACCGTAAAAAGCCCGTCGTTTTTGTTCATTGCCGTCACATACTTTATTTTCCCGGCGTCATTGCCATCTCTTCCCTCCGCCCGGATATCCACAGCCATAGTCTGCAGTAAATAGGGAATCCCTGCCTGACGCACCTTCTCCGCATACCGCTCCGCATATTCCGGCCCCGTGAGTTCTTCCTTAAAAGTATGCAGCCCAAAACCATTGTGGATACATTGATTCAGAATCCCCCCCAATTCCCCGTCCCGTTCTATTATCAAAATATCTTCGCTCTTCACTCCTGCCTCTTCTGCCGCCGCTGCCGCCGCCAGCCCGGCCGGCCCGCCGCCGACTATCACTATCTCCGCTTTTTTCTTCATGCTTCCCCCCGTTCCTGCCGTATATGCCCATCTATATGACCTGCTTCCCTTACCGTTTTCCCGGAATTTGCGTGCGGAAATTTGCCGCATCCGGTCAACAGCAGCGATTTTCCGCCTGCCTTGCTGATTTCTCCCAAATCCGCTGCCAACTCCCTGGCCAGAATTTCTGCCGTCTTTGGCGCACAGAACCCCGACTGGCATCTTCCCATCCCAGCCCTGACCCGGCGTTTCACTCCGTCCAGCGTAGTTGCCCCCAAAGGCCTGTGAATGGCATCCAAAATCTCCCCCTCGGTGACCAGTTCGCATCGGCATACCACATTGGCATAAGCAGGATTTTTCCGAATCAGTTCCTGTCTCCTTTCCTCATCCGCCAAAGCCATGGACGGAATCCCCTTCCGCCCGGCAATAAAATCGGCTTTCTCCTGTGCCGGTATCCGTTTCCTTACCAAATCCGCCACATATTCCCCTATGGCCGGCGCGCAAGTCAGTCCCGGCGACTCGATTCCCGCCACATCAATGAATCCTGCCGCATCCTCCGGCTCCCCGATTATGAAATCTCCGCCGTCCTCATGGGCACGCAGCCCTGCGAAAGAAGTGATGACCTTGCCGGCCGGCACATCGCGTACGCTTAAGGCTCCCCGTTCCAGCAAACCCGCCAAGCCTTCCCCGGTGGTATACACCCCCTCTTTATCCTCTATGTCTTCGGCGGTAGGACCCATAAGCAGATTGCCATGCACCGTAGGCGTCACCAGCACGCCCTTGCCATACTTCGTAGGCAGCTGAAAAACCGTATGCCGCACCCAGTCCCCTGCCGCTTTGTCAAACAGGCAATATTCTCCTTTCCGCGGCGTGATATGGATTTTCCGGCTGCTTACCATATTATGGAATACATCCGCATATACCCCCGCGGCATTCACTACCGTCCTGCTTTCAAATATTCCCCGGGAAGTTTCCAGCCGATAGCCCGCTCCCGTTTTTTCTGCTTTCCTCACTTCCGTATCCAGATAAAATTCCACCCCGTTGACAAAGGCATTTTCCGCAAGGGCAATCGTCAGTCCAAAGGGACAGACAATCCCCCCTGTAGGCGCATACAAAGCCGCCGCCGCATGTTCCGATATATTCGGCTCCATCCGGGCCAGTTCCTCCCTCTCTAGGATACGCAGCTGCTCCACGCCGTTTTTCTTCCCTCTTTCCAGCAATTCCTGCAGTTTACCCCGGTCACTTTCCTCAAAGCAAAGCACTAGCGAACCGTTTTTCTTATACGGAAAATCCAGTTCTTCCGAAAGTTCTTCCATCCGGCGGCTTCCCCGTATGTTCAGAAGGGCTTTTACCGTCCCCGGCTCCGCATCATATCCTGCATGCACGATTCCGCTGTTAGCCTTGGAAGTCCCCTCACAGACATCGGATGCCCGCTCCAGCACCGCCGTTTTCATATGATACCGAGACAATTCCCTTGCCACCGCACAGCCGCTCACCCCGGCTCCCACAATTATAACATCATACATTCCCTGTCCCTCTCTCCTGTTATCATTCCTCATACCCTCCCCTGATGCCATGTCATTCACTTAAACCACAGGCTGCGGCATAGAGGAATGGCATGGCTCCCTGATATGCATAGATTATACCCTAATTATCTTCCTACCTCAATGAATTTATTACAATTGGGGGAAAAAGGCCGCTCCCATACTCCTCCGGACAAAAATAAAGCTCTGCCCTGCAAGATTCTTTCCAAAGCAAAGCAAAACTTTCATTTCTGTTGGCACCCTATTATCTTTTAAACCATTCCTTCATTACGTTCAGCACCTTCACCAGTTCCTCTTCCGTAATCACATAAGGCACCATGGCATACATATACTTCAGGAAAGGCCGGCTGAACACCCCTCTCTCATAGGCAAACTGCTGAAACCCTTTCAGCGTCTCCTGATCATATACCTCCGCGCAGACACATCCTCCCATAATCCGCACTTCCTTTATCCTGGAATCCGTAAAACCGTCCATTTCCCGATGTGTAATCGATTCGATCTTTTGTATTTTTTCCATATAATGATCCGATTCAAATAGTTGGATCGACTTGAGGGCAACGCTGCATGCCAGCGCATTCCCCATAAAAGTCGGCCCATGCATCAGTGCATGCCTGCTGTCGTCACTGTAAAAGCCTTGAAACACTTTATGGTTTGCCACCGTAACCGCATGGCCGATATAGCCGCCGGTCAGTGCTTTTCCCAGCACAAGAATATCCGGACAGACTAAATCTGCCACAAACCGATGCCCTGTCCGCCCGAATCCGGTCGCCACCTCATCAAAAATAAGAAGCACATCATATTGATCGCACAATTCCCTGGCACGCTTCAGAAACGCAATATCATACATCCGCATACCTCCTGCCCCCTGCAAAAGCGGCTCCGCAATAAAACAGTAAAACCGGTGGTGATACTTGCGGAAAGCCTCCTCCAGTGCTTCCGTCTGCGTGGGAATATGCACCACGCCTTTTTTCTTTCCAAAGGCAAAATGATAGTCCTCATCATCCCCCACTTCCATGGCTTTAAAAGTATCCCCATGATAAGCATTTTGCAGAGAAAGCACCAGATCCCTGCCGCTTCCCCTGTTTGTATTGAACTGCAGCGCCATCTTCAGTGCCACTTCCACGGCCACGCTCCCCGAATCCGAAAAAAAGCAGTAATCCAAATCTCCCGGCAGAAAATCTCTAAGCTTCTCCGCCAGTTCGGTCACAGGCTCATGAGTCAGGCCGCCCAGCATGACATGCGAAAAACGGTCGGCCTGTTTTTTTATCGCCTCCGTAAGGACCGGATGCTTATACCCATGAATCATGCACCACCAGGAAGACACCGAATCTATCAGTTTCCGGTCTTCCGTATATATATAGACTCCCTCTGCATCCACAATCTTATAAGGCTGTCTCATTGTCTTCATCTGTTCATAAGGATACCATATCATGCCGTTCCCTCTTTCTTCCTTCCTTTATCCGTACAGTGCCTCCAGTTCTTCCGCATCCATCTCCAACTGCGTATCACCATCCTTGACGCATGCCAGCACCTTCAGCCCTGTTCTCTCCCTGCACATCATTATATTGTCTTCTTCCACAATATCCCCCGGATGAAAGCGGTTGAAAATAATCCCCCTTACCGGTATTCCCTTCTTATGCATATATTCGGCTGTCAAAACCGTATGATTAATCGTTCCAAGCCCCGCATCGGCTACCACTATACAGGCCAGCCCCAATTCCTTTATCACATCCTCCAGCCAGATCTTTTCCCCGCCATAGCAAATGGGACAAAGAATGCCGCCGCTGCCCTCCGCCGTCACATAGTCATATCTTTCCGCCGTCCGCCCGAACCATTCCTTCACTACATCCATACGCACCGGATTCCCTTCCAGCCTTGCGGCCAAATGAGGTGAATATGCATTTTCATATATATAAGGACACATTTCTTCCACTGGCTGCCCGATCCCTGCAGTCTCTTTTACCCATACCGCATCCCCCGGTATCAAAGTTCCGTCTCCCCTGCGTACGTTCCCGCTCATGGCTGCCTTAAAATACGCTGCATCCCTGCCGCTTTCCCTCAGTTTCTTTATCATTAACCCGGCCACAAAAGTCTTGCCCACTTCGGTGCCCGTTCCCGTTATAAATATCTTTTTACTCATTTCCAAGCCTTACCTCGTATCCCAATCTTTTCGTTAATTTCATATCCGTTTCCACCGTAATCCCCGCAGTGGTCAGCATATCGCCGGATATGGCAGCATTTGCCCCGCTCCTGAAACATTTTTCCCCTTTGTCGCCCAAAAGTCCCCTGCCGCCGGCCAGCCGGACATTCCCGTCCGGAACAAGAAAACGGAAAACCGCAATAATACGGCAAAATTCCTCATTGGTCAGAACTCTGTTCTTTTCCAACGGCGTTCCCTTAATGGGATTCAGCAAATTTACCGGAATGGACTTTACGCCCAGTTCCCTGACCGCCAGCACCATGTCTATCCGGTCCTCCATCGTCTCTCCCAACCCCATAATCCCGCCGGAGCAAATCGACAGTCCGGCATGCAGTGCCGCTTTTAAAGTCTCCGTTTTTTCCTCAAAAGTATGAGTCGTGCATACCTTCGGGAAAAACCGTTTTGAAGTCTCCAGGTTGCAGTGTACCCTTGATACTCCTGCTTCCCGCAGCTTACGGAACTGCTCCTCTTTCAGCAGCCCGAAAGAAACACAGACCCCAATTCCCGTGGTTCTCCGTATTTCCCGGATAGCCTCACAGGCCTGATCCACTTCCCGGTCCGGCAAAGACCTGCCCGAAGTCACAATGGAATAACGCAATACTCCCCGTTCATCATTATATTTTGCCTGCCTGAGCAGCTCCTCTGCCGGAAGCAGCGAATAGCTATCCTCACAAGCCGTATGATAAGAAACGCTCTGCGCACAATATCTGCAGTCTTCCGAGCATCTCCCGCATTTCCCGTTCACAATCGTACACATGTCAAAGGCATTGCCGCAGAAATATTCCCGTATCTCATCGGCTGCCGCCGCCAGTTCTTCCAAAGGCTCCGCCTGCAGCCCCATTGCCTCTTCCCTGCCGATCTGTATCCCTGCCAGCACTTTCTTCTTCAGTTCACTCACCATGCTCATATCCGCTCTGCTCCCTTCCCGTCCATTGCCGAAAAGCCATCGGCCTAATCCGCTTTGCCAGAAGTGCCGCCAAGATGCACAGGCAGATATCCCCCGGCACCGCCAGAAGGAAACAATACAGGAACAGCGGCCACACACCGATAGGAGTGTCTATCACATAATTGCAGATTATGTAATAATACATCATCCCCATACCATACACAATGAACAGCCCCGTAAAATTAGCCAGCAGATACCCTGCCATAGTCAGCTTCCGCATCTTCTCTGCCATCTTCCCGGTTACATAAGCGCCTATGCAGAAACCGATAATATAACCGAAACTGGGCTTCAGCACATACCATATACCGCCTCCCTCCGTAAATATCGGCAGCCCTGCCAGCCCAAGAAGCATATACACCGCCACACTCACCGCCCCCATCCGGCTTCCCAAAAGCAATCCTGCCAGCATTGTAAACAGAAACTGCAGCGTAAACGGCACCACCGGCACCGGCACCTTAATAAAAGCCCCCACTGCAATCAGGGCGGTAAAAATACCGCAATATACCAATTCCTGCGCCTTCCCCTTTCTTTTCCCCAGCCTCTCTGCTTTTGTCCTCAAAAGACTATTTGCGCCCATATCATATCCTCCTGTCCTTTTTTACTGCCACATTTCCGGACTTCGCATTCCCGCCCATGCTCCTGACTCCGCACCGTGTCCTGCTTCTGCCCGATTGGATGGATGCAGCCTGCCTCGCCTCTTGTGTTTATGCAAAACACACTTTTTGTATTGATAAGTATAGTTCTTCGCTCCCCAATTGTCAACCATATTTTATAAATAGTTAACATTCTAAATGTACTTATAATTCTCCATAGAACCATATGGATCCACTGCTGCCCGGCAGCAGCTTCCGAACAGATCATCCTGCCATATATTTTCCGGCGTATCTGCCCCGCTACAAATATAAATTTCTTGCCGTAAATCTATTGAATAATTTTATAAACAAGGTATAATGAATCCGTAAGCATGATAAAAGACCATATTTGCTTTATCCCTACATACAAAGCCAAACAGTGGTATATGCAAATTTTATAACATATCTGACAGCTACCGCAAAGTATAAGTGCCAACACATATATCGTGTGTTGGTATTATGTTACGCCGTCAATTTAATGCCACAACTATGATTTCAATGGCTTATGGACAGAAAATGGGGGATGTCTTATGGAGGAATGGGTTTCAGCAAAACAGAGAGGAGAATTAAATAATGTCCAGCAAGAAAGAAAAGATCGAGCAGAAATTAATCCGGTCATTTTTTACCGTTTCAGCAATCACTGCAGTCGCCGCAATCCTTGGTTTAATCGCGGTAACTGTTATTTCTAACAGGTATTCTTATGCATTGAAAAATTACGGCTTTGCTCAAGGCGACATCGGAAGGGCGATGTTTGAATTTGCCGATATCAGGTCGTCACTCCGCGCGGCTATCGGCTACGACGAAGAGGAAGCCATCGCCACCGTAATAAAACAGCATGAAGAGACAAAAAAGATATTTGATCAAGCTTTAGAGGCCGTAGAAACAACTATTGTGTCGGAGGACGGTCGGAAAACATTTAATTCCATTCAGTCGGAACTGAAAAGCTATTGGGCCTTGGATGCAGAAATCATGGCACTCGGCACATCCACAGACAATGAAAGCAGAATGCTGGCACAGGAAATGGCTCTGAATGAATTGACTCCCGCCTATAACAGCATTTACGGTAAGCTGGATGAACTTCTGAACGTAAAGGTTCATGAAGGAAACGCTCTCTCTACGACGCTTACAGTTACTACCATTATTTTGCTATTCGTGATTGTGGCAGTGATAGCTTCTTCTATAGCAGTTTCCCTGAGAGTAGGAAAAAGAATTTCTAAACAGATTGCAGAACCGATTATTGCTTTAGGCAATCGGCTTGAGACTTTTGCAGTAGGCGATCTTTCATCACCCTTCCCTAAAACCAATAGCGGGGATGAAGTCGAAGACATGGAGAGACATGCGGTAGAAATGGCCGACACCTTAAGCGCAATTATTTTTGATATGGGCGAAATTCTTGGCGAAATGGCAAGCGGCAATTATACGGTAAGATCCAAGATTTCAGAGAAATATACCGGTGATTTCCAGAAAATGTTTCAGGCTATGCGGGGACTGAGAGATCAGATGACAAAAACACTGATTTCCATTGGGGAAGCTTCCAAGCAGGTACAGTCCGGTTCCGGTGATTTGGCAGAGGCATCTCAAAGCTTGGCAGAAGGCGCTACCGATCAGGCAAGTGCAGTGGAAGAGTTGCAGGCCACTATAACCGACATTGCGGCAACAATGGAAAGAACTGCAGAGAACGCGGAAGATTCCTATAAGAAGGCACGGCAATATGCCAATCAGGCAGATAACAGCCGCGAGGAAATGACAACTATGATGGCCGCCATGGAACGAATCAGCGATACTTCCTTAAAGATCGGAAACATTATTTCGGAAATAGAATCCATTGCGGCTCAGACCAATCTCTTATCCCTCAATGCTTCTATTGAGGCGGCCAGAGCCGGCGAGTCAGGACGGGGATTTGCCGTAGTTGCAGACCAGATCCGGGAACTGGCAGACCAAAGCGCAAAAGCAGCCGTGGATACAAGGCAATTAATCGAAGGCTCCATCAAAGAGGTTACGGAAGGAAATCGGGCGGCGGACCGGGCGGCAGAAGCCATCTTATCCGTAGTGGACGGCATTACACAGATTGCAGAATTCTCACAGAACTTAAAGACCATGGTAGAAGAACAGGCAGAATCCATGCAGCAGGCAGAAATCGGCATAAACCAGATTTCCGAGGTCGTGCAAAGCAATGCGGCGACCGCAGAGGAATCCTCTGCAACAAGCCAAGAATTATCTTCTCAGGCAACTATTCTGGATGACCTTGTAGGTCAGTTTACACTGAAAAAATAAAATATAAAGAAATACCTCACAGCCGCCAGCTGTGAGGTATTTCTTTTCCCTGATATGTTTATAGAATATACTTATTTCAGTCTTTCTTTACCGCCCCTTTTTTCCTGCAAATGACATAGAGCAGCGTCCCTGCGCACACGATAAATAGAGAAATAAACTGTGATGTGGACAGAATTCCTACATTTCCTCTTACTAAATCGCCGCGGTAAAATTCCAGCACAAACCTTCCCACACTGTAAAAAATCAAATAAAGGCCGCCGATTTCACCGTCTGATTTTTTCCTTCTGGCAAACCATACCAGCACAAAGAAATTCAAAAAATCCAGTCCGCTGGAAATCAGCTGTGTAGGCAGGAGTCTTACTCCGTTAGGTGCATAAGATGATTCATGAAATACTATGGCCAACGGGCCGTCCGTCTCTATCCCATAGCAACAGCCGGCCAAGAAACAGCCAATCCGCCCAAACCCCTGTGCCAATGCCACTGAGGGAATAAGCAAATCAAAGTAAGCAAGAAATTTCAGTCCCTTCAGCTTGGAATACAGCATTGCCGAAAGAATGCCGCCGATAATCCCTCCATATACTACCCATCCGTCCGCAATCTGAAGCATGATCCTTGGATTATCCAATATATTTTTTATGTCAGTGATCCAGTATAAAATCTTTGCCCCCAGAAAACCGCCTACCACACACCAAATCACAAAATGAAATACATGGTCGACTTCCAGCCCGCATTTCTTAGCCCTGTATTCGCCAACCCAATATGCTGCCAATATCCCCACGGCAATCATTAAACCATATCCGTATACGGTAAACGGACCTATGGTAAATAATTCATTTTTCATAACGGACTCCTCTTTTCTGTGCCTGCGCTGCAGCCACATCCATTCGGTCCTCTGCCGCAGGAAAACTTATCATTCCGATAAATATTTTGATAATATACGCATACACTCTTTTACATCCAAAGGTTTCGGTATATGCGCATTCATGCCTACTTCCAGACAATGCTGGGCATCGTCCGAAAAAGCATCCGCCGTCATGGCTATAATCGGAAGTCCTGCATCCGGACGCTCCAATGCGCGTATGGCTTTTGTAGAATCATATCCGTTCATGACAGGCATCCGAATATCCATCAGTATGGCATCATAATACCCGACTTCTGATTTTTCAAACATTTCCAGACATTCTTTTCCGTTTTCCGCCCTGTCCAAAATCATTCCTGTGGCCGATAGAATTTCATTGGCGATTTCCCAATTCAGCTCAATATCTTCCGAAAGAAGAATATGCTTCCCGGTAAAATCTGCCAGCTGCTCCTCCTTATCCTCTTGTTCTTCTTTGTAGCCGTCAATATATTTACTGAGATGTTCATACAATGTAGTCTTAAACAGTGGTTTCGGTATAAATCCTTCAATTAATATTTCTGCCGCTGCCTCTTCTATTTCTCCCCAATCATAAGCCGACATCAGAAATACCGGAACTCCGTTCCCCACCCGTCTTCTCAGTTCCCGTACCATTTCCATTCCGTCCATAATGGGCATTTTCCAGTCAATCAGCACAAAATCGTAATCATTATTATTCTTATGACGTACTTCCACCATCTGCAAAGCTTTTTCGCAATCTGTCGTCCATTCTGCATTGGCGCCCAATGATTCTAAATTAATAGCAGCGCTGGAGCATAGCATTTCGTTATCATCCACTACCAAGATATGCCAATCGGGAAGCCGCATATCCTCTTCTTTTATTTTTTCCTTTTTCAAATCTAATATTACATGAAAACAGGAACCTTTCCCTTGTTCACTTTTCAGTTCAATGGTGCCTTCCATCAAATCCACAATGCACTTTGTAATTGCCATCCCCAGTCCGGTTCCGGTAATTTTGTGTACTTGATCCGTCTCCTCCCGCGTAAATGTATCAAAAATCTTTCTTTGGAACTCTTCCGACATTCCGATACCGGTATCCGTCACGCGGAAATGTGTCCTGACATAGTCATCTCCTTTCGGCGACTGTTCCTGCTCTAAGAATACATCCACCCGGCCTCCTACAGGAGTGAATTTCACCGCATTCGACAAGAAATTCAGCAATACCTGATTTAGGCGGACACTGTCGCAGAATACCACCTCCGAAATGATTTTATCTATATAAATATCAAAATATTGTTTCCTCTCCTTCACCTGCGGCTGAATAATATTCACAATATCATCCATGGTTTCACGCAAAGACATAGGCTCCATGCTTAAGGTCATTTTTCCGCTCTCGATTTTGGACATATCCAATACATCGTTAATCAGTCCAAGCAAGTGCTTGCTGGAAAGCCTTACCTTATGCAGGCAATCCTCTACCCTTACACTGTCCACCATATTTCTCAATGCAATTTCCGTCATCCCGATGATGGCATTCATAGGGGTACGGATATCGTGGCTCATATTGGATAGGAACTCACTTTTTGCCATATTGGCGGCAACCGCTTCCTTCTGCGCTATAGCCAGCCTTTCCATCTGCTGCTGCGAAAGCCTATAGTAAAGAATAAAGATAACCGACATTGCAATCATTATGACGGCTGCCGAACCGATCATTATGAAAATCCGCAATGTATCCAGTTTAGTAATGGATTCCTCCAATCTCCCTTCCGGCATAATTGTAATCAGATACCAATCGGAATTTTCCGACAATACCGAACAATACATATGCTGCACGCCGCCCTCAATCATAAAAAGAGTGGAATAATCCTGATTATTATGCATGGCCTCTTCCAGTTCGCGTACATAATCTTCCGTATCTTTACCGTTCAGTTCCTGATATTCTGCCCTGATCCGGTCAAAATAATTCGCTCGGTACGCATTGCCGCTCCTTACAATAAAGTTGCCGTCCATATCAATCAAATGAGTATATATCATCGTATTGTCTTCATCCAAAAACAGGGAGTCTTTCAGGAAATCCATAGGAATTCCCGCCAGCAAAGCTATGCTCTTACGGCCGTCTGCCAAATGATACTCCGCGGTTGTGCCAAGCAGGAGAATTTTCTGTCCGTTTTTATCCGTCCCGCGCATGATTGCCTTACCATCTTTCGTCAGATAATTGCGGATATCTTCCTCACCGTCAATCTGCAGTTCTTCTCCGTAAATCACTTGGATATCATTGTCTTCCGTATACAGTCCCAGCCAGATAAAATTTCTGATTCCGGCATCCCTCTTTATCACTTCCAACATTTCATCCGTAATTTCCGTATCGGTAGGAGGCGTGCCTTTTATGATTCCGTCTACTCTGTCCAAGCACAGCCCTATAATCGCGCTGAATTTTTGCTGTATCTGCTTATTCATTTCCGACATATAGATGTCACTGATGTCGGAGATGGATTCCTCTGTCTTTTTTCCCATAAATATTGCCAACATTACAAAAATCACAGCACAAATCAGTATGATGCTAATAAAACCGCGCCGAATAAGTCTCGTTATCTTCCCATTCATAATTATATTCTCTCACATGTCCGCTTGGCCTGTCTTCTGCAAAGACAAAACACTGTCCCGTCTTTTCCTGCAGCTGCCATCTCACAACTGTTCCAAGGCACCTCTGAATACCTTCAGCAGTTTTGGATTAAAGGTACCGCACTCTCCGTTATATATCATCTCAACAGCCTTTTCCCTGCTATAGGCTGCCTTATAAACTCTTTCGGATGTCAGGGCATCATATACGTCAGCCACTGCCACAACCTGTGCCCAAATGGAAATGTCATCACCGCTCAGCCCGTCCGGATACCCCCTTCCGTCCCAGCGTTCATGGTGATGCCTGCATATATCATAACTATAACTGTAAATCCCCTTATCCATAATATCAGGAATATTCTGAAGTATCTCGCAGCCTTTCACCGTATGCTGCTTCATAATGTCAAACTCTTCCGCAGTCAGCCTTCCCGGTTTATTAAGGATGCTGTCCGGTATGGATATTTTCCCGATGTCATGAAGTATGGATGATGTCACAATCTTGTCAATCTCTTTTTTAGGCAGATAATATTCCGGATAGGCATTGCTCACTTCCGTCATCATAATCCTTGTAAATTTACCGATACGCTTTACATGTTCCCCCGACTCACAGTCACGGAACTCAATAATAGTCGCCAATGTCTCAACCATGGACTGATTGATTTCCTTCAGCTGAGCCACCTGCCTTGCCACAATATCTTCCAATGCATTCCTGTGGGCATACAATTCAATCACATTGCTGATCCTGCATTGCAGGAACTGCGTCATAAACGGTTTACGGATAACATCTACCGCGCCAAGATGGTACCCCTCCATCAGCACTGCATCACTCTCTGCCGCTGTAATGAGAAATACCGGAATGCTCTTTATTTTCCCGGTATTGTTCATATCCTCCAAGACACCCAGCCCACTCACGCCTGGCATCAGCAAATCCAAAAGCACTGCGGCAATATCCGGGTTGCCGTTGATCAGCTGAATAGCCTCCGATCCGCTGCTGGCTTCTACGATATTATAATTTTCCTCAAATATATCCGCCAGAATTATACGGTTAATTTCCACATCATCCACAATCAGTATCGTTTTTTCCTTATCCATTCCGCCCTCTTCCCTGTCGTCTTTATGCATTTGCATGTTTTGCTATACAGTCCAATATTTTTTCCTGTATAGGCAGCACATCCGTAAGCACCGCCCTTGCCTCGTCCGGTTTCTGGGTACGCAGCAAATCCACAATCTTTCCATAAGCTTCATAAATCGGAGTCACGGACAGATTTCCCGCCGCCCCTTTTAAAGCATGCGCCGCTTCTATTACTTCCATATAATTGTCATTGTCAAAATCAGGGGAAACTACCGACTTTTTCATCATATCTAAAAATTTAAACATCATTCTTTCATACAGTGATTCTTTCCCGCTCAGCCGTTTAATTCCGCCGTCCACGTCCACGCCAAGTTCTTTCAATTCTTCCAACATACTCATTCCCATTTACCTCCACTCTTTAGCCTTGGTTTCCCATTGATTATGTAATGTGGCCAAACCGTTTATCTACCAAATCACGAAACTAACCCAGTGATATTCTATTTTAACATATAGAGTACCTTCGGTCAATCCCTTACCAACTCTTCTCCAAAGCCATGCTCCACTCCAAAAGATACGGGCTATGTTCCGCCCCCTTGATCTCGTCATAAATCTTTCTTCTCTCTTGGCTGCTTTCCCCTGACCAATATTCATACCCTGTCAGATAGGCTTCCATAAAAGCATCCCAAGATGGATAAGTTTCCTGAATCCTCCCTGCCAGTTCCAGAGATTTATCCAATGCCTCCGTCTCCGTATAATACCCTGCAATATAGCTGTCCTCAATCAGTGCCATGGCACGGCTGTAATCCCATGCAAGAATGGCGGTGCCGCCGCTTTTCTCATATGCCCCGTAGAGATCTGCATAAAGCTGCGCCTCTTCTTTCGTAGTCTCAAATTTCTCAAAAACAAATGCCGCCCGTTCCGATTCTGCCGTTTCCGCAATCCCCGCCTCTGCCAGCACTTCCATCTCTTTCCCATATGCTTTGTGATGCCCTTCTTCATACAGCCATCTAAGGCTTTCCTCCGCCGATGCTTGGTCCGTAACTTCCCAGCTGTCCTTCAAGTATTGCTGCTGTTTCTGCATGGCGTCATTATCTATGGATTTCAGCCCGAATACATGAAAATCCCTGCCGTTTATTGCCGTTGCCACTGCATGAGTCCCGTTCATCCAGCGGATTGTGTCCGTCACCTTTACGCCTTGCCCGCAGCCTGTCAGCAAAAAGGCCAAAAGCAGCAACGGCAGAAAGACCTTCCCCCTGCCTGCGGCTGCCATTGCCATTTTTCCTGCTGCCCCCACTGTTTTTCCCATCGTTTCCTTCATCTTTCTCCTCCGTGATTCTGCCTGCCCCTTACCTTAAAAAGTTATCAATAATTACATTCTCCGCCTCTTCCTCCGACATACCGAACGACCGGAGTTTCAGAAGCTGTTCCGTATTGATCCGTCCGATTGCCGCTTCATGGATGATCTGCGCATCTATGTCTCTTGCGTCAATTTCGGGAATAGAGCATACCTGTGCCTCATCCATAATAATGGAATCACACTGGATATGTGCCTTGCACAATGCATTGCCCACCGCATTGGGATGGAATGTCTGACGGGACTTTCCTTTTGCCACCGAACGCGAAACAATCTGCGCCGAACTCCCGGCTCCGTTCATCCGCACTTCCATATTGGAAACAGCCGTCTGCGCGTCATGGGTCATCAGCTTTTCCACCACATAAAGCCTGCTGCCCGGCCCCATATCCACATCCGTCCTGCGCTCCGTAGAATCCACTCCCCGTATCTGTGCGGTATTCAAAGTAAAGACCGCTCCTTCTTCCAAATCGATCTCTGTCACCGGGTTCAGTATATTCTCTCCGGTTCCTTCCCCTTCCCCGTAATGCTTTTCCTCATATACCACTTTTGCATTTCTGCCCACATGAAAAGCATGCACGCCGTCATGCCGCGTCTCATTGCAGCCGCTGTTATGAATGCCGCAGCCGGCCACAATGACTACATCGGCTCCTTCTTCGATATAAAAATCATTGTAGACAACATCGGTCATGCCGGACTGTGAGATCACCACCGGGATATGCACCTGTTCTCCCTGCGCCTCCCTGCTGATATACACATCGATGCCTGACTTTCCCTCTTTCTTCTTTATCTTAATGTGGGCACTGTCGCCGTGGCACAGGGCAGTTCCGTTATAACGCAGATTATATGCTCCCTCCTGTTTAAAACCTCCGCTGTCTATGGCTTCCAGCACATTACTTGTTATCGCATCCAGTTCCATACATCCGTCCTCCTTTCCTGTTCATGCAGGAACACTCCCTGTCCTCGTCAAACAGCATCGGAAGTATTTCCTCCGCACTGCCGCACGCACTTACCCCTCCGTCCTTAATGATCAGTATCCGGTCCGCCATGCGGATGATTTTCTCCTGATGAGAGATCAGAAGCAGTGTTTCTTTCTTCCGTTCATGAATCTTTTCGAACTCTTTCACCAACATGGAAAAACTCCATAAGTCTATGCCGGCTTCCGGTTCGTCAAAGATACATATTTTATGGCTTTTCGCCAGCACTGTTGCGATTTCCACTCTTTTTCGCTCCCCGCCGGAAAGTGTGGCGTCCACCTCTCTGTCCAGATACTCCCGGGCGCACATTCCCACATTGCTCAGCAGATCACAGCAGACCGGTTCCGGCAATTCCTCCCCTGCCGCCAGATTCAGCAGCCTCCGAATGGTCATTCCCTTAAAAGTGGGCGGCTGCTGAAATGCATAGCCGATTCCCGCCTTCGCCCTCTCGTCTATGCTCAGATCCTTTATGTCCTCTCCGTCCAGCAGCAATTCGCCTCCGGTAGCCTTCAAAACCCCCATCAGAAGTTTTGCCACCGTAGACTTCCCGCCTCCGTTGGGACCGGTTATGACTAGCATTTCCCCGTCTCCCACCGCAAAATTAATATCTTTTACTATCGTGATCTTCTCCCCGTTTTCCACAACCTCATAAGTCAGATTACGCACTTCCAGCATTTTTCATCCTCTTTTCCTTATTCAAATTCTGCTGAATATTTTCAGAATGATTATACCCTAATCCATCCTTGTAATCAATCCCCATCAGCACAGCCAAGCCCAACAAAATAACATCCATCCGCCCCCTTATCATCCCCGCCGCGTTTGCCGCCGGGCAAAAGCGAGTCTGAGAATTTTCCGCATATCCAAAATAAAGCTTTGCAAAACCGCCCTGCTTTTAGTATAATCCATATATTACAGTATACACAGAACCCAGACAGCACACCCCGGCATCCGTCTTTCAAGCACCCGGATTATGTCCCGACCGGCATATCCGCCCCGCTTGACCGCCGGGACAGAAGGAGGAAAAATCTATGGATTACACCCCGTCAGATACACGTTACCAAACCATGCAATACCGCCGGTGCGGCAAAAGCGGCCTTAAGCTTCCTGCCCTTTCCCTAGGTCTCTGGCACAATTTCGGAGATACCGGCAATTTTGAAAACATGCGAAATATGTGCCATACGGCGTTTGACCACGGCATTACTCACTTTGACCTGGCAAATAACTACGGTCCGGAAGCAGGCAGCGCAGAAATAAATTTCGGCCGGATTCTGAAAGAAGACTTCCGCTCCTGCCGGGATGAAATCATTGTCAGCACCAAAGCCGGATATCTTATGTGGGACGGCCCCTACGGTGACTGGGGCAGCCGCAAATATTTAATTGCCAGCCTGAATCAAAGTCTGAAAAGGCTCGGACTGGATTATGTGGACATCTTCTATCATCACCGGCCTGACCCGGACACTCCTTTGGAAGAAACCATGGGTGCCTTGGACACCATAGTAAAGAGCGGCAAGGCTCTTTATGTAGGACTATCCAATTATAACGGGGAACAGCTGGAAACTGCCTGTGCCATCTTAAGCGATCTGAAATGCCCGTTTATCATCAATCAGAACCGTTATTCCATTTTTGACCGAACCATCGAAAATAACGGCCTGAAGCAGGCAGCGGCGAAAACGGAAAAGGGAATTATCACTTTCAGCCCGCTTGCCCAGGGCCTTCTCACAAACCGCTATTTAAACGGGATACCGGAAGACAGCCGCGTCCGCACCGACGGGCGTTTCCTGAGGCAGGAAATACTGACCGCCGAAAAACTGGCACAGATTAATGCCTTAAATGAAATTGCCGCATCCCGAGGGGAATCTCTGGCGCAGATGGCTCTGAAATGGCTGCTGAAAGACGATGTCATAACAAGCGTGCTGATAGGCGCATCCAAGCCACAGCAGATTCTGGATAACCTGAAAGTATTGGAAAGCAGGGATTTTACCGAAGAGGAACTGGAATCCATTGACAGAATCAGCCTATAAATATGCCTTAATGATTGATCCGGTTGTTTGTCGAACGATGTCCCAGAGTGTGTTTGAAAAATCATTCCCGGTATCTGCCGGAAAGCAATTTTCAAACACACTCTAAGACACTGTATAAATCACAAATCTTTCATACATTTTCCCTCCGCTCTCCACCGTCTCTTTCCACTCCATCCCCAGTTTCCTGCATAAACCCATGGAAGCGGCATTGCCTGGCTCCACCAACGCCTGTATCCCCCCAAATTCCAGTTCTCCCATGCCATATTCCACAATTGCGCTGCATACTTCGTAAGCATATCCCATACGCTGACAGGGAACTTCTATGACAAAGCCAATCTCCGGCAAATCAAACCCTTCCCGCCAGCTTAAGCCTGCACGGCCTATGACCCGCCCGTTATCCTTCCGCACAATGCTCCACATCCCATAGCCGTAAAAGCCGTACACCTTCCTTATATATTCCTCCGCATAGGCTCTTTCCTCCTCCGGGTTGTCATAGAGTCTGTCCATATAGTAAGTAATGGAAGGCTCCGCGTATATTCTGTAAAACTCATCCACATCCGCCACCGTAGTTTCCCGTATCACGCATCGCTCCGTCTCCAAAACCGTCCAAGGCATCCCTGCCATACGCCGATAGGCTTTGTCAAAGGAATCCAAGGACAGTTCCGCAAGATCCGTAACCGCATACGGTGCCCCCGAAAAATCCTCCTGACCGTTTTCCCCTTCCAATAAGGCAATGACATACCTGCCGGTTCTTTTCAGTTCCTGCAGTATGGCTCCCTTATCCGTCACAAACAAAGTACTGTCGCTTTCGTACTCCTCCAGACAGCGCGGTTTCCCGCTCTCTCCGCAAGCTGTCCCTGTGACGCTTTTTACTTTATCCCCGTCTTCGCCATCCCCGTCCCTGCCGTCAAAGTCAAGTCCCTTTTCTTCCAGTTCCCCGATACGGCAGCCCTCCCCTTCCTTTTCCAGTTCTCCGTCCTCCCGGACATGCCTGCCCCAAATATGCACATTCCTTCCCTCAGCCCCCATGTCCCGTTTCCGCTGCGCAGCCTTTTCCAGCAGCTTCCTGTCCCAAATCAGAAAAACTATTTTACCTAACATACTTTCACCTATTTACTAACCGCCCTATATCGGATACAATAACATAAAATGATAATGCATTACTTATTTTACCGCTATTATCATAAACTATAATTAAGCAGAAGGGAAGAAAAACAATGGCACAAAATCCGATTGTTACATTTACAATGGAAAACGGCGATATCATAAAGGCAGAATTATATCCTGACATCGCCCCCAACACAGTCAGCAATTTCATCAGCCTTATCAACAAACATTTCTATGACGGGCTGATTTTCCACAGAGTAATCCGCGGCTTCATGATTCAGGGTGGCGACCCGGAAGGCTCCGGGATGGGCGGCCCCGATTACAGCATCAAAGGTGAATTTTCTCAGAACGGCTTCGAGAATAATCTCAAGCATGAGCCGGGAGTCCTTTCCATGGCAAGAAGCATGCATCCGGACTCCGCAGGTTCCCAATTCTTTATTATGCACAAGACAAGTCCTCACCTTGACGGTGCATATGCGGCATTCGGAAAAGTAACGGAAGGCATGGATGCGGTAAACCGCATTGCCGAGACAAATACCGATTATTCCGACAGACCATTGGAAAAACAAGTGATGCGGACTGTTACGGTAGATACATTCGGCGAAGAATATCCGGAACCGGAAAAACTTTAAAGCATAACTGCTGCGCAGCGATGTACTAGGGCGTGTTTGAAAATTCATTCTTGGCATCTGCACTACGACGTGTCGTTTCACCACTTTGCGTGATATTTGCGCCAAATTCAGGTTGCATAGCCCCCTATGTGCCCTTCCTTTGGCACAATTCTCCCACAAATTGTGACGCACATCTGCCGGAAAGCAATTTTCAAACACGCTCTAGTGCTATCCGGAAAATGCTTTCTATCATATATGCGTCCGGTTTATAGGAATTCTGTCCCAAATAAAGGAGCCGCAGAAAACGCGCCCCCCGTTCATACTTCATTCATATTTATTTAAAGAAAACTTTAATTCCCTCTCATTCTTTATACATTTCTTTTCCATATACTAAGTTCATAAGATAAATCAAACGAACGCCAATAACAGTTAATTGATTTTTTATATAACTTTTTCATAATAAATGCCAAGGAAAGAAATTTCCTTGGCATCCTCCCTTTATAGGGATCATATAGCAATTGCCCCTCTTCAGAATTACCGTTCATATTTCATTTACATTTATTAAAAAAAATTTCAATTCCATAACATTCTTTAGACATTTATTTCCCATATACTAGGTTTATAAGATAAATCAAAGAAACGCCGATAACAGTTAATTGATTTTTTATAACTTTTTCATAATAAATGCCAAGGAGAGGACACTTTCCTTGGCATCCTCCCTTTCTATGGCATATTCATGGCCGGCAATTCTTTTTCCTTAAAAGGATGAGCCGGAAGAGCGCATAGCGGACTATGCAGCCTCAATTTGGCACAAGCATAAAATGACCATTCCGTCATTCCTCCTCCGTAAAATAATAAGCGGTCTTCCGTTCCAACGATTTTCCTCTCGGACCTGTGTGAATATTTATTCCACGAATCGGATACCACCGATAGATAAATCCCTTTCTGAAATAGAACTTATGTCCGCATGTCCTGCAGACAACAGCATACCTACCCTTCCCGGCATCATATAAGAATTCCTGTTTCTTCACTATATGACAGAAACTGCTCTTGCCAGGGCTGAGAAACGTTTCCCTGTCATACCTGCCATTGCTGCTTTGCGCCTTGCAATAAGGACATTCCATAATCCAATCTTCCCAAAAGGACTTTGCATAAACGTCGGATTGCTTTGCCTGAACCGCCGATTCTGCATATTCTTCTTCTGTCATTTCCATCCCTTCCAAAAGCACGGGAAAATATTCTTCCATCATTTTATATGTATGCTTACTCACAAAGCGAACCGCCTGTTCCGGCAGATAGTGCATCACCCTCATAGGCCTCACGCTCTCATATCCGACCGTACCCTGCCTGCTGTTGGCGAAATACCTTGACAGTTCCTTGACCATACTGTCATCCAATTTAGGCAGGATTCTTTTCTTCGCTGCCTCGTCCAAGTACTCTTCCACACGAAAACTACCGTTCTCCGCATCATATTTAGCCACATATATGTCCGGACAGTTTTCCGGCTCCTTCGCCAAAATATAGCTAAGCGTCACCCGTTCACTCAGCGTCCACCAAGATTTTGCATAGCCAGGGGCGGATAATATCCAAAACTGCCTGCATTCACGGATAAAATCATCCGTCACGCTTACAATTTCCCATTTCCTCTGCACCGTCATCAGTTCGCGGGAAAGATTGCCCGGCGGAAAATAGCCGATTTTTTCCTTAGAAATATTCTGTGTATCCGCAATGTATGCAATCAGATCTTCCACCGTGTATCCGCTCTCAGACAGTTGCCCTCCGGGAAAATATTTGGAATACCGGCTCAGATAGCTTACGAAAACCTCGTCTTTTTGCTTTGGCATCTCGGCTGCGCGATCTGCATTCTCCATTATTCTGTCATACAGAACCCTCATTTTCTCCTGAGCCGGAAGGTCCTCATAAAACTCCCGATCCGGCTTACATGGATTGATAAGGCTCTCACCCCTTTGCAGAAACATTTCCCTGATCCACGCAAGAATCTCTCCGTTATCCAGAGTCTCCTTATACTCCGATACCCCTGTCTTAATATAGTTAGGGTATCCGCCTTTCCATACACACATCACATTGAAAGGTATCTGTGAACGGGACACCGTCAATACATGGCAGGCCGATTTCATTTGTTCCAACATGGCATCATACTGCGAACCTATGTCTCCCGGTTTCTGTCCGGCATCCTCTAAAGAAGCGTCAAAAATTATTGTATCGTCAAATAAATATGCCTCCATTGCGGGAAACGGGTTATTTTCCCGCAGGATTACCTCTGCCCTCTTTCCTCCGATCTCCATCTGTTCCAACATATCTTTTACAATTTGGAACAGTTCGTTTCCATCCCCAGAATCGCATTTAAAATAAGAAACGGTTATCTTATTCCCCATGCCGCTCCACCTCCTACATGCAGATCATACAATCCCTATCCGTCCGCTGCCCTGCGGCGTATCGTGCGTCAGGGCATATATGAACTGAAAACTTTTCTTCCATTATAATTCCCACCCCTAAAAGAGACAAGTCACGGCGAAAAAATTTCCATGGAAATCAATGCTCGGTTTTGAGCCTGCTTACATGTCTTGGCCGGGCATATCGCGACGGCCGGCATGGTCCGGCAAAAGGGGTGGCCTGCATGCAGAAGCAGAAACGCACGCAGAAACAGAAATTTTTCAGACACGCTTCCGCTCAGCGGCAAACGCAGCAGTACTAAGGCACTAAAATACAGTGCCTTAGTACTGGCGTTTTTCGATGGTCTGAAAAATTTCTGTTTTGTGTGCGTTTCTGCTTCTGTATGCAGGCCAACCCCTTTGCCGGACCATGCCGGCCGTCCCGATATGCTGGGCCAAGACATGTAAGCAGGCTCAAAACCGAACATTGATTTCCGTGTCCATACAGATGTCCATACAGATACAGTAAAAAGTATTGACATTCTCTGCTTTATTAGACTAAAATAAATATGTTACAAGGGCGTAATGAACTCGCCCTTTTTCTATGCTTCTTTACCGGAAGCATTTCTCCCGCAGCAATAGCCGCCGCATATCGGCATATGCTTTCCTGCAAAGTACAATGTCCGGCTAACTGTACCCGGGAATAGAATATATGATAAAGGAGGTGTATCATGGCATAGAATAACTTATGCCGTGAAAATTTATGGATGGCTTTATTTCTGTTATAACAAAAGCAAACAGCATACTGAACAATTTTATATGGGGTCCGGTCATGCTCGTAATTTTTCTTGCCGTTGGCCTTATGTTTACATTGCGTACAAAAGTTTTTCAGATTTCCCATTTTAAGTATTGGATCGATGTGACTTTCCTTCAGCTGTTCCGGAAGGATGCCGCGCATGTGAGGAAAACCAATGACAAACATGCCATATCCCAATTTCAGTCGCTCTGTACGGCACTGGCTGCCACGATCGGCGTAGGCAATATCTCCGGCGTGGCTGTGGCACTGGCACTCGGGGGACCCGGCGCCATCTTCTGGATGTGGCTCTCTGCATTTCTCGGCATGATGACGAATTATGCGGAAAATACATTGGGCATCAAATACCGTTATAAAAACGAAAAAGGGGACTGGGTGGGGGGTGCCATGATTTACATAGAGAAGGGCTTGGGATGGAAATGGCTGGCAGTGATTTTTTCCGTCTTCTGCGTATTGGCTTCCTTTGGCATCGGCAATATGTCCCAAGGCAATGAGATCGCCAACGGACTGTATCATTCTTTTTCCGTCCCTAAATGGATAACCGCCCTGACCGTCATGCTGCTGGCCGGCCTTGTAATTGTAGGCGGTATTAAGCGTATCGCTTCCGTTACGGAAAAACTGGTTCCTTTTATGGCCGTTACTTATATCCTCGGCGCACTTATTGTCATTTTTTCCAATGCTTCTGCCATTCCTGAAGCTTTCGGCTCCATTTTCGGCAATGCGTTCCGCTTTTCCTCCATGGGCGGCGGGGTAGCCGGATTTACCGTTCTGGTTGCCATGAGGCGCGGTATCTCCCGGGGCGTTTTCTCCAACGAAGCCGGATTGGGCTCTTCCGTTATGGTTCATTCCGCTTCCAATGTCAAGGAACCGGTTGTACAGGGAATGTGGGGAATCTTTGAAGTGTTTGCGGATACCTTAGTAGTCTGCACACTGACCGCTCTTACCATTCTGACATCCGGTGTGTACGACTATACCGAATATGCCCAATTTGCGCAAACCGGCCTTCCTGACCATCTGAAGAGCGGCGTGGCCCTTACCAGTGCCGCATTTGAGTCCATATTCGGTTCCGTGGGCGGCGGTTTTATTTCGGTTGCCGTTATGCTGTTTGCCTTTTCTACCATACTGGGCTGGTCCTATTATGGAGAACGAGGCATCGAATACCTTTTCGGCCTGAAAGCTGTCCCGGTATATAAGTTGGTGTTCATCCTTATTATCTTCCTTGGTTGCAATGCCTCTTTAAGCCTTGTTGTAGATATCTCCGATACTTTTAACGGATTTATGGCACTGCCTAACCTAATTGCCGTAACTTTACTCTCCGGCCAAGTGATTGAAATGACAAAAGCATACATTGCAAAAGTAAAGGCCGGAAAAGAAACTGTGGGAGGAGATGAGATTTCATCTTAGAACATGTTTGAAAATTGCTTTCCGGCAAAATAACAGCCAATATAATACGCCTGACAGTTCTTAGCTGCCAGGCGTATCTTATTGGTCGTTATTGGGGTTTCCATATGTGCCGTTCCCGCCAAAACCGTTATTCTTACTGAAATTCCCCTCCGCATAACTGCCGGGATAACCGCTTCCATAGGCATATCCGCCGCTGCCCGGCATGTTTCCATGAACTTCCGGCAAATTCTGCTCTCTTATATTCTTCATTGCAAATATAAGAATAAGCAGCGATAAGCCAAAATTTAATATCCAAAAAAACGGAATATGGAAAGGAAGGAATGATATAAGCGCCTTAATGCCCAGCGGAAGTACGCGGCTGTATATTCCCAACATATAAAGCTGCCCAAAAGTAAGCCGGCAGTTCATGCAGGATGCTGCCACCATCCCAAGCAATGCCACAAAAATGACACCGAAGAAAAACAAAGCTGTCATAACAAAATACATCAGTATGAGCACAATGACAGCGCAAAGAAATAAAAGCGGAAGAAAGCCGAGTAAATTGTCCTTTGTAAATTTTATGTTTCCAAATTCATAAAAGTAAAACTGATTCGTCTCCCTATTATCCTTCATAATCATTTTTTCCGAATCCATTAATATAACCTGTCTGTAGTCACTGAGAAAATCTCTTATTTCACTTGCATCATAAAAGACTGAGTCCGGATCCGTGTCTATATTTATATAAATGTCTCCCTCTTCATATTCAATCACTTGGTCGACCCAGAGGATGCCGTCCTCCAATTCAAACTCCGGCACCATCTCATCCAACTCTGCCATAAGCCCAGGACCGGAAAGGAAAAATCTCATGCAAGGCAGCCCGATTGTTATCATCCAATAAATCAGCATCAGCACAACGCCGAAACCGAAAACCTTAAACTGCTTATTGCCCAAGAACTTTTTATAGCTTTTATAGCTGTAAACAGATAATGCCATCTCTTTAAAAATATTCATCTTACACCCCTTCTTCTCAAACATGCAAAAAAACATTCCGGCTCTCTGCCTGCCGCACCCCCGTCCGAACTGTCCGAAAGTCATTGCCGGCATCAGCAGGAAAGGCTGTCCGAAACGGACAGCCTTTCCATTGTTAATTAAATGAAATTCCTCAAGCCTTTCCCACAGAACCAAACAGTTCCATCTTCTCTTTTACAGTAGCTTTGATAGCTTCGAATCCGGGAGCAAGCAGCTTACGGGGATCAAATCCCTTTCCGGCCTGATCTTTGCCTTCTTCAATGTACTTACGCGTAGCAGCTGCAAAGGACAGCTGGCACTCTGTGTTTACATTGATTTTTGCAACGCCCAAAGAGATTGCTTTCTTAATCATGTCTGCCGGGATGCCTGTACCGCCGTGAAGAACAAGAGGCATATCCCCTGTCAGTTTCTGGATGGCATCCAATGTCTCAAAAGATAATCCCTTCCAGTTCTCAGGATATTTTCCGTGAATATTGCCGATGCCTGCCGCAAGGAAATCAATGCCAAGATCAGCGATAGCCTTACATTCATTAGGATCTGCACATTCTCCCATGCCCACTACGCCATCTTCCTCACCGCCGATGGAGCCAACTTCTGCCTCAAGGGAAATTCCTTTGTCATGGGCTGCCGCAACCAGTTCCTTTGTTTTCTCTACGTTCTCTTCAATCGGATAATGAGAACCGTCAAACATTACAGATGAAAAACCTGCTTCAATGCATTTATAGCAGTGTTCATAGCTGCCATGATCCAGATGAAGAGCTACGGGAACCGTAATATTCTGATCTTTAATCAGACCGTTTACCATTCCTACCACTACATCATAACCGCCCATATATTTGCCTGCACCCTCAGATACGCCAAGGATGACCGGAGAATTATTCTCCTGTGCTGTCAGAAGGATTGCTTTTGTCCACTCAAGGTTGTTGATGTTGAACTGTCCGACTGCATAATGGCCGGCTTTTGCTTTTTGAAGCATTTCTGTTGCTGATACTAACATTTTATCTACCTCCATATCATAATAAATACATTTTTATAGGATTTATTATAACCTATTCCTTCCAAAAAGGAAATAGTTTCTTGAAATTTATGCTTCATCAGGGTAACAGTTCAGCCTGAATGTTGTGTTGAGAGGCGGACGCACGGGAGGGATTT
>CAJUIM010000004.1 GCA_910586275.1 uncultured Lachnospiraceae bacterium | reverse complement strand
TGCGTTTGCCGCAGAGCGAAAGCGTGTCCGAATAAAAACATCGTTCCTGACGCTGACTGTGGCTTAAGTGAATGACATTACCTGTCTTTGGCATTTTCCGGCGTGAACCTCCGCATTTCTCCTGCCATTTACCAAACCCAATACAGCAGCCCTTTAGACATACACATCCTCAGGCTGCCCTGCAGCCCTAAAGAGGCTTGGTTGCCCTCCGCTACTGCCCCATAGGGCATATATCCCATGGATAAATGAAGATTGATCATAAATGACTCCAACGCCCTTCCGATTCCCTGCCGACGGTATTCGCCGTAGACTTCCAGCATCCCGATGCTGCCCTCCTGATGCGTACCGGCAAATCCGGTGAGCCTATCGTCTGCAAAGGCTCCGTAAATATGCCCGCCCCGGAGCCGTTCCTCCAGATACCCTTTGTCCGTAGCCATATGATAGCGGGACATCACTTCCTCCAGATAGTCTTCCCCCAGTTTCCGGAAACTAAGGTGCTTCGGTACGGATACGGCCGTCCTTTCCGTGTAAACCACATGATAAACCGGCAGTCTCACGCTGACCGGAAACCGCTGTCCCAAAGGCGCAAGCAGACTTTCCTGATGCACCGAAAACTGCCATCCGCTGCCGTCTCCCGGCACCCAGCCTACCACCTCTTCCGCCTGATCCGCATCAAATGCCGCCAGCATATAAACCTTTGCTTCTTCGTCCTTTATAAGGATGCCGGCTTCCGAGGCTTCCACAATCTCTCCCCGTCCCCGCCGGAGGCTTTCCGTCATGTCAATATGATGCGCCTTTCCCTTCTCCGTCAGTACCCGGATATAATGTTGTTTCCTACAGTACCGGTCATACAGATCCGGACGGTTTGCCGCAGTGCGCCGCTCCGACTGCCCCAGCCGCCATGCGGCAATCTTCCGGTGATCCCCGGAGAGAAGCACTTCCGGCACACGTTTCCCATGCCATTCCTCCGGACGGGAATATTGAGGATATTCCAGCAAGTCATTATGAAATGTCTCGCAATCGGCAGATGTCTCATTGTGCAGCACGCCCGGTATCAGCCTTGCAACGGCATCCACCATCACCATGGCCGGCAGTTCCCCTCCGGTAAGGACATAATCGCCTACGGAAACATAATCCGTCACGATTTCCTCCAATACCCTTTCGTCAATCCCCTCATAATGGCCGCATAAGAAAATCAGATTTTCCTCTTTTGACAATTCCTTTGCCATTTTCTGGGAAAAAAGCCTGCCCTGAGGCGTCAGGTAAATTACCCTCGTATTGGAAGCCGGCAGGCCGGATTCCGAAGCATGGACAAGGCTTTCTGCCGGCTTTCTGTTTCCGGCAATGCCTGCGGCACCGTCCTTCTCAATTTTTTCCGAAATGGCACGGTAACAGTCAAAAACGGGCTGCGCCTGCATCAGCATCCCCGCGCCGCCGCCATACGGATAATCATCTGTTTTTTTATGCCTGTCTTTGGTATAATCTCTTATATTCACAGCTTCCAGAGTCAGCAGCCCCTTTTCCATAGCTTTTCCAAGGATGCTTGTACGCATTCCCTGTTCCACCATCTCCGGAAACAAAGTCATCACATAACAGTTCATTTTACAACAGCCCTTCCAGTAAATGCACAGTCATAATTCCTGCTTCCATATCCACATCCAGAATACACTGCCTGATAGCCGGGATCAGAAGTTCTCTTTTGTCTTCCATTTCCACCACATATACATCATTTGCCCCGGTTTCCATTACGTCCTTCAGCGTGCCCAGCTTCCTGCCGCTGTCTTCCGTCACCTCCAGCCCAATCAGATCCGCTACGAAATACTCATTCCGTCCCAGTTTCTGTGCATTTTCCCGCATGACATAAAGTTCTTTCCCCTTATACTTCTCTATGTCATTAATATTGTCAATTCCTTCGAATTTTAATATGGCAAACTTCTTAAAAAATTTGACTCCTGCAATCTTCAGTTCCAGTTCTTCCTTTCCCGTATCCAGAATCACCGACTTTATTTGGCTGAAACGTCCCGCACTGTCCGTGGTAGGGAAAACCTTTACCTCACCTCTGATTCCATGAGTGGAAGCAATGACGCCCACCCGCAGTCTGTTCTCCATTTTACCCCTCCTTTCCAGTTCTCCGTGCGTGTCTGAAAATTCATTTCCGGCATCTGCCGGAAAGCGATTTTCAGACACGCTCTAACAAAAATATAATGCATTCTTTCTCAAAAATCGAAATAAGGATGGGAAAGCCCATCCTTATCGTTTTCCGTTTATCCGTCAGCCATGCCGGCATTAAATAATCTCCACATCCACCTTTTTATTATCTTTGAAGGACGCTGCCTTTACCACGGAACGGATTGCTTTTGCTATCCTTCCCTGCTTGCCGATTACTTTGCCCATATCCTCCTGTGCGACATGAAGTTCAATGACTACATTCCTGCCGTCGTCCTTCTCTGTCACCACTACTTCATCCGGCTTATCCACAAGCGCCTTGGCAATAACCTCAACTAATTCTTTCATAGTCCACCTCCGAAAGCATCGGGCCTTATTTCGAAATGCCTGCAAGCTTGAAAATTTTGCTGACTATATCCGTAGGCTGTGCACCGTTTGCCAGCCACTTCTTAGCCAGTTCCTCATTTACTTTGAAGGTACTGGGATCCGTGCTCGGGTCATAGGTTCCGATTTCCTCAATAAACCTGCCGTCTCTTGGGGATCTGGAATCTGCTACGATAATTCTATAGAAAGGAGCTTTCTTCTGACCCATTCTTCTTAATCTGATTTTTACTGCCATTTTTTTCACCTCCGCATAATGCTTTAAATTTCATAATTTATATAAGAAATAGAATCCTGCCATAACTACTGCCGGTTCTATATCTGTCGTATGACATTCTAAAAAGGGAATTTCCGGCCGCCGAAGCCTCCGAACATGCCGCGTCCCTTCTTGCCGCCCATCATCCCGGGCAGCTGCTTCATCATCTTCTGTGACTGCTCAAACTGCTTAATAAAACGGTTGACAACCGCAATATCCACGCCGGCTCCTCTGGCAATCCGGCTTTTCCGGCTGAGATTCAGCAGTTTCGGATTTTCCCGTTCCGCCGGCGTCATGCTCAGCACAATCGCTTCCATCCTGGCCAGCTGCTTCTCGTCCACCATGGATTCCAAATCGTCCATCTGTTTGCCGCCTATGCCGGGCATCATTCCCAATATGCTGGAAAGTCCGCCCATTTTCTTCATCTGCTTCATGCTTTCCAGATAATCGTTAAAATCAAACTTGCCCTTTTTCATGCGGGCAGCCATCTCTTTTTCCTTGTCTCCGTCAAGATCGATGCTGGCCTGCACTTTATCAATCAAAGTCAGCACGTCACCCATGCCCAGAATCCGGCTGGCCATCCGGTCCGGATAGAACTGCTCCAAATCGGCAAGTTTCTCTCCCATGCCCACATAAAGAATAGGTTTCCCGGTCACCGCCTTTACGGAAAGCGCAGCGCCGCCTCTTGTATCTCCGTCCATCTTGGACAAGATCACGCCGTCTATCCCGACTTTCTCGTCAAACTCCTTGGCCACATTCACTGCATCCTGCCCGGTCATGGCATCCACCACAAGCAGCGACTGATGCACGGTCACATTTGCCTTAATTTCCTGCAGTTCCGCCATCATCTCCTCATCGATATGAAGCCGCCCTGCGGTATCGAGGATTACCACGTTATGTCCGTTCTTTCCGGCATGCTCCATAGCGGCTTTGGCGATATCCACCGGCTTATGGCTGTCGCCCATGGAAAATACATCCACTTCCTGTTTTTCGCCGTTTATCTGTAGCTGCTTAATGGCTGCCGGACGATATATGTCACAGGCCACAAGCAGTGATTTCTTTCCTTTTAACTTTAGCTTCCCTGCTATTTTTGCCGTAGTGGTCGTCTTGCCCGCACCCTGCAGGCCGCACATCATAATTACCGTTATGGATTTTCCCGGCTGCATTTTTATCTCGGTAGTTTCCGAGCCCATCAGGGAAACCATTTCTTCGTTTACAATCTTAATAACCATCTGCCCCGGATTCAGGCCGTTCATCACATCCGCCCCGATGGCACGTTCTTCCACTGATTTCACGAACTGTTTCACAACCTTAAAGTTAACGTCCGCTTCCAGCAATGCCATCTTCACTTCTTTCAGGGCTGTTTTCACATCCTCTTCCGTCAGACGCCCTTTGCTCCTTAAGTTTTTAAATACATTCTGCAATTTATCCGTCAGACTTTCAAATGCCATAAACTAACCCCTTACCATCCTGCGCTTTGTATGATTGCTTTCCTGCCCTTACAATGCCTTTAATATCTCGTCGGACAAGTTCTTAATTTCCCTTCGCAGCTGCTCCTGCCCCACCGAGTCATCCTCGGCCAGCGCATTCATCTCCTGCACCTTGCTTTTGATTTCATTGAAACGTGCTACCAGATGCAGCTTCTTCTCATATCCTTCCAGAATGCCGTTGCACCTTTTGATCAGGTCATGGATTCCCTGCCTGCTGATACCCTGCTCCTGCGCAATCTCACTGGGAGACAGATCATTGTATACCGCATCCTCATATATTTTCCGCTGATGCGGCGTCAGCAGTTCTCCGTAAAAATCATACAGCAATCCTTGTTCTACCATTTTTTCCATGCCGTGCCCCCAAAGGAAATATCCGTATTCCGTAGTTATGCCTTGTTTGCATTGGCACCTTGCATATCATACTACGAGCATGACTGTGTGTCAAGTGTTTTTTCTTTACAAACTATTGTTCGTGTTGTTTTATCTTGTGTTATCCTTGTTTATATCAATACTGCCGCCTGATAGGGTATTTTTATCATGGTCTATCTTTTTCCGTCTTTCCTCTCAAATTTGTCACAGATGTAGAAGCGTGTCCGAGGTTCTGGCTCACCTGGAGGGCTACTTGAACCCTCCGAAAAAAAGAGGGGATAAAGCCGCCTTTGGCTCTATGGTTTCCCATGAATGGAACCTGTTTATAAGTTTCTAATCTTCTAATAATGCACGTTTTCTCTCTATCATTTCCCCAATCCTCCCGATATATTGGGAAACATCTTTCACATTCTCGCATCTCTCAATCCGCCCGTCCGGATATACCCGTTTCGATATGCTCCCGGCTCCGCAGGCAACTATGGTCTGGACTTCCTCCATAATAAGAATATTATAGATCCCGTATTTCCCTTCTCTGGCATAACCTACGTTTTCCAGATTACCCGACATATTTTTCTGGCGGTAAAGATAATACGGATGCATCCCCATCTCTGCCGCCGCCTCTGCCGCAATCTCCATGGTAAGATCCGTATTGTGCAGTGTCTGGATTCCGTTCTTTTCTATCCACTGGCTTAAAGCAGAAGCACGCTTAATGGCAAGGGAATGCACAGTCAGGCTGTCAGGGTTCATTTTCCTTATTTCCTCCGCCGTATGTCTCACATCCTCTTCCGTCTCCGCCGGAAGCCCAAGAATAATATCCATATTGATATTGTCAAACCCTTCTTCCCTAGCCAATGCAAATGCATCCTTCACCTGTCCTACCGTATGCTTTCTTCCGATAAACCGCAGCGTCTCTTCCTTCATTGTCTGAGGATTCACGGAAATGCGGGTAATGCCGTATTTCTTCAGCACCTGCAGTTTTTCCCTTGTAATGCTGTCCGCACGCCCTGCCTCCACGGTAAATTCCTGCACGCTTTCCAGATTCAGATTTCTCTGTATCATTTGAAATAACCGTTCCATTTCCGCCGGCTCCAGCGTGGTAGGAGTCCCGCCGCCGATATACACCGTATCCAATATTTTTCCCTGACAGGATTTTGCCACATAGGAAATTTCCTTCTCCAAAGCATCCAAGTAATCCCCCACCCGTTTCTTCCATACGGAAATAGGATAAGAAGTGAACGAGCAGTACATACAAGTTGTGGGACAGAAAGGAATTCCGATGTATAAGCTATACCCGTCTTTATAGTGCAGACCGGACAAAAGCCTTCTTTCCCTCTTGGCAATGTCAAGGCTTAACCGGCCTTTCCCGTCGCTGATCCAATACACCCTCCGCATAGAATTTAAAATTTCTTCGTCCCCTTTCCCCTCTTCCAGCATTGCCATAGGGATTTTGGTGGGACGGATGCCTGTCAATGTCCCCCAAGGCAGTTCCTTTCCTAAATAACGGGAAAGTTCTTGATATATCAGCTGTTTCAAAATATTTTTCACATCCGTGCGCTGCATCCCTTCCGGGCACTCCGCTTGGCATCCGTCTGTTCCCCCGGCGGATGCTTCCCCTGACATATGCTGCGCTTCCTGCCTGTCCGCCAGATTGCCTGTATGCTGCCTCCCCAATTCCATTTCTATCCGATTTTTCAGAAAACGTATATAAATATCTATGTCTTCCTTATTATTTTCGCTGCTATGATCCGTACCTTTACTTTTCCATTTCTTGTCCCCGTCCCCTGTCTCTTCTTCCACACAATATACCTTTACTTCCTCTGCCGGGAAAAAAGCTTTTACCAAAGAGTGGATATCATATTCGAACTGCGGCTTGTTTATCCATACCAGAACCATTTTATAGCTTTCTCCTTTCTCCGCCGTTTCTGTTTGTTCCGCGGCCGGCAGTTCTCCGCCATTACAGTATAATAAATTCAACTCCCCCTGTCCAGCAGAAAGAAATTGTGATATAATATGAAGATATGTCCGGTGGCTCCGCTCAGACGGCTGGCCACTACAGGAACGGATCATAAGCAGGCCTACGGACAATGACAGACAGCAAACCGGGAGATGGAATATATGAATACAGCACAGAAACAGGAAAAAATCACACGCATGACGGAAGGGACTATTTGGAAACAGATACTTGCCTTTGCTTTCCCGATTTTCCTCGGCAACCTATTCCAGCAGTTATATAATACTGCCGATTCCCTGATTGTGGGCAATTTTCTGGGCAGCAATGCCCTTGCCGCCGTCAGTTCATCCGGCAACCTGATTTTTCTTATGGTAGGTTTCTTCAACGGCATTGCCATGGGCGCCGGAGTGGTAATCGCCAGATATTACGGGGCAAAAGAAATGAAAGAAGTGCAGAAAGCAGTACATACCACAATCGCATTCGGCATTGCGGCAGGCATCCTGCTGACCATAGCCGGAACCGTTCTTACCGCCCGCATCCTAATATGGATGGGAACCCCGGCGGAGGTGCTCCCGGAATCGGCCACTTATTTCCGTATATATTTCATGGGTTCACTATCTTTCGTTATGTACAATATATTCGTGGGCATCCTGCAGTCCGTAGGCGACAGCAGACATCCTTTGGTTTACCTGATGATTTCCTCCGCTGTCAATATCCTGCTGGATTTACTTTTTGTAGGCATTATGGGCTTTGGCGTAGGAGCGGCGGCAATGGCGACGATTCTGTCACAATTTCTCAGCGCGTTCCTATGCTTTTACCGGCTGCTGCACAAAAGCCCGGACGAATACCGGGTATCCGTCAATGCCATACGCTTTGACCTTCCCATGCTTAAGCAAATTATTGCCAACGGCCTGCCGGCCGGTTTTCAGAATTCCATCATTGCCTTTGCCAATGTCATTGTCCAGTCCAATATAAACAAATTCGGCAAAATGGCGGTAGCCGGCTGCGGAGCCTATTCAAAAATCGAAGGCTTCGGCTTCCTTCCCATTACCTGCTTTTCCCTTGCGCTGACTACTTTCATCAGCCAGAACCTTGGGGCAAAGCAGTACGGCCGTGCAAAAAAAGGAGCCCGTTTCGGCATCCTCTGTTCCATTGTGTCTGCAGAGCTGGTCGGAGTCTTCCTGTACTTTGCCATCCCTCTGCTGATCCGTGCCTTTAACCGGACGCCGGAAGTCATTGCTTACGGCACGGCACAGGCGCGGACCGTCACCCTCTTTTATTTCCTGCTGGCCTTCTCCCACTGTATCGCCGGCATCCTAAGGGGAGCCGGGAAAGCCTCCGTCCCCATGATTACCATGCTCTGCTTCTGGTGCATCGTACGGGTTACCTATATCACGGTCATTGTCCGCTTGGTTCCGGTTATCCAAGTTATCTTCTGGGCATATCCGCTGACCTGGACATTGAGTTCCGTTGTTTTTCTGCTCTATTTCTTAAAAGCCGACTGGGTACATGGATTCGAAAAATAACAGTGCTGTTCTCCGCAATGTCATTAACTTAAGCCGCAGCCCGCATCAGGAACAATGTTTTTCACTCGGACCTTCGAAAAACGCCGGCACTAAGGCACTGTATTTTAGTGCCTTAGTACCGCTGCGTTTGCCGCAGAGCGAAAGCGTGTCCGAATAAATTTGCTCTCCCTTTTATGAAAATTTTCCATCGCTCAGAATACATTGATAAATCCTCATTATGAGATTCTCCGTTATAATAATGTTCTGTGCAATTTCTAAATTTACCTTCCCATAAACTATATACCTCCGCCTAATTTAATTACAATAAATATAATTATAAGTAAGGCTATGCCCCCATACATGGGTAACAAAGTTTTTGAAAAAGCAGTTTTAAATATAGTACGTTTCTTGTCTGTAAGATTCATATTTTTATTATATGGATTAAGATCATATAAATAATCTTTGTTTCCATCCAGCCTCTTTTTAATAACCCATTCGTATTTATCCCTATACTTCTGTTCTTGCAAAAGGAAAAAAGAATCAAGCCACCAAAAACATAAATCAATGCATAATATAACAATACAAATATACCATTTGTTAATATTTTCTGGAACTAACGCAAATGCTCCGGCAACCAAAGTAAGATTCCAGCCTTTACAGGAAAAAGAATTTTTTGCCATCCGATTTATGCATGATTGTATCAAGTCAATTTCTTTGTATAGAATTTCGTTAATATTTTGTTCGGTCATTACGAATCAGCCCCTCCGCATATTTCATATAAAGCTGCAAATGGATTAACATATGGTGAGTTGCATCTATTTTCCCACTCTTCCAATATTTTTTTGTTAATTTTTATCATTTTTTCTAAGTTGGGAGTAAATTCTATCTTTCGCATAAACCCTAATATGCTTTCCATCATTGGTTTTTCAATTCTGCTTACTTTTTGTATTATGTTCGCAATATTTAGTTCATAATATATCCACGGGGATTCTGTTTTATTATTTAAATTGATTGATGAAGGTGTATTTAGAAAGAAAACACATTCGCATTTGTCAATCATCGTCATCAAAGCAGATGCCAACATCATATGCACATAGCTTAAATTATCTGAAAAAGTACTGCATTGACAGTTATGGCAATATCCAAATTCAATTTTGGGGCAATCATTTAGTATTTTATTTAATTCATCCATATGATCCCATACACATGAATCTATAAATGATAAAATATTAAATTTTGTATGAAGATAACCTGCAAGACTAATGGCTAGTTTCTCGTCATTATGGGAATGTGAAATAAATATAAAATTTTTTTCTCCAAAAATTTCTGTCGGAAACCACATGTTTTGTAATAAGTCCCCATCAATGATATCTTTTTTAAAGATGTGTGTTAAATTATCAAACACAACAGTTTTTAACTTATTATAAGTCTCTAATCCAAAACTATAATAATGATCATCTAGGAAATCATCATTATTTATCGTTAAATTAAATCCTGTAAACATTTTTTATCCTCCCTTTTACCGTTAATCATACAACTATATATAGATATTACAAATATGATTCTACAATATTTGGTATTTCCCCAACATAAATATAAAAAATGTGCTGCCTTCTTTCTGTTTCCTGCTTTTATACCAAATATCCTTCTGCCTCTTCGGAAGATAAATTGTAATTTTTCATAATCGCCTCTTTAATCTGCTTGTCATCTATTCCAAAACTACGCAGGCTCTCTACAGTACCAAGCACGGACTTTCGGGTTACTTCATGCACTGCTTCATGCACCGCTTCCTCTACAATCTTATTTATCTCCGGTTCCATAATCTCCAATAATGCCTGGCACATACTGTTCTCTCCTTTCAACTCATCCACAATCTTCTGGTTTGCCCTGACACTTATCTCCAAGACGGCATCCGCAAGTTCCCTGTCAGACTTTTCCGTCAGGCTATCAATACACCCCAGCAATTCCCTCATATCCTGCTTTTCCATTTTATTGGATAATGCCTTCAGCCAGATATGGCTGCCCTTATCCAGTTCTTTCGTCACAATAATCTGTGTCGGGAACAATACCCCATTCATCACATAATAAATCCCGCAATACGGGTTTTCCATCCGGATTCCATGCTCCCTGAAATATTCAAACAGCCCCTCTGGCTTCCTGTCCCTCACTATGGAAACCGTGATGTCATCCGCTGCCCTTTCATCCACTCTTTCCCCATAAGCCTTATACAGGCATGCATACGCTTCTGATTTGTAGAATGTATCAATATCCAGATGGTCATCCGGCGACTTATATTCCATTATATTATGCCCCCGGAACAGCCGCCCTGTCTCATTTGCTATTTGAAGCTTCCTGTCCTTCTTTATTACCAGAAGGTCTATCTCCAATGGCTTCACATTCAAGTTATATTCCTTCTCGTAAACCAGATTCTCCCTGTCACCGGCCAGTTCCAAGTTCATGGCCGCTACGAATCCGGGATGCCACTGTATGTCCATATCGCTCATTCCGCCCTCCCCTTTCTTTATATTATAACAGATTCCGGTACTTTTACAACTATCTGGTTCAGGCGCATACAAGTATCCGCCTAAAAACCGCATCAAATGGAAAATAGCCGCAAACCCGTTTTTTTGCGGGTTTACAGCCATCTGTCCGCTGCTCATCCGAGTTCATAATCCGTCGTCTGGTACACATAGTAATTAAGCCAATTTGTATAAAGATTGTTGCTATGGGAACGCCATTGCAGTCTGGGCCGCAAGGTAGGATTGTCTTCCGGATAGTAATTCCTAGGCACCGCTATATCCAGTCCCTTTTCCTTATCCCGCATATATTCATTATGTAAAGTCATCCGGTCATATTCGGGATGGCCCATGACAAAAATCTGTTTTCCCTCTCCCGCCATGCACAGCAGGACTCCTACCTCCTCGGACTCCGCCAATATCGTCAATTCCTTACAGCCATGGATGGATTCTGCAGGCACCTCCGTATGGCGGCTGTGCGGAATCAGGAAATAATCGTCGAATCCCCGCACCAAAGGTATCTTCCGGTTCATCACCTTATGCTCATACACGCCGAACACCTTCTTGGGCAGAAGCGTCTTGTTCAGCCCGAAATGATAGTACAGCCCTGCCTGTGCCCCCCAGCAGATATGAAGGGCAGAAGTCACATTCCTCTTGGACCATTCCATAATTTCGCACAGTTCCTCCCAATAATCCACCTCTTCATAGGCAATCTGCTCTACCGGTGCCCCCGTAATCATAAATCCGTCAAATCTTCTGGTTTTCAGTTCGTCAAAAGTATTGTAAAATTTATTCAGGTGGTTCATGGATGTATTTATGGAACGGTGACTGTTCATTTTCATAAAAGTGACATCCACCTGCAGCGGCGTATTGGAAAGTGCCCGCAGCAGCTGCAGTTCCGTATCCTGCTTGACCGGCATCAGATTCAGTATGCAAATCTGCAGCGCACGGATATCCTGATGTACTGCCCGGTTTTCATCCATGACGAATATATTTTCATTTTCCAATATGCCCTTGGCAGGCAAATCATTCTGTGTTTTAATCGGCATTATCGACACCTCCTAAGTATTGCTCCATAAACTGCTCCTCGGTCAGGATGGGAACCTGCAGTTCCTTCGCTTTCTTGTTTTTGGAAGATGATGAAGCAATATCGTTGTTAATCAGGCATACTGTTTTGGATGTCACGCTGCCTGTCACTTTCCCGCCCTTCTTCTCAATGACCTCTTTCAGTTCATTCCTGCTGGCATAATGCTCCAAGCTGCCTGTCACTACAAAAGCCATCCCTGCCAGCGTCTCGCTTCCTTCTTCCGTTTCTTCCTTTTCAATCCTGATCTCTGCCAACAGATTCTGCAGCCTTTCCTGATTGCTTTCCTGCTTGAAATAATCGCAGAATCCGGCAGCGATTACCTCTCCTACGCCGTCTATGGCGCTTAAGTCCTCCACGTCCGCCTCCATCATGGCCGGTAAATCATACCGATAATGCCGGCAGATCATTTTGGCATTGGCAAGCCCGATATTGGCGATTCCCAAGCCGTATATCAGACGGGGCAGCGTCGTGCTGCGGGCCGCTTCTATATTGTTCACCAGATTCTGACAGGATTTCTCCCCAAATCCGTCCATTTCCACAATCTGATCTTTGTAACGTTCCAAGTGAAACAAATCCGCATATTCATGAATAAAGCCTCTGGCAATGAATTTTTCCAGCGTAGCCTCCGAAAGGCCGTCTATATTCATGGCATCCCTGCTGACAAAAAGTGTGAATGACTTGATTTTTTTTGCCTCACAGGAAGGATTGGTACAGTAGAGCGACTGCACTTCATTCACCTGCTTTATTTCCGTTCTGCCGCCGCATACCGGACAGCTTTCCGGTATCTCCACATTGCCGCTTTCTGTCAGGTTCTCCGCAATCTGCGGTATGATCATATTAGCCTTATAGACGGTAATCCGGTCGCCTATCCCCAATTTCAGCCCTTTCAGTATGCTGATATTGTGTACGGAAGCCCTGCTGACCGTAGTTCCCTCCAGTTCCACCGGTTCAAAAATAGCCACCGGATTAATCAGCCCTGTACGGCTGGGACTCCATTCGATTTCCTTTAAGACCGTTTCCCTCACTTCGTCTTCCCACTTAAAGGCAATGGAATCTCTCGGGAATTTCGCCGTCGCGCCCAACGACTGCCCATAGGCAATGTCATCAAATAAAAGCACCAACCCATCCGAAGGAATATCATATCCTTCCACCTTCCGCTCAAATTCCTCTACCGCATCCACCACCGTGTCTTTATCTACCATCCGGTACTCTACCGTCTCAAAACCCTGTTCCTGCAAAAAACGGAATTGGCCTTCCCGGGAATTGCCGAAATCCACTCCTTCCGCCTTAACAAGCGAAAACGCATAAAATTTTACCCTTCTTCCGGCCGTAATTTCATTGTTCAGCTGCCTGACCGAACCGCTGCACAGATTCCGCGGATTTTTATACCGTGCCTCCTCTTCCGCAATCTCCTCATTGATTGCCTCGAAATCGGAATAAGTGATCACAGCCTCCCCACGCAGAATCAGTTCCTCCTGATACGGAATGGAAAGAGGAATATTGCGGAAGGTGCGCACATTATTCGTCACTACTTCCCCTACTTCCCCGTTCCCTCTTGTAACCGCTTTTGCAAGCTTTCCGCCGTCATAAGTCAGAACCACCGTCAGCCCGTCCAGTTTCCAGCTTAATAATGCCTCCTGATCCTGTAGCCACTCCTTTAGTTCTTCCCTGTCTTTCGTTTTCCCGAGCGAAAGCATCGGTCTTTCGTGCCGTTCCTTCGGAAGCTCCTCCACTGCCTCATAGCCTACCCGTACCGTAGGGCTGTTGGACAATACGGTTCCTGTTTCCTTTTCCAATTCTTCCAGTTCTTCATATAATTTATCATACTCAAAGTTGCTCATTATTTCCCTGTCCTCGGCATAATACGCCTTGGATGCCCGATTCAGCAGCTCTGTTAATTCCCGGATTCTTCTTACGCTGTCATCTGCTTTGCTTCCCGTCTTACCCATTTCCGTCTTACCCTTTTCCGATTTTCTTTTCCGATTTTCCTTCACCCTATAGCCCTGCCTGTCTATACAGCCGCTGCAGTTCTTCCCCTTCCACTACGCGGTACTCCCCCGGCTTCAGATTCACCAGATTCACATTCATGACCCGTACCCGCTTCAATGCCTTGACCCGGTATCCGAAAGTCTCCGTCATTCTTCGTATCTGTCTGTTAATCCCCTGCGTCAAAACAATGGTAAAAGTATATTTTCCGCTTTTTCTGACATCACATTTTCTAGTAGTAACCTTTAATTCTTCCAAATATACTCCTTCTGACAATTTCATCAGAAACTCATCGGTCACTTCCCGGTCCACCCGGACCACATATTCCTTTTCGTGTCCGTTGGCTCCGCGCATCATTGCCTCAATCAGCCTCCCGTCATTGGTCATAAGCAGCAGTCCCTCCGATTCCTTATCCAGCCTGCCGGCATAAGTGAGCCGTACCGGATACCGGAATTCGTCACTGACTTTCCGTTCCGCATATCTGTCCCGCTCCGTACAGACCACGCCTACCGGCTTATAATAGGCAATCACCGCCTTCGGATCCTTTCCCGTCACGGCTTTCCCGTCTGCCATAATCAATTCCCTGCCGCTTACCCGCATTCCTACGGCAGCGGTTTCCCCGTCCACGGTTATCCGGCCTTCCGCAATCCAACGGTCAGCGTCTCTGCGGGAACAGATTCCGCAGGCCGCCAAATACTTGTTCAGCCGTTCTCTATCCTCCCCTGTTTCCCTCTTTTCCTGCATTGTTTCCTCAATCTCTTTCCTGCGGCACCGCCGCCCATATCCCTTTCTTTTACATCGAGCAGGGAAAATTTCTTCCCCTACTCGCTGCGCCTCCCGTGCACCGCCTTAACGGCATACCTTCCCTGCCCGGGTCTGTGCATAAAAGAAAACCATCTGCAGCCCTTCCGGATGCAAATGGTATTCTTTTTTATTATAAAACTCTCATTAATTCAAAGCATCAACCAGTTTCTGCACTGCCGCAAGAGCTTCGTCCGGAAGCTTATCATAGCCTTCCTTCTTCTCTGCAAAGCCTTTCACTGCATCTACACGGTTCTGCATAGCATTCTTCAGAGCGGTCTTGTAAGACTCGTCTTCCAGATTAGGCCTGAAGTCTGCGGTCTTGCCGTCCCAGTCATACATAATCTCGATATCATCGAAATTACCCCACTTCTCAAACTTAGCTTTTCCTTCCACGATTGTCTCAAGAATGCCCAGAGTATCTGCAGGTTTAACCTTTGTGCCCATGAAATCGCCGGTATTTACGATATAGCAGTCTACCTCTTTCTCTTCTACCAACTTCTTGAACTTATCATAGTCATTTACAAGAGGATAAGTCCTGAACGGGTTTGCATAAGGAACGATGCGGAGTGCATTCAAATCCGTTCCTGCTGCCACACGCTCTGCAGTGGAAGTCTTGGTTGCAAGCGTAGCGCCCATTACGGAAGCCAGTGCCGCACCGCTCAGTTTCACTACCGGAGGAATGGTAGGGTCTTTCATAATCCAGAAAATTGCATTTACCGGAGCATCGATCTTGTCCACACGGTTCGGGGACCATAATTTGGACTTAATTGCACGGCCATTGCCGTTCCTGATGTCTTCCGTTACCAGCTGAATCTTTCCTTCGCTGTCATAGGTGCAGGAGCAGTTCTGAGCGGATAACAGATATTCGTTGTCGGCACATCCTGTAGGATAGTCCGCTGTCTTGTCAAAGTAAGTAGGCTCCAAAGCGATGGATGCGCATGTATCGGTGTTGATAATGAAAGCATCGTCATGAAGAACCTTGATTTCATATTTTCCGCCATGTTTTGCATGGGTCAGAGTGGATTTTCCGGAACCTGACAGGCCATATACGGATGCCACATATTTCTTTCCGTCCGGAAGCAGATATTCTTTCTGTCCGCCATGGCAGGAAGCATAGCCGTTTCTGTTAGCCAAAGCCCAAGCCATTGTCAGCGTGCCTTTCTTATGCTCGCCGAAATATCTCATGCCGAGGATTGCCGCACAGTTCTGGTTTGTATCGAAATAGCACAGGGTAAGAGGATCGCTTAAGCAGCTGTAATCCACGTCCGGCCTATTTCCGGGTACCCACTGAGGATCGGAGAAGATATAAATATCAGGCTCGTTTCCGTCGCCGATCGGCTTGGAGTTCTTATACATCTTAACATATTCGTCAGACATATACTGGAAGTTCAGCATCCAGTTGTAAAGGATATTCTCTTCTCCTTCCGGAATCAGGAGATGTGCCTTTGCCATAAATTCCGAGTCAAGGCCGATAAAGCACTCCGCATGATACATTGTCTTCCAACGTGTCTCGTAAACAGCGTCCATTACTACCTTGTCAAGCTTGGTTTCATCCACGCCCGGCTCGCCTTTGATACGGCGTGCTGCTGCATAACGTCCGGTTACCGCTCCGTCATTGAACAGTAAAACTCTGGAATCTTTCTCAAGGCCGAAAGTCTCGCCGTCTTTAATCTTCATATCGGTCACAACCGTGCCGGGAGAATTTTTAGCAAGCTCATAAGCTTCTTTCAGAGTATTGACTTTAACTACGTTATTTCCGTAAAAAGCAGCTTCGATAATGGACCTTGTTTTGGAAAAACCAACTTTTCCGGCTCCGATTTCATTAATCGGATAATACGCTTTTGTTGACATGTTACGTCCTCCTTATAAATTTATTTTTCACCGCATCTTTACCTTATGTAAATCACCTTATAATTATGTAAAAAGCGGTTTCTTACAATATATGCACAGATTTTATGCATCTTAGATAATTATGTCAGAACCACTTGTAAAAGTCAAGATTTAGCCCTTTAATTTTAAACTTTTTTTATATTTAGTATATTTTCGGTTACGTCTATTCGGCAATGACATTTCGTTCCCCAACGTATCATATGGGTGCCGTCACCTCCGCCAGCCAGGCTCTTTCCTCTTCCGTCAGATACTCTGCCGTTTTTTCGTATACTGCCGCATGGTAACGGTTCAGCCGCTCTGCATCCGCCGGCTGCATATATCTCACATCGATGGCATCCCTGTCAATCGGCACAAAAGTAAGGGTATCGAAATACATAAACTGCCCGTCCCCGTTCTTTTCCCCTTTCCTGACCACCAGAATATTTTCCGTCCGTATCCCGTGGCTTCCCTCCCGGTATACACCCGGCTCATTAGAAAGAACCATCCCGTCTTCCAAGACTGCTTCCTTCATTTCGGCGGTATACCTCCATCGGATATTCTGCGGCCCTTCATGAACGTTGAGGATATAACCTATGCCGTGCCCGGTCCCGCACTTATAGTCAATCCCCAGTTCCCAGAGCGGCTGTCTTGCCAAAATGTCCAGATTCCTTCCGGTGCATCCGTACAGGAACTTAGCCTCCGTCAGCTGCAGCATGCCTACGGCTACCAGCGTGAAATGCCGTTTCATCTCTTCGCTGATTTCCCCCAGCACTACCGTACGCGTCACATCCGTTGTGCCGCCCATATACTGACCGCCGGAATCCACCAGATACATGCCCTCGGGAGCCAGTTTTTTACATTTTCCCTCTTCCGCCTCATAATGCATCATCGCCGCATTTTCTTTATATGCACTGATAGTGGGAAAGGAAAGATCCAGAAATCCGTCCAATTCCCGGCGCAGGCCGTCCAGCTTCCGGGCCGCCGACACTTCCGTAATCTCTTCTTTCCCGACGGCATGCTTCAGCCAGTAAATAAACCGGATCAACGCCGCGCTGTCCTTTCGGTACGCCTCTTCCATCCGTTCCAGTTCCGTCCCGTTCTTCACCGCTTTCAGTTTCTCCGTAGGGTTATCCCCTTCCACATATTCCGCATTCCCGTCCAATGCCTTAAATAAAGCAAAATTAATGTTCCTTTTATCCAACAGTACCTTGCCGCTTCCCTTCCCCGATGCATAACCGTATGCTTTCAGGAAATCCATAATTTCCCCATAGGGCCTTATCACAATTCCGTTAGCCGCAGCATATTCCCTGAATTCTTCCGTCACTTCCTCCTGCTGTATAAAAAAATACATTTCCCCCGGAGCCACAAAGCCATAGGATAAAGCCACCGGATTGCATTCCACGTCATTCCCTCTGATATTCAGCAGCCACATGAGATCGTCCAGCTTGGAAAGCAGCAGATATTCCGCACCGGCCTCCACTGTCTTCTCCCTTACTTCCCGCAGTTTTTCCCTAGTTCCCTTCCCGCTGATTTCTTCCGGCAGCAGCATCACCGGGTGGGCGGGCAGCTGAGGACGTTCCTGCCAGACACGGCCGGCCAAGTCCAAATCATGCCTTATTCCAAGCCCCGTCTTTTCTCCCAGCTTCTCCTCCAGCCTGCACCCTGCCAGACAGTTCATCGTCCTTCCGTCAAAGCCCACCGTCTGTCCCGGTTCCATATGCTCACAAAGAAAATCGGGAATTTCCGGCACGCCTTCTTCCTGCATCCTGAACAACGTAATTCCTGTCCCCGCAAGTTCCTTTTCCGCCTGTATGAAATATCTGCCGTCCGTCCACAGCCCCGCCGAATCTTTCCACACCGCCAGCGTGCCGTTGGATCCTGTAAAACCGGAAAAATATTCTCTTGCCTTAAAGTAATCGTTCACATACTCCGAATTATGGAAATCCGAAGTGGGGATCAGATAGTAATCAATCCCTTCCTTCTCCATTTCCCTGCGCAAGGCAGCCAGCCTCGCCTGTACCGTCTCATTCATCCTTTTCCTCTCCTGCCCACTGCTCCCGCTCAAATTCCTTGTGAAAATATTCCGGTTTATTTGAGCATGGAATCTAATCAATAAATTTTTTCCTAGCTTTCATGGTAAACGACGCAAATGCCATCAATGCCGCAAAATATCCGGCCATAATCGCCAGCGGCAGCCATGCCGACCCGCTTATATAAGGGCTTGACATATTCAGGCAGCCCACTGCTGCCGTCAAGGCGCCGATGACAAGGGTTTTCGGAAACATATAATTGATAAAGCCTTCCTTGTCCCGTATCCTCTCGGGATTTACGTCTTTGGACACAATGACCCCTTTCCTTATCTCCCCTTTCCATTTCATTAAAATCGCAATATAAATCAGATACACGCCGCTGCCCGAAATCAGCAAATCAAAAATACTCATACCATTCATCCTCTATGTCCATGGTTCTCAATGCCCCATGTCTTTCAGTCCCAGAAAATCTTCCACCGTTTTCTTCATTTCCTCTTTTCCGCATACATGATCATGCCGTACCGGCGCAGTGCGGATTTCCTCTATGGCCGCGGGAACCGGCACATTTGCCAAGGAAGAAAGTTCGTCTGCCAGCTGGAAGTCCGACATCGCATCATATTTCTTATCAATGGCAGTCATTACGCTGCGGGTAAATTTAAACGGACTGGCGGTGGAGGCAATGACAGCCGGTGTCCCGTCCCCCGTCTCCTCTTTATACTTCCGGTACACACAGGAAGCCACTGCCGTATGGGTATCAATCACATATCCGGTCTTTTCATACAGTTCCTTTATCGTTTCCGCCGTTTCCTCCCCGGACGCATAATTTCCGTAAAAGTCCTCCAGCCGGGTTTTCATTTCTTCCGTAATGCCGTATTTCCCATCCTCTGCCAGAGCCTTCATCAGTTCCGCGTTTTTACTGCCGTCCTCTCCCGCAATGCGGTAAATCAGACGTTCCAGGTTGCTGGATATGAGAATATCCATGGAAGGGGAACTGGTCAGCACAAACTCTCTGTTTTTATCGTATATGCCTGTACGGAAAAAATCATAAAGCACTTTGTTGTCGTTGGATGCGCAGATTAATTTTCCTATCGGCAGCCCCATATTCTTCGCATAGAACGCCGCCAATATATTTCCGAAATTCCCCGTAGGTACCACAACGTTAATCTTATCTCCCTCTTCGATTTTCCCTTCTGCCAGCAGCTTGGCATAAGAATATACATAATAGACAATCTGCGGCACCAAGCGTCCGATATTAATGGAATTGGCGGAAGAAAACTGAAATCCCTGCCTGTCCATCCGCTCTGCCAGTTCCCTGTCGGCAAATATCCGTTTCACACCGGTCTGTGCATCGTCAAAATTGCCGTGGATTCCCACTACATATGTATTTTCCCCTTTCTGGGTTATCATTTGTTTCTCCTGAACGGGGCTGACCCCGTTCTTCGGATAGAACACCACAATCCTTGTCCCCTTCACTCCTGCAAATCCGGCCAAGGCTGCCTTCCCCGTATCGCCGGAAGTGGCCGTCAGGATGACGATTTCATTCTTCACCTGATTCTTCTTTGCCGCCGTAATCATAAGATGGGGCAGAATGGACAGCGCCATATCCTTAAAGGCTATCGTCGCGCCATGAAACAATTCCAGATAATAGGCTCCGTCCGCACTGACAAGAGGGACAATGGCCTCCGTGTCAAATTTGCCGTCATATGCCTTTGCAATACAGTCTTTCAGTTCCTCCTCCGTAAAATCCGTCAGATACAGCTTCATGACCTCATAGGCCACTTCCTGATAGGTCATGGCTGCCAAATCTTTCAGTCCCTTGTCCAACATCGGGATATGATCCGGCACAAACAAACCTCCGTCTTCGGACAGTCCTTTCAGAATGGCTTCCGATGCCTTTGCCTGCATTCCGTTATTTCTTGTGCTGTTATATAAAACTTCCATTTTCTCCTCATTTCCGCACGGCCTGCTGTGGAACCTGACTTAATACCGGCTCTCCCGACGGTGGGATAAAGTGCCCTGCCACATGCCATGCCTTTTCTTCCGGTTTCGGCCCGATTGCTTTAACCGCATAAAGTATAGCATAGTTTTACTGCCCGTGCAATGTGAAGTTAAGAAAAGAATTCGTGTCCGCCATAAGAAAACAATAACGTCAGGCTATTGTCAAACCACTTCATCAGCTCCGGATCGGCATACTTACGGGATGCGAAATAAAGTGCCCCTTCCGTAATATCTTCCCCGTAGAGTACCCGCTCTACCGCCTCCCTGGTTTCGTCACTGATACTCGTCCTCCCTAACCTGCCGTTGGCTGCCGGGGAGAACTGTACCACGCCATGCTGCCTCTGATATACCACCTCTTTCACCGTGTCGGGGAACTGACTGTTTTCCACCCGGTTCATGACCACCCCGGCCACCAGCATCTTCCCCTTAATATCCTCACAGCCGGCCTCTGCCTCCACAATCTGCAGCAATACCTCATAATCCTCCTCCGACAAAACATACTTGGCTTTCCGTTCCAATACGTTATAATCCACGACCCGCTGTCCGGAAGACGCTTCTGCCACCATCCCGATAAAGCTGGACTCGTCCATCTCGGCACAGTCTTCCATAAACTCAATCTGAAATGCCATAGTGGACGCCACCCGGTTCACCTGCAATTCTTTCAGGTTCAGCCATGCCGTCAGGATAATCACATTGCAAAGAAGCAATATTGTCATGTTCCGCTTATACTTATACATTTTTTTCTTCCTCTTCATTTTTGATTTTGAGGGACGGCTATGCGCTTATGACCCTCAATTTAATACATTCGTGTCATACAAATGTAATACTTCTTTAATATTTTATACAGGAAGTCCAAAAATTATATCTAAAATATTTCTAAAATTGTTTTCTTTTGGTTAAATTAATGACGATTAGAAGAAAAAAATGTCGATTGGCAAACACCATGAACCTCATGCAACACATACCGTATCACTGCAATATACCCTCAAGCCTTCTTTTCAAACCCCTTCCGAAATGCTATAATCAGAAGAAACCATTCCAAGGCAGACCGCAGAAAGGCCTCCCGCCGCTATGCCGCTGCCCGGAAGAGAAAGGAGCCGTGCCATGAACAATCGTCTGCCCGGCGTTTACCCCGCTAAGAAAAAAGACGGCACAGCCATTTACCGCGCCTCTGTCACCTTTCACGGAAAACACATAAGCCTTGGAAGCTTTGAGAATGCCCTACAGGCGCATCATGCCTATTTGGCAGCCAATGCCGTCATTACGGACTGCTCCCTGTCCATCGAAGACTATACCCCTTCCTCCCCTCTTTCTTTCGGCAAATGGGTATCTTTGGTAAATTTCCGTGACAACGGTATTTATTTCCCTACCCCGATTTATCTGAAAAAGAAGTTTTTCTTATATTATATAGAGCCTTCCCATCCGCTGAAATTCGACATTGACGATCTGTTTTATTACTCAGGGAAAAAAATCATGCGCCGGGGAGGACATCTTTATGTCAATGACTATGGCATGCAGTTCGGTATCCTGAATCGGTACGGCGTGAAAAATTACGCGGTTGCGGGAAAAGACTATCGTTTCATTAATGGGGACAATACGGATTTCCGCTATGAAAACATCGAAATTCTCAATCGTTTTCATGGCATCACCAGACTGCCTCTCTGTCCTGCGGACGGAAAGTACGGCTGCCGTTTCAAAGTCAAAGTGCATATACGGAGCAGCTATGTGGTAGGCATCTACGAAACCGAAGAAGAGGCTGCCATTGCCTATAACAAAGCCGTGGATATCCTGAAAAAAAACGGCATAAACCGCAATTTTCCGCTCAATTATATTGAGGGGCTGTCTCCTGCGGCATATGCCGATATTTACTCACGCCTTAAGATTTCTCCTAAGATTTATTCTATTTTTCCGAATAATCCACAAAACTGATATTTAAGTTCACATCGCCGTTTACCCCGTTCAGATTCCCTTCTTTGGAATACTGCCACATCTGAAACTGATATGGGTAATCCGGCACATCTTCCTGCTGAGAAAGCCAAATGTCGTACTCGGTGAGTTTGGTCAGATCCACATGTTTCAGCAGCCATTCCTTCGTGCCGTAAACCATCGGCTGATACCCCGCCTCCTTGACCGTGTCCAGAAACACTTTCGCCATGTTTGTCTTTTCTTCCCTTGTCAGCGATTCCACCCGTGCCGTATCGTTGGCCACATATTCCATGTCGAAGGCGACCGGATAAGTAATCGGGTAATTTTCCAGATTCTGTATGACAAAATTGGCCTCTTCAGCCGCCTCTTCCTCCGTAATTGCCTGTGAATAGAAATATACTCCTATGTTCAGTTCCGCTTCCATAGCCTTAGCCATATACTCTGCAAACCTCTCGTCCGGCATCAGTTCTCCGCTGCCATAGCCGCGCATCCCCAGCCGGAGCATCACAAAGGAAACACCGGACTCTTTCAGAACCTGAAAATCCACTTCCTCGTTATATTTGGAAAGATCTGCGCCCACATAGGAATAAGTATTTCCGTCTGCATAGTAGGCAAGCTGCTTCTGCCGCATCGTCAGATTGCTGAAATCATAAGTATTTTTTTCCAGATACGGATTGATAAGCACCCACTCTTCCTCCCCGTCGGACAGCCTGACCAGCGTATGCTTCCCATCTTTAGACGGATCCTGCTTAGCTTTCTCTTCTTCCATCTGAGACTCTTTTTCTGCCTCTTCCTCATAACGGGCATATTTATCTTTCGGCTCTTCCGTGCCGCCCTGCATACTTCCTTCCGTTTCGTCCTGCAGTGCCCCCTGCATATAATCCGGCGGCGTTTCCGGGAACATATCCCAAAAATCCAAGTCCGAAGCGACCAGTCTGTGTTCCGCATAAAGACGTTCTACCATTTCCATGGACTTCGATCCGTTAAAGCCCATCACAGCCTCTGCCGGAACTGTATCTGCCGATGTTCCTGTTTCCCCGCCGTTCCCTGCCGCTTCTCCGTTCGCCGCACCCGGACCGCCGGTTCCCGTTGCTTCTCCATCCGCCGTATCCGGCCCGCCTGCACCGGTCGGCTGATTTCCTGCCCGTCCGCCCCCTTCATGCTCCAAAACCAAAACAGGAGTTTCCGTCTCCTGCTTTTCCTTATGCCTCCTTGCATCCGCTTCCTTATTCGTCCATATAACCACGCCTAAAATCAACAGTAGGCAGAGACTGACGCCTGCCGCCATATATTTCATCGATAGCCGTGAATCACTGTATTCATAATCTCCCGGTAACCGCATATACACCTCCCGCTATTTTACGGCACTTAAGATGCCCTTTCCTATGTGCAGCCGCTTTTCCCTGCCGGCTTACTTTCTCCATACAAAATTAACACGAATCCGCAAAGTTAGCAATCATTTCACAAAAACTTCATAATTTTCACAATTCAAAATAGTCATTACCCCTACCAAACCTCTAATATTTGTGCTATAATATATGTATACTTCAAGAATATGTGTAAACCTTATATTGTGATTTATTCGATATAACATAAAAAGGAAATATAAGACAGAAAGGAAGAGATTCAGATGACAGAATTTACAAAAATTCTGGACCGCATAGACATAAGCCGTATCGCCGCTTATTTTTTATATGGTTCGGAATCCACATCATCCATCACCGATTCGTATGAAGAAAGGATAAGCGCATCCTATAAAGAAGTTTATGCAAAATTGGAAACTTTATTCCCAACCGCGGACAAAACCGATCCCGCGCTGCAGGATGCCATATCAGACCTTGCCCTGACACACAGCGATGTCTATTTACAGGTAGGCGTCCTGATTGGCTTCCAGCTGTACAAAGTCCTTGAAAAAGAATACCACAGCCCTAAAGCCGCCGGAATTGACAAAGTCATAAAGAATTACATCACTTCCGCCGGAAAGAACCGAAAGGACCGGCAGGACGAGGACTGCCTTTTAGAAAATTTCTTTGAATTCCGCAAATGCCATTCTTTGGAAAAGATGCTGGCCTGCAATGAGGAATACCAAAACGCCTCCAGAAAATGCGAAGAAGAAGTTGAGAAATTAGGCCGGCAGAATTTAAATGACGAACAGAGATCCGCTGTGGACAAAGCAATTTCCGCAGCTAACGCGGCCGGTGCAGAGTACGGCGCGGCCGCCTACCAGCAAGGGTTTGACGATGCACGCAGGCTGTTTATGGAATTGTTCCAATGATCCTGTGTGCAATCGAGCAGGGGAATGACCTTCTCCGCTGCTCCCGCGCCAGGCACCCGTCAGCTTCTGCTGACATACTTCCTCGGGGTGCCTGTGTGCATAAAAAGGAGGATGCCCTTAAGAGCATCCTCCCCCATAACCGTTTATGGTTATTTCATCTGTTCTTCTTGCTTCTGGATCATTCTGCGGACCATCTCACCGCCGATAGACCCTGCTTCCTTAGACGTCAAATCACCGTTATATCCTTCTTTCAGGTTAACACCCAATTCTGAAGCGACCTCGGTTTTAAAACGATCCATAGCTGCCTTAGCTTCAGGAACTTCTACTCTATTAGATCTGCTGTTTGCCATCTCTTTCACCTCCGTTTATTATTTCGCGCTTTCGCTATCTATATTCGAGATAAGCAATTTCCGTCCGTCTGCTGCTTATCTCAAATACGTTTCCGCATCCGATTTAAGCATGAACTTTATCGCTTATCTTGATGTTAGTATTTACGGACGGAAAATTATTATTACGGTAATTTTTGGAACGGTTCCGCTGCATGTTCCAGACTATTTCAGCAAAAATTAATTTGCGTGAAGATAATGCCAAACATATTTAACAATATAACTTAATGTGCTATACTTCTAGTACATCGTTGGCTGACGGCAGATGGAAATACATATCTTAAAATGCTTTTTGCAAGACACCTTAATATTATTAGAAAAAACGGAGATGAAGCCATGACTTTAACAACGCTTTGTTACATAGAAAAAGAAGATTCTTATCTGATGCTGCACCGGATAAAAAAGACAACGGATATTAATAAGGATAAATGGATCGGTATCGGCGGACATTTTGAGAGCGGGGAAAGCCCCGATGACTGCCTGCTGCGGGAAGCATACGAGGAAACCGGGCTGACACTGACTTCATTCCGTTTCCGCGGCATCGTCACATTTCTTTGCGATGATATCACGGATTATCATATGTGTCTGTATACCGCAGACGGATTTACCGGCACCTTGAAAGAATGTAACGAGGGTACGCTGGAATGGGTTCCGAAAGCAAACATCCCCCATCTGAATCTTTGGGAAGGAGATCTTATATTTTTTGAACTTTTAAAGGCGGAAGCACCGTTTTTCTGCCTGAAACTGAAATATATGGACAATATTTTAAAAGAAGCGGTTCTCAACGGAATCCCTTTGGAACTGCTTGACCTGACAGACCGGCAGGGACATCCTACCGGCAGAGTGAGGGAACGCTCTCTCGTGCACCTCTATGGGGACAGGCACCGTACCGCCCATGTATGGATTGTCCGCCCCAACGACAGAGGCAGTTTCGACGTGCTTCTGCAGAAACGATCCGTGACAAAGGACAGTTACCCCGGATGCTATGATATTTCCTCCGCCGGACATATTCCCGCCGGCTGCGGCTATGAAGAATCGGCGCTGCGGGAACTGAAAGAAGAACTGGGACTGGATGCATCTCCCCAAGACCTGCTGCCGATTGGCTTCCTGGAAACCGAAGACCATAGGGAATTTCATGGAAAGCCCTTCCATAACAGGGAATGCAGCGCGGTTTATCTCTATGAAAAACCGATTGACCTATCCTGTCTGACGTTACGGCAGGCCGAAGTGGAATCCGTGCTCTGGATGGATTACTCCGCCTGCCTGGAAAAAATAAACAACAACACCTTAAAACATTGCATACAGCCGGAAGAACTTAAGCTGTTAGGGAATTTCTGGAATCAAAAAATGAAAAATTAGCTTTGCCGCCGGCATCAGGCCAGCAGCCTCAGTTTCCGCGCCACCTTCAGGATCAACTGTCCCTTCGGCAAAGCTTTTAAGTCCTCCGCTTTCACGGCCCGCAGTTTGATTACAAGCACAAAATACAGGCATCCTCCCGCCGCCACCGCTGCCGTCAGGGCAATCAGATTTACAAAATATTCGGATTCCATAAATAGTTCCAGTAAATAGCATATCCCCTCATATGTACCGTAAGCCAACGCCCCCATAAGTACGGCCGAAAAAGCAGGGCGCAAAAAAGTCTTGTCGATTTCCTGCTTATAGTTCAGATATTTTCTCATAAAGGCATTGTTCAGTATGCACATCAGAAGAGAGTATGCCACTGTGGCAGCCGCCACTGCGTAAATGCCGGCCTCCGTATAGTAAAGCAAAGGAACAAGAATTGCCGTCTGAACGCCCAGTGCCACCAAGGCATTTATGACCGGAGTATTCACCCTGCCAATCCCCTGTAAAACCGCATTGGTCAATGTGGACAGCCCGTAAAAAACAACAGTGGCCGCCACTGTCATCAATAACCGGGAAGCCAATTCCAATGAGTCCTTCTGCGGGAACAGTGCCATTACCACCGGCTTTGCCAATACCCCTATCCCCACCGCGGCCGGAATGGAAACCAACATTGTCACTTTAATTGCAGAAGCCACTTTCTTCTTTGTCTTGCTCACGGCACCCTGTGCATATGCAGACGCAATGGTAGGAACGATTGCCGCAGACATTGCCGATGCCAACGCAATCGGAATGTTGGCAATTGTCACCGACTTTCCTGCCATAATGCCATAAGTGACTGTTGCCGTCACTTCATCCATCCCCTTTTGGAGCACCATCATTTGGGAATATATGGTCTGATTCAAGGCGGTGGTAAGATTATAAATGCAGGTACTCAGAATGAACGGAGTCACCACCGACATCATCATCCGGAAAATATCCCTGTAAGATTCTTCCGATTTTGACCTGTCGTTCTCCACCCATCTTTTTATTGTCTTCCTGTTCATCAGATAGATTGCCGTCATAAAAAGCAAAGCGGCCAATACTCCGGAGCCTGTGCCCAATGCGCTTCCGATGGCGCCATACATGGCCTGCGTGCTTCCGTCGCCTCCCTGTGCCGCCGCCATCTGCATTAATCCGTATGCCGCCCCCATGCTGACCGCGGCATTCAATATCTGTTCCAAGATCTGCGAAAAAGAGGTCTGAAGCATTGTCCGGTGCGCCTGAAAGTATCCCCGCAGCACACCAAGCAATCCGTAAAAAAATATGGTCGGCGCAAAAAAGCGGAGGACCGTAACGGAATTTCCCATGACAAAAAAAGGCGCCCATATAAACAGCACAAGACTTGCGGCTCCTCCGACTACCATAACGTAAAGCATTGCACATTTAAAAATACGCTGTGCATTACGGTACTCTTTCAGCGCAAGTCTTTGGGCAAGCACCTTTGCGATTGCCGATGGAATGCTATATGAAGATACCAGAAGGATAATGGTATAAATGTTATACGCCGTATTGTAATAACCGTTCCCTTCGTCTCCGATAATCCCTGTAAGCGGGCTTTTATACAGCAGCCCGATAATCCTGCAGATTATCGATGCTGCTGCCAAAATGCCCGCCTGCATAATAAAGCTGTCTCTCTTTCCGCTGCCCTGAGACACTTGTTTCTTGTCAGACATAAACAGTTCCGTCCTTTAGCCAATCAGCCAGTCATACATTTCCTGATACTTCCTTGCGGATACCTGCCATGAAAAATCAGCTGCCATTCCCCTGTCTATCATTTTATTCCATTCTCTTTTTCTGTCATAATAAATGCGTTCCGCATAGCGGATGGTTTCCAACATCTCATGGGCATTGTAGTTCTTAAAGCTGAAGCCGGTTCCTGTATTCTCATATTCATTATATGGCTCTACCGTATCCTTCAGACCTCCCGTTTCCCTTACGATCGGTACGGTACCGTAACGGAGCGCCATCAGCTGGCTAAGCCCGCAGGGTTCGAACAAAGACGGCATCAGGAACACATCGCTGGCCGCATAAATCTTATGGGACAAAGCCTCCGAATAGAAAATATTGGCAGAAACCTTGTCATGGTATTTCCAGTCGAAATGACGGAACATATTCTCGTAACGTTCTTCTCCTGTGCCCAATACAACAACTTGTACCGCATCCTGACATATCTGATCCATCATATAATCAATCAGGTCAAATCCCTTCTGGTCTGTCAGTCTGGACACTATGCCGATAAGCATCTTCTTATCGTCCTGCTCCAGCCCCAATTCTGCCTGCAGCGCACGCTTATTCTTAATCTTCTCTTTGCGGAAGTTCACTGCATTGTAATTATGTTCAATATACTTATCCGTCTCCGGGTTGAAGTCATCATAGTCAATCCCGTTGACAATGCCCCGCAGGTCGCCGCTTCTTGCCTGCAGCAGGCCGTTTAAGCCCTCTCCGTAAAACTCTGTCTTAATCTCTTCCGCATAAGTATCGCTCACCGTAGTGACCGCATCCGCATAAACAAGACCGCCCTTCAGTAAATTCGCATCCTTATATGCTTCCAATTTATCCGGCGTAAAGAAATAATCCGGCAGGCCGGTAATGGACTTCACTGTCTTCACATCCCATTTCCCTTGGAATTTCAGATTGTGGATTGTCATGACGGTCTTAATGCCGCGGAAAAATTCATTTCCCTGAAAACGCTCCTTCAGATATACCGGGACAAGGCCTGTCTGCCAGTCATGACAATGGATGATATCCGGACGGAAATCAATTAAAGGAAGTGCGGACAAAGACGCCTTGGAGAAAAATGAAAATTTCGTGATTTCATCCAAAACATTGTCGCTGTACGGCCGAAAACCCGAGAACATCATTTCATTGTCAATGAAATAATAAGTCACTCCTTCATGCTCCGCTTCCATAATTCCCACATATTCGTTCTTCCAGTTAAAATCCATATAAAAATGGGTCTTATAGGTCATTTTATCCTTCATTTCCTGCGTCATGCAAGTATACTTCGGAATCATGACCCGTACGTCAAAATATTCCTTATCCACACATTTCGGCAGAGACCCTACTACATCTGCCAAACCTCCCGTTTTAATGAACGGTACACCTTCCGATGCAACAAACAATATCTTTTTCATAGTTAAAGCGTGCTCCTTCCTCAACCTTCACCAAAATCTGCTTTTGCTCTATTATACATCATCTTAGAAGGGTTTAAAAGAAGTAATTGCTAATTTTTGTATCTTAATTTTCATTTCTGTTTGGAATTGTCTGCACATTGGCTGTATATAGCGGCATTTTATCTCTAATTTTATCCTTAACTTTTATATTGAAGCCTTATTTTGTCCGCAATCAGTGCTATGAACTCCGAGTTTGTGGGCTTTCCCTTTCCCGTATTTATCGTATATCCGAACATTGCATCCAAAGTCTCCATTTTTCCCCGGCTCCAAGCTACTTCTATCGCATGCCGGATTGCCCGTTCCACCCGGCTGGGCGTCGTCTGGTATTTCTTTGCAATGGACGGATACAGCACTTTTGTGATGGAATTGAGCATTTCATTGTCCTCTACGGACATCATGATTGCCTCCCTCAGATACTGATATCCTTTAATATGAGCCGGTACGCCGATTTCATGGATAATCTCCGTCACATCTTTTTCCAGATCCCTCGTTTCGGCAAAATGCTTTGCTCCGGTACCCTGCCCTGCCGTCAGGGACTCCTTATGGTTGGACGGCACTGTAATCATAATCTGGAATTCCTTATCCATATTCATCAGATCACCCAATATCTTATATACTCCCTCGCTATCCTTTGTCGATGTTAGATTCAACTGTTCCATCTATGAATGCTCCTTTCTCAGCCCGCGAGGTTTACGCCCATGCATTTGCACCTGTCAGCACAAATTTGCCGCCCCCGACTTTTTTCTTTGCGGAAATCTGAAAATCCAAGGCAATTGATATGAATTTCCAAATACTGCTATTGTCTATTATAAAGGAACATTATTTGAGGATTCAAGCGTTAGGCATCGCACGGCACAAAACCGAAAACGGATTTCCGCCGTCGGGCCGCCTTCAATGCGACAGCATATTCTCAATGAAGATCCCATACCCTTTTGTGGAATCCTGCACCAGCACATGAGTAACGGCCCCTACGATCTTTCCTCCCTGCACAATCGGAGAACCGCTCATTCCCTGCACAATCCCTCCGGTCAGAGCCAACAGATCCGGATCCGTAATGCGCAGCACGATCCCCCTGTTCACATTGTCGTTATCCAGATGGGTTTCCAGTATTTCAATATCATAATAGTCCGGTTCTCCGTTAATGCTGCAGATAATCTGGGCTTTGCCCCTCGTTATCTCCTGCTTCAGGCCGATGGGGAGGGGATCAAAAGGTACCGCCGAATAAATCTGTTCGCTGCAGTTCCCGAAAATGCCCTCACTGGTATTTTCCTTGATTTCCCCTATAATATTGGACTCGTCATATTCAATATAACCGGTCAGTTCTCCCGGCGCGCCGTTGCCCCCTCTTGTGATGCCGATAATCTCCGTATGGTACAGTGTCCCCTTTTCCAATTCCATCAGCGTGCTTGTGTCCACGTCATTGATTCCATGCCCAAGCGCACCGAAATCCGCATGGTCGCCAAGATATGTCATGGTGCCCACGCCCTGCGCATTGTCCCTGATCCATATGCCGATTTTATAATCTCCGGACTGACTCGTTTCCGGCCTCACTTTCAGCGTCAGGTTCTCTTCTCCCCGTTTCACCTGAAGCACCATCTCCTGCCCCTCGCTGTGCTTCACCTTTTCCACAAAATCTCTTTTTCCGGTAATCTCCTCGTCGTTCACCTCCGTGATATAATCGCCGGACTGCAGGACATACTGAGCCGGGCAGAGGTTCTCCCCGTTTTCCCCGGTAAAGTCGCCTACTCCGATAACAAGCACACCCTGTGTTTTCACATAAATCCCGATAGGTATCCCTGCGGGGGTGAGAGTCTTGTCCTGAATCACCTGCACATCCACTGTTTTCAGCGGAATAATGCCGAACAGCTTTAAATCCAGCACATATTTCTCTATTGTATTTGCTTTGATCGTGACCGGCTTCGCCAGATCGATATGGACGCTGTCCTTCGGAATGTTGGATTTCGTGAACCCACTTACCTCCACTGCCTCCTTATAGATTTCCCCCGATGCCGGCACCTGCAGATCCAATGTCTGATCCACCCCTGCCCGTATCTTTATATTGGAAGGCACCTTTTTCCAGAGGGCAAAGTAGCAGGCACAGATCAAAGCCGTCACGCTGCCTGCCAATGCAAAGTAAAGGCAGGTTCTATATTGATCCATTCTTGTCTTGGTCTTCTTATTTTTTCTTCGCAAGTTCTCACATCCTTTCACCAATCTCCCTTAGTATGTGAAGAACTTGCTCTTTTTACTTTAGTATTGTTTTGTATTTCTTGCCAATTCTTTCATTTCACGGGCATTTTCCAATGCCGCATCGGTAATATCCGCCCCTCCCAGCATCCGCGCCAGTTCCCTCAGATCCTCTTCTCCCTTGATTTTTCGGATGGTAGTCACAGTCCGCTCTTTTTTTTCGCCTTTTTCTATCAAAAAGTGAACATCCGACATAGCGGCTATCTGAGGCAGATGAGTGATGCAGATCACCTGATGGTTTCTTCCTAAAATTCCCAGCTTTTCCGATACCTTCCAAGCGGTCTTCCCACTGATGCCTGTGTCAATCTCATCAAAAATCAGGGAGGAGATTTCATCCTTGTCCGCCAGCACGGTTTTAAATGCCAGCATAATACGCGACAGTTCGCCTCCGCTGGCCACTTGGCTCAACGGCTTCAGCCGCTCTCCCTTATTGGTGGAAATCATAAATTCTATATCGTCATACCCGTCCGCCGAAAAATGCCCGAACTGTGGCGTTACCTGAATTTCAAATTTCACGTCCATGAAATTCAGTTCCTGCAGTGCCTGCTTTAACTGTTTTCCCAGTTCCTTTGCATATTTCGCACGCAGTCCCGACAGTTTCCCGCAGGACTCTTCCAGTTCCTGTCTTGCTTTTTCCAGCTTCTCTTCCAGCTGCTGCCGATAAGCTTCATAATGTTCCAATCTTCTTAGTTTTTCTTCCCCTTGCTGTTTATATGCAAGCACTTCCTCCATGCTTTTCCCGTATTTTGATTTTAAATGATTCAGCAGATTCAGACGGTTTTCCGTCTGCACAAACTCCGTTTCGTCAAATTCCAGCCCCTCCAGATAGTCCGCCATCTGCCGGTTGAAATCATTCAGCAGATTATCAATATCCCCCAGCATATTCTCCAAATCGCCTAAAACCTCATCATAAGAAGAGACGCTTCTGATCTCACGCAAAGCCCGTCCGATATTCTCTCCGGCGCCCGCATCCTCTCCGGTCATGCGGTATGCCCCGTAGGCAGCTTCCTTAATTTTTCGGCTGTTTACCATTCTGCGGTAATCCCGCTCCAATTCCTCGTCCTCGCCCGCCGTAAGCCCGGCCTCCTCTATCTCCTTCACTTCAAACCGAAGCAAGGCAGCATCCCGTTCCCTTGCTGCCTCATCGCTTCCTCCCTCTTCCATTTCCTTCAGAAGCTTCATATATTCCTGATAGCCTGCGGCAGTCTTCTTTCTGCAGTCCGATACTTTTTTCCCCGCATAATCATCCAAGATTTCTCTGTGCCGCTTTTTCTGCAGCAATGTCTGATTCTCATGCTGTCCATGAATGGCAATCAGCACTTCCGCAATTTCCTGCAGCTGCTTCGCACCCACGGTTTCCCCGCATACCTTGCAGACACTTCTGGCAGGCATGATTTTTCTCTGAATCATGAATGTCCCGTCCTCTTCGGGAAAGAACTCCATCTCCTTCAGCCGTTCCTCCTGCCTGCTGTCCAGCCTAAAAACCAGTTCGATCAGGGCATACTCTGCTCCGGTGCGGATCAATTCCTTATCTGCTTTTGCCCCCAAGGCTAGATTTACGGAACCGATAATAATGGATTTTCCGGCACCGGTCTCCCCTGTCATAATATTCAAGCCTTCCCCAAAGCATATTTCCTCTTCGTCAATCAGCGCCAGATTCTTTACATGCAAACTCACTAACATCGTTCTACTCCTTATGTGTCCTCCGGGCAAAGAGCATCACATACCGTCTGTTTCTTTTGCCAGTTACCTCTTATCAAATATCCGCATCGGGCAGCAAAAATTGTGCCGCCTCATACAGATCCCATTTTTATAACATTTTTGAAATCTTGTCCATGACGGCTTTCGTATCTTCCACCGTGCGTACGGCCATCATAATCGTATCGTCTCCGGCTATGGAGCCTACGATTTCCTTCAGCTTCATGGCATCCACTGCCGCCGCCACTGCCATAGCCATTCCTGACACGGTTTTTATCACTAAAATATTCTGCGCCATATCCATAGATACAAACCCGTCTTTCAGTACCCTTATATATTTATCCCCCAAATGCCGGTCGTCCTGTTTCAGTACCACATATTTCTGTTTCCCGTCTCCGACAGGCACTTTGGAAAGCTGAAGTTCCCTGATATCCCGGGATATGGTGGCCTGTGTCACATGAAATCCGGCTTCTTTCAGACGGTCCGCCAGTTCATCCTGTGTCTCAATATCGTAGTTTTCAATTAACTCCACGATTTTGCCAAGCCTGTTCCTCTTCATATATAACCTCCGAATATCATTATGTCTCACTCATCTTCTTATGTAATACTTCCAGAAAGCTTACCCGGTTCAGTTTTATGATTCCTGTGGTCATTACTGCCCTCTCTATCTCCACCTTGTCGCCGGTATAGAGCAGCAGCTTCCGGCTGCCGTCAAAATTCACTTCCACCTGCTGAATGCTATCCTCCCGGCCGGTCCCGATCTGCAGTTCAATCCGATCCTGCGGAGAAAGTATAATGCTTCTGGTATTCAGCGTATGCGGGCAGATAGGCGTCATCACCAGAAGTTCCGCCTTAGGTTCCACAATAGGTCCTCCCGCGGAAAGATTATAACCGGTGGAACCGGTAGGCGTTGCCACAATCACGCCGTCCGCATGGTATTCGTTCAGAAACTGCCCGTTGACAAATACTTGAAAACGAATAATCTGCAAGGAGCCGCTGCGCGTAACGGTAATGTCATTCAGTGCATGTAATTCCTTCGTACCTGTCTTGGAGATTCCTTTCTCTTCATGCCTTTTTTTATGGTAACTGCCCCGCACAATCCGGCCGGTCAGCATCATCCGCTGCTCCACTTCATACCGGTCTTCTATCAGCTGATCCAATGCCGCGTCCACTCCGTTCACTTCCACTTCCGCCAAATACCCCAATGTCCCCAGATTAATGCCCAGCAGCGGAATATCCCTGTTTATCGTGTCCCTTGCCGCTTCCAGCAAAGTACCGTCGCCCCCCAGCACAAGGATGCAGTCCGTATCCGGCGGAATTTCCGATGAATCCGTAAAACACCGGGAAGGATCCGTATCCTCCTGCACGAAGCCCATAGGTTGTTCTCCTTGGCCGATGCCTTTAACCTGTACCGTACATTTCTTATGGTTTCTCTGTAGGTAATCCTTAATATAATTGGTTTTCTTCAGGCCGCAGTCCTTGTGCCCGTTCGTAATCACATAAAAATGTTCCATTTTCCCGTTACCGCAGGCACTCATGGGCTTCCTTCACTGTCGCTTCCATCAAAGATTCCATCTCGGCCGCATGCGATGCCCCGCTTTCCCTCTGCCTTATTTCTTCCAACCTTTCTTCTGCCGTCTCTTCCGTAAGGCCGGCAGTTTCTTCCGTAATATTCTGTTTTTTCCCCAGATAAGCCAGATATTCAATATTTCCCTCCGGCCCCTTCACCGGGGAATATTCCAAGCCCAGCACGGAAAAACCTGTCAGATCCGCATAGTCCACTACTTTTCCAATGACTTCCCTATGAGTTTCCGGTTCTCTGACGACCCCCTTTTTCCCTACTTTTTCCCGTCCTGCCTCAAACTGAGGCTTAATCAGGCATACCATCTGCCCTGCGGCCGTCAGCAGATTTCGCGCCGGTATCAATATTTTAGTGAGGGAAATAAAAGATACGTCCACGGAAGCGAAATCCAACAGTTCCGGAATATCCCCTGGGAGCATATAGCGGAAGTTAGTCTTTTCCATGCATACGACTCGCTCATCCGTCCGCAGCTTCCAGTCCAGCTGTCCATGCCCCACATCCACGGAATATACCTTGGCCGCACCGTTCTGCAGCATGCAGTCCGTAAATCCTCCGGTGGAAGCTCCGATATCCATGCATACCTTTCCCTGCAATCCGATTCCGAAAGAAGCCATTGCTTTTTCCAGCTTCAGGCCTCCCCGGCTCACATATTTCAAGGTACTGCCCTTTACCTCAATACGGACTTTCTCTCCGTCAAAAGACGTACCTGCCTTATCTTCCCTCTGTCCGTCCACAAATACATTTCCGGACATAATGACGGCTTTTGCCTTTTCTCTGGACGGAGCATATCCCTGCTGCACAAGAAGCATATCCAAACGTTCCTTCATGCCGTCCCCCCTACAGTGCGCTGTACTCGGCAAGAATGCTTTTCACCACGCTGTCTGCATCCATGCCCAGCTCTTTCTTCAGAAGTTCCACATTTCCGTGCTCCACATAAGCGTCAGGTATATGGACAGCCAGCATTGCCCCGCTCCCCGTCCGGTCCGTAAAATCTCTCACTTTCTCACCGAACCCGCCGCTTGCCACATTCTCTTCCATAGTTACCAACAGCTTATGTAACGCCCGCGCTTCCATCACAGTTTCTTCGTCAATAGGCTTTACGAACCTGGCATTGATCAGAGAACAGGAATAGCCTCTTTCCTTCAGTTCCCTGCGTACCTGCTCCGCCACTTTCACCATACTCCCAACCGCCAACAGGCAGATATCCTTTTCCCTATAGATCCACTCCGCTTTTCCGTAGTCAATCGGGAGCCGGTACTCCTTCAGCCCGTCATAGGCCTCTCCCCGCGGATAGCGTATGGCAATAGGCGCCCCAAAGTCCACCGCAAATTTCATCATATCCGACAGTTCCCATTTATTCTTAGGAGCCATAATATGCATATTGGGAATGGAAGACAGATAGGATAAGTCAAATATGCCCTGATGGGTTTCCCCGTCGCTGCCTACCAGCCCTGCCCGGTCAATGGCAAACACTACCGGCAGATTCTGGATGCAGACATCATGCAGAATCTGGTCGTAGGCTCTTTGCAGGAAAGAAGAATAAACCGCCACAATGGGTTTCAGCCCTCCTGCCGCCAGCCCGGCCGCAAAGGTAACCGCATGCTCTTCCGCAATACCCACATCGAAAAAACGCTCCGGAAACATATTGTGGAACCTTTTCAGCCCTGTTCCGTCGGGCATAGCTGCCGTGATCGCCACCACCTTATCGTCCCGTTGTCCCAGTTTCGTCATAACCGTGGAAAATATATCCGTATAATTGGCTTTTGTCCTCGGATGGGTAGGCAGTCCCGTTTCTATTTCAAAAGGTTCCGCGCCGTGAAATCTGGCCGGATGTCTTTCTGCCGGCACATATCCTTTTCCCTTCTGCGTCAGCACATGTACGATAACTGCCTTTTTCACCCTCTTCGCTTCCTGCAGTACACGAATCAGCCGGGGGATATCATGACCATCCACCGGCCCTAAATAAGTCACTCCCATGTCCTCGAACATCATTCCCGGAATCACCAGCTGCTTAAAACTGTTTTTTGCACGGCGGATGAACTTTACCATCTGATCCCCATATTTAGGCATATCCTTCAGCGTATTATATACTCCGTCCCTAAGCCCCAGATATTTATCCGCAGTACGGACATTGTTCAGATATTTGGATACCCCTCCTACATTTTCCGAAATGGACATATTATTGTCGTTCAGCACAATAATGAAATTTGTATCCAGCCTTGCCGCATTGTTCAGTGCCTCATAAGCCATCCCGCCGGTCAGGGAACCGTCTCCGATTACCGAAACCACCGTATGTTTTTCCCCTTTTAAATCCCTGGCCTTGACCAGCCCCAGCCCTGCCGATATGGAAGTGGAACTGTGCCCGGTATCAAAAGCGTCGCAGTCGCTTTCCTTCCGTTTCGGGAATCCGCTCATTCCGCCATATTTCCGAAGCGTCTCAAAACCGTCCCTCCGGCCGGTAAGCAGTTTATGGGTATAGGACTGATGCCCCACATCCCAGATAATTTTGTCCTCCGGCAGGTTCAGCGCAAGATGCAATGCCATTGTCAGTTCCACCGCGCCAAGATTCGAACCAAGATGCCCGCCTGTTATGCTGATTTTCTCTATCAGGAACTCCCTGATTTCCTCCGCCAGCGCATCATAGTCCTCTTCCGCTATATTTTTAATATCGTTAACCTGCTGAATACTGTCCAAAAGCATATCCATACCCTCTTTATCTTTTTCTTATTTTTCCCTGACTGTCAGCTGCCGGATCAACTCTTCCAGAAATTCATTCCTTTTAGGAAAAGAACCAAGGATAGAAACGGCTTCCTCCGAAAGCTTCCTCACCTCTTCTTTTGCCTGGCCGATTCCCTTTAAAGTAACATAAGTAGTCTTATGGTTTTTCTCGTCACTGCCTACCGCTTTCCCCAATACCTCTTGGCTGCCGATGACATCCAATATATCATCCTGAATCTGGAAAGCAACGCCGATCTTATATGCGCATGTTCCTATCCTGCGGATTTCCTCTTCCCCTGCACCTGCCAATATGGCTCCTACTTCCATGGCGCTTTGAATCAATGCCGCTGTCTTATGCTCATGGATGAAAAGCAGCATCTCTTCCGTTACCGGCTCCTGCGAATCTCCCGCATCCCTTCTCTCCGCTTCCATATCCGCCGTCTGTCCGCCGATCATCCCATATATTCCTGCCTTTTCTGCAAAAACCGCCAATGCTTCCGCTGCCCGTTCCAACTGATTTTTTCCCTGCGCTTTCCCGAAAGCTTTCACCGCAGTCTCAAAAGCAAAGTTCAGCAGTCCGTCCCCTGCCAGCACTGCCATGCCTTCGCCGTACACCGCATGCGTCGTCTTTCTCCCTCTGCGGTATTCATCATTATCCATACAGGGAAGGTCGTCATGCACCAGCGAATAAGTATGCACCATCTCCAAAGCCGCCATAAACGGTTCCGCTAATTGGCCTTCGCCGCCGAACATATGATAAGTTTCCTGCATCAGCATGGGCCGCAGCCTTTTTCCGCCGGCCAGTACGCTGTAATTCATAGCTTCAATGACCGTTTTCTGATACCCCTTTTCCTCCGGAAGATATGTCCTGATCATTTCCTCTATATATGCAGTCTTTGCATCCAGTTCCTCTTTAAAATTCATCCGTCTGCCCATCCTCACTGATTCTCAATACTTTCTTTTCCACCCGGTCGATTTTCCCATTGCAGTATTTCAATATTTCCATCCCCTTTTGGTAAGCCTGAAAGGACTCTTCCAATGTAATGTCTTCCGATTCCAGACGTGCCACAATATCCTCCAATGCATCGAACGCATCCTCCAAAGGAAGTTCCTGCTCCGTTCCTTCCGTCATGCCGCCCTCACCGGCTGCCGTTCTGGTTTCCATATCCGTCTCCTTCCCCGTTTCTATTTTCGTGCCCGCTTCTCCAACGCTTCCGCCTTTATCTGTCCGTTCTTCACTTGAATATACAGTATGCTTCCTATTTCTATCTGACCGATATCGTTAACTGTCTTGCCATCCCCGTCCGACACATAAGAAAAGCCTTGATTCAGCTTGTCTAACGGCGACAGACCCTTCAGCCGCTCAATATAGACCTCCAGCCTATGCCTCTGCTCCGTCAGCATCCCTTGCATGGCGTTTTCCATCCGTTCTTCCAGCTTAAGGGCATGAGTCCGTTTCTCCCTGATCTGGCTGGCAGGACTCAGATACCTCAGTTTCAGCCCGTATTGTTCCAACCGGTTCCGATATGACCTTACCTTATTCTTCCACAGCCGTTCCAACGTATACTGACAGCCCGCCAATTGTTCCTGCAGTTCCCGATATTCATAAACCGCCAATTCTGCAGCCGCCGAAGGGGTCGGTGCCCTCAGATCCGCCACAAAATCCGCAATCGTGGTATCTGTCTCATGTCCCACCGCAGAAATAACCGGTACCTGACAGTCAAAAATTGCCTGTGCGACAGCCTCCTCGTTAAATGCCCATAGATCCTCTATGGAACCGCCCCCACGCCCCACAATCATTACATCCACACCGTAACGCTCCAAAGTCCGTATCCCTTTTATAACGGACGGCACTGCCAGATCTCCCTGCACCGCGGCAGGATACAGCACGATCTGCACATACGGGTTCCGCCGCGTGGCAATATTGATAATATCCCTCACTGCAGCCCCGGTAGCCGCCGTCACCACCCCCAATGTGCGGATATATTTCGGAATAGGCTGTTTATAATAAGCATCGAACATCCCCCGTTCTTCCAGTTCCCTTTTCAGCCGCTCAAACCTCTCATACAGAAGCCCCGCTCCGTCCAACACAATCTGCTTTGCATACAGCTGATATTTCCCGTCCCGCTCGTAGACATCCACCGTGCCGCCCACAACGATCTGCTGTCCTTCCTGCAGCCGAAAAGCAAGACCGGAACGGTTCCCCGCAAACATCACGCAGGAAATCGTTCCTTTCTCATCTTTTAACGTAAAATAAATATGTCCGGAAGAATGATATTTGCAGTTGCTTACCTCTCCTTTGACAAAAAGCGACTGCAGCATAAAATCCTGCATAAACATATTCTTAATATAGGAATTTACTTGTGCCACGGTATATACATTCTGTTTCATTCTTTTTCTGCCTATGCAAACTTGGCGAGCACGCCGTTAATAAAAGCAGGCGAACTGTCCTGCCCGAACTTCTTTGCCAACTCCACCGCTTCATTGATTGCCACGCCGGTGGGAATATCGTCGTCATATTTTATTTCATAAACTGCCAGCCTGATCAATGTCAGATCCACCTTCCCCATGCGTCCGATTCCCCAGCCCTCTGCCTCTTTATTGATCAATTCGTCAATTATCCCCAGCTTAGAAACAATATCTTCATACTTTCCGAGAATATATTTCTCCGCTTTCTCATCCGTCAGATTCTCTTCATCCTCAAAAAATAATTTCTCCTGCTCCGGCATGTCCTCCGGTTCGTTAAATTCCACACGGAATAACAGTTTGAAAATCTGCTCTCTCAGTTCTCTCCTGCCCATCTTTGCTTTCGTCCTATCTGTCCTTCAACATATTTACCCCGGCAATGCGGATATTCACATCCGACACTTCCAATCCGGTCATATTCTCGATTGCGTTCTTTACCTTCTCCTGCACTTTCTGACTGGTTGCAGGGATATTATAGCCATACTCCATAATCAGAGCCAAATCAACCTTTACAACTTTATTCAGCACTTCCACCTTCACACCTTTTTTCAGGTTTTTCACGCCTACCTTACTCATAAACTCATTGGGCACATTCCCTGCCATAGCCGCCACTCCCTTTACCTCCGCAGCCGCTATCCCGGCAATCATGGCCACCACGTCATCCGCGATTTTTACCGAGCCGATTCCTTCCTCTTCCGTCAACGCACATGTGCTCTTCTCCAGTTCCTTCTCCATCTCCATTTATAAACCTCCATTTCCATACAAAGCAAACGTCAGCCTGTTTGTATAATGATACCAAAATTTTAAGCATTTGCATAGACCTAACTTTTCATGGCCCGGAAAACTGATATTTTATGTCTTTTGCTGCCCTCCCGAGAGGGAATCGTTTCTGTCCGCCGGCCGGAACGCAGCCGCATACGGTGCGCTGTCGCCGCAGAAAAAGACAAAAACAGGTTTCCGGGCTGACACTCCCTACAGCCAGAAACTTAGGCTCATCTGCTCTTCGTTGTCCGCATAAGCCACCACCCCGTCCGGGCTGTTCAGATAACGGAATATTTCCTGCTCCTTAATAAGAAATTCACCCATTTCCCGATAGACCGACTCTTCACTGCACTTCAAGGTGACATATGTGCTTCCTCTGGCATATTCCTGCTCGAAAAGCGACTTCAGCTTTCCTTCGTCTAAAGCAGTGAAATACGCGCCTTCCCGGACATAATAATTTGCGTCCATGGATGTGCACAGCGGCAGTTCCGTCACATTATCTATGGTATGTGTCTTACAAAGCTGTTCCGTAGTCACACAGAGATAATCATAGTTTATTGTGGGAAGATTTTCCTCTCCCGCAGCCTCCGGTTCCGTGACCTCTTCCGATTCTTCCATCCGATAAGAAGCGTCTCCCCATGTGGCATCCACATAGTAGTATTCCCCGTCTATCCGCACTAAATTCCAAGCATGTCCTTCCCCCTGCGATACACTGCCGATCACGAGAGTGGAGAAAACATCCAATTCATTAAGAAGGTACTGCATCGCTTTGGCATATCCCTGACAGACGGACTGGCCGTAAAGAAATACGGAACAGATATTCTGATTGTCCGCTGCTTCCGCATTATATTCCGTATGGTCTATAATATATTCATAGACATACTTTACTTTTTCATACTCATCCGCCTCTGCCGGCACATTCTCCAGACAGGTCCTTACATATTCGTCTATCTTCTTTCTGTTCTCCTCCACCTGGCCGACGTCCATATGATATGTGCCGGTAAACGTTATCTTTTTCAGTTCTTCCCCAAGCGTATATTTCGTGAAAGTATATCCGTCCACATAAAATATTTCCGGATGATCGTTGAGCACACATTGGAACGCTTTCTCAATTCTGTCCGTATCCATGCAGCTTATCTTTACATCCACTCCCCGGCCGCAGAGTATCTGGTATATTTCCACATAGACCAGCTGCTCGTCCTCATTCAGCCTGTCAAAATTATACCGGCCTTCCTGAGCCGCCAGCAGCAGAGGGATTTTTTCTTCCGAAAGCCCGGCCGCTTCGCGGACTGCCCTGTCATCCGTTTCCTCTTCCGCCGGCTCTTCTGCAGACTCTTCCAGCGGAACCGTCTCTCCCGCCTCCTTCCCAGACGGAAGTTCGGCGGAATCGTCCTGCTGCGCTTCAGAGGATATGGAATGTTCTTCCTGCACTCCCGCATTCTCCCGGGACTGCCCTTGATTCTTATACTGCCAGCTTTCCCCGCAGCCTGTCCATAAAAAGACAGATACAGCCAGCCATATGCAGACTATGCTTTTTTCCATATATTTTCTCAACAATCAATCACGTCCAAACTCGGATAATATTAATCCTTTGTTTCTGTCCAGCGTCATGCCGATACTCCACTGATTTACGAACAGAAGCAACGGATTGCCCTTCATGTCTTTTACTTTTTTCATGTCGGAAGTGCCTGTCAGCTTCATAATATCCATATCCTTGCTTTCTACCCACCGGATATGCTCATAAGGAAGCGGTTCCAGCTTAATCTCCACATTGTACTCGTTTTCCAGACGGTATTTCAGTACCTCAAACTGAAGAACGCCCACTACGCCCACAATAATCTCTTCCATGCCTGTATTGAACTCCTGAAAAATCTGAATGGCCCCTTCCTGCGCAATCTGTTCTATTCCCTTCACAAACTGCTTGCGTTTCATTGTATCAACCTGACGCACCCTTGCAAAATGTTCCGGCGCAAAGGTAGGTATTCCCTCATACACAAACTGTTCCTTCGGCATGCAGAGGGTATCTCCGATGGAAAAAATCCCTGGGTCAAAAACACCGATGATATCCCCCGCATACGCCTCTTCCAGAATCTTCCGCTCGCTGGCCATAATCTGCTGCGGCTGAGACAGCCTCATATTTTTTCCGCCCTGCATATGCTTCACTTCCATGCTGGCTTCATATTTGCCGGAGCAGATACGCATAAATGCTATCCTGTCGCGATGTGCCTTGTTCATATTCGCCTGAATCTTAAACACAAAGGCCGAAAACTGGTTGTCCACAGGGTCGATCAGCCCCGTATCCGCCATTCTCGGAAGCGGCGTGGTAGTCATCTTCAGAAAATGCTGCAAAAATATTTCCACTCCGAAGTTCGTAAGAGCGGAACCAAAGAAAACCGGCGTCAGTTCCCCTGCACGGATAATATCCAGATTATACACGGCACTGGCTCCGTCCAGCAGTTCCACATCCTCATACAGCTTGTCCTTTAGTTCCGTTCCGATATATTCTGCCAGTCTTTCCTCTTCCTTAGCCGGAATTACCGTAGTTTCGCCTTCCCGTGTCCCTTTCTCGGTATCGGCATAAGTATAGACACATTTTTCCGCCCTGGCGTATACCCCTTTGAAACTTTTTCCGGAGCCGATGGGCCAGTTCATGGGACAGGTTGCAATGCCAAGTTCCCTTTCGATCTCATCCAAAAGTTCAAACATATCGCCCGCATCCCGATCCATCTTATTGATAAATGTGAAAATAGGTATTTTACGCATCACGCAGACTTTAAAAAGCTTCCTTGTCTGTGCCTCCACGCCTTTGGATGCATCAATGACCATAACGGCCGAATCCGCCGCCATCAGCGTACGGTAAGTGTCTTCCGAAAAGTCCTGATGCCCCGGCGTATCCAGTATATTGATGCAGAAATTATCATATTCAAACTGCAGCACACTGCTTGTAACGGAAATCCCCCTCTCTTTCTCAATCTCCATCCAGTCGGAAACCGCATGGCGGGCCGTCGCCTTTCCCTTGACGCTGCCTGCCAGATTAATCGCCCCGCCATAAAGCAGGAATTTCTCGGTAAGCGTCGTTTTCCCTGCATCCGGATGGGAAATGATTGCAAAGGTCCTTCTTCTGTTTATTTCTTCTGCATAATTGCCCACATTCTTTTCCTCCATGTCTTTCTGTGTCTGTACAGCATATCATAATCTGCCGGATTTATGAAGCATAATCTGTCAAATTATTTCCCTCTCCGCCGCCGCAGCTTAAAACTGTCTTCTGCGGCATGGAAAAAGGAGGCGGCATCTTCCGCAACTCCGTTTCCCCCGCTGTCGTGCACTGTCAAAAATATGTGTTTCATGAGTACACCTCATACCTTCTCAGACACACCGCCCCATGCCGGAAATCCTCTCCTGTCCGGCACAGTTCTCCGCCGGATACCGCCCGTATCCCATATACCGATAACGGTGTGCCAGCATTGACGATTTGTATTATAGCACATCCCGGACATCAAATAAACTCCTATTTCCTACTCTGCTGCAGTCGTGCTGATAATAATGGTTTCCGGTGATACTCCTGTCTTCCTTATGATGATGTCTTCAATCTGTGCTCTCTGGGCTTCCGACAGTTCCGCGGCGTTTACCACTACGTCCACGCCAGTGTCACTGATGCTCACTACCACATCGGAAAAACCTTTGGATTCCAGCAGAATCTCCGCTGCCGTTTCCTTTTCCGCTATATCCGTGAGTGCAATCATATTGTCTACCGCTTCCTGTTTCTGACTCTCTGTAATATTTGCATTATTGATTATTTCCATCAGAGTCTCTTTGTTCTTTGCCCTTGTCTGCTCCTTTAACAGTTTTGCCCCGGACATGGAGTTCATACCCGATGTGGACGTAAAAACCGCTTCTCCCGGCACTTCACTGTCAATGGGCGCTGTCTCTTCCACATTTTCCGCCATTCCTTCGTCCAAATAGTCGGCAGCCACCGTATTCACATCCGTATCTAAGCTTTCAATGTCTCCGTAGCCGGAAGACTGCAGCGTATCTTCATCGGATATATCAAACAAAGCCGTCACATCCGTATCCGCTTCATCGTTCACTACCGTATCGCTGTCCACCATCATCATTTCCTCTTCCGTCACTTTCGTACCCGCAAAGTTCAGGTAGCCCGCAACTGCAATCATAATCGCCAGTGCCGTAATCATAATCTGATTTTTTTTAAGCATATTCTTCATGCCCGTCTCCCCTTCTCCTTATTCGGATTTCATTTTTACTACTTTAATTTTATTCGGCTCTATATCAAATAATGCCACAATTGCTTCTGTAATATTTCTGCTCACCTCCGGCCGGTCTCCTCCCTCCGTTATGACCACCACGCCTTCAATGACAGGCTGCAGTGTCTTAACGACATAGGGGCTGGAACTTCCATCACTTTCCTTTCTGTATATGCTTTCTTCCCCTCTGTTCGATTCATCCACAGTCCTGCTGCCTCCTTCCGAATCGTTCTCTGCCGTACTGCTATGTACATCCTGTGTATCCTTTGCCACCACCAGTTCCCTGGAGGCATTTGCTGTGATCATGACCTTTACTCTGCCGGCGCCTTCCATGGCTGATATTGCCTGTTCTAATTTATTCTCCATATAGTGTTCATATTCCTCTGTGCTGTCAATTTTTTCTGTTTTTTCACTTACTCCTGCATTTTGCGTCTGTCGGCTTTCTTCTATTTTAACATTTGGGCTATCCCATATTCCGGACTCTGATGTTTTTTCCCCTCTTTTTTCGGAAGTCGGCATTGCAATGACAAGCAAAAGGATTCCTGTCAGAATACAGATGACAAACTGGTCTTTTCCCGGCTTTTTCTTTTCTTTTAATTTCTGAAGCAGCCTCTGCGGCTTTTCTGTTCCCATATCAGCCTCCCTGATTTTCGTTCCTGCGGCATATCCGTGTCTTTGAAACATCCATAACAGCCTCTTCGCTCAGCGGTTCTTTCCTTCCTCCGCAATGACCTCCACATAGTCCGCATCCACGCCGATTGCTTTGGCAAAAGCTTCCCGCAGATCACCGAGCCTCTCTTCCTGATACTCCGGCAAATCTTCGATATCCTGCCCCATTCCTGTCCCTGCCGCTATTTTATCTATTTTTATCTTCTTCCTCTCTTCTTCCCCATTCCCTTCCCTGCGCACTTTTATCATTATCCGGGGCGGTTCTTGCGAGAGTTCTACCTCTTGTGCCACCCATCCGCAGGAACCGGCGACTTCCGCAATCCGTCCTTTCATTTCTTCCTCCACAGCGCTCTTCACCCTCCCCGCCCCCGGATCTGCCCCGCCCCGTTCCATGGCCGCAGCCGCATCCTGACCGGCTTCCTCTGCCATGCGTTCCATTTCCTCCCGGAAATGCTCTATTTCATCCCACATCTGGGCATTTTCCGAACCGAGGAACAGTGCCCTCACCGGAACGATGAATTGTGCAAGAATCATCACTCCGATCAGCAGTTTCACATATTTCTCATATGTTTTGCCTGCGGCAAAATGCATAAAGCTTTGGGCGCATAATATAAAAATACCGATGCCTTTCATAAAATCCAGAAAATTTCCGCTCATATCCCCCCCCTATATCTTCCCGGTAGTATATGCCACTACGGCAATCACTATAAGAAACAGGGCCACTGCGGTAAATGCCGTCCGGAACAGCAGCAGGCTTCCGTCCCCTACCCGGTCGGTGCATCCGGTAATCCGCCTGTCACTGACAATCCCTGCCAGTGCCGCGCTGCCCTTCATCACACATGCAATAAGGAATAATTTCGCCAAGGGCACGAGACAGATTGCCAGCAGCAGCAATAATAAAAGCAATCCGATGCTGTTCTTAATCAGCACTGCAGAGCCAACGACCATCTCCGTCACCCCTTCCGCCAGATTCCCGATACCAGGTATTACGGAAATGGCCTTTTTTACGGCAGTTCCCTGCAGCGAATCCAGAACCGGCGTAATCATGGACTGAAAAACACTGAGAGATGTCACCGCCCCTAATGCCACTTTCAGGCCAAGGCCGATTCCCTTCTTCAGGCATTCCAGCAGCAGCGTAAGCCGTTCCTCCGCCCACACACCGTTCATAAGCGCCAGCAGCACATAACTGTAAATCATCGGCAGCAAAACCGAGGACAGCAGTTTTTCCACGCCGTAAGCCAGCAGCAGCATAAACTGGTAATAGACGATTGCCGAAGCCGGCCCCTGTGCCGCCCCCACTGCCATAAAATAAGTGGGAATGAACATCTTTATGAACAGCACGATATCCGCCACCATTCCGGAAGCTATTCCCGATGCCGCCAGAAAAGTCTTCATCAGAACTGCCATCAGCAGAAGATACAAAAAGTAAAAACTAATGTCCGCCACTTGGTGATTCTGAAAAATATCCGAAAAATTAGAAAAAAGCGCGGAAACAATCCCCAATATCAATATTGCCGCAAAGATATTTTTCAGCCCTGCCAATTCCGCTCCCAGCGTCCCTTTTATCCCTTCCCACACCAGTCCCACTGCCGCAAAGATTTCCCCTTGCAGAATGCGGTTCAGAATCTCCTGTGTATCCCATCGGTAATCCGGAAGCATCTCTTCCAGACCCCTGCTGATCTCCCCTAAATCATACTGTCCCCACACACTTCCTAAGTCCACGGACTCTCCCGCGGCATATGACTGCCCCCCACGCCCCGTCCCGGCATGCAGCGCTTCCGCATACGCCGGCTTGTACACTATAAAGGAAAGAAAACAGACAATAAACAGCATCCACCACATTTTCCTCATCCTGCAATCTCCTGAATACTTTGAATAATTGCCAGCAAAATCGGCATTCCCGCCGCCAACACCGACAATTTGCCGAATATCTCTATCTGACCGGAAACGGACCCATATCCTGCATCTCTGCATATGCCGGAGCAAAATTCACAGATATATGTAATCCCGATCACTTTCAGTAAAACGGAAAAATAAGTCCCGTCGGAACCGATATATTTCTCCATAATCCCCATACTTTCAAATATAGAAGAAAGCCCGGACACTACAAAAGAAAAAATCAGCAGGCTGACGGCAAAACCGATATAAATGCCGTATTCCGGCTTGTTTGCCTTAAACTGCAACGCCAGCATGACACCGACTATGCCCAAGATCCCGATTCTCAACACATCCATAAGAATGACCATGCTCCTTTCTTCCCCGCAGATGCCTTCTCCTGCGCCTCCATGCCAGATTATCTTTCCCCTGCCCTCTGCGGGAATTTCCTTCCGCCATGTGCCCTTCCTTTGGCACAATTTTCCCGCAAATTGTGACGCACATCTGCCGGAAAGCAATTTTCAAACACGCTCTAGAGTTCAAATAAGTTCTGTATCATGGCAAACAAATCATAAATGTAAGGGACTATCCATGTCAGTACCAGAATAAGCCCTGCCAGGCTTATCAGAAATGCATGTTCCTCCCTGCCGCTATGCTTCAGTACCTGACTCAGTATCGTAATCAATATGCCTACTGCCGCAATCTTAAAAATCAGCCCAACGTCCATAACCATAACCATGCCTTTCTTCCAAAATGCAAACCGGAACCGCCGGCTCTTGCATGCCTGTCCCGTACCGACTGCAAAATAATTTCTGAACAGTCCTTAAATAAATATAATGCCGATAATAACCCCGCCCATTATGCTCAGGCTCATAATGACCCTGCCTTTGTCCGCCATTTCTTTTTCCTGCTTGCCGATGGAAAGTTCCAGCCGGCGGATCTGCTGTTCCAGTATGTGCGCCTGCATCTGTCCGTCCATAAATCCCACACAGTTCCCCAATTCCAGCAGCCTTTTCTTTTCCTCCGCCGGCAGTGCCGAACTGCCCGTACATTTTTCCATCTGCCCCCTCCATACCGTATCGAACGCTGCCCCGCAATTGGCCGTCATTTCCCTATGTATCCCCGCGAACGCCTCCCGGTACGGCTCCTGCACCCTTGCGGCAATGCGCAGGCACGCTTCCGGCAGCGGTGCCCGGCTGTATGTAATTTCATTTTCCATCATCTTTAAAATACGCCATACCTGATACTGTTCCTCCAGCCCTTTTTTCAGCCTGTCCTTCCAACACCAGCCAAGCCCCGTGCAACCCACCGTCAGGCAGGCTATCCCTAAGAGCCGTAACATAACCGGAATCCTCTATCATAAATAGACTCTATTCTGCACACGCCTTCCGTTTTGCCCAATATAATATACCTCCCGAATAACTGACGGCGGATAAAATCTTCCAGAAAATCTTTCTCCCTTATTTCCTGCAGCGAATCGCCGTGGACAGTGGCCAAAATACGGCTGCCACACTGCATCGCCTGACCAACGGCACGGATATCTTCCCCGCTTCCCAGTTCGTCCACCGCTATCACCTGCGGCGACATGGAACGCAATAACATCATCATTCCGATTACCTTCGGGCAGGCATCCAGAATATCCGTCCGCATGCCTACGTCATTTTGCGGACATCCCATATAACATCCTGCAATCTCCGATCTTTCATCCACCACCGCCACATTCATTCCCCCCGCAAAACGGTTGCCGTCCGCAATCTGTCTGATCATATCCCGCAGCAGCGTAGTCTTCCCGCAGCCCGGCGGCGATATCAGCAAGGCATTCAGCAGTTTCCCGTTTTCATACAGGTAAGGCATGGCCGAATCCGCCGCGCCTTTTATCTCGTGGGAAATTCGGATATTCATATAACGGATATGTTTCATATTCCGTACCGTGCCGTTTTCCTCTAAGATAACCTGTCCTGCCATCCCTACCCGGTGCCCGCCCGGCATCGTCAGAAATCCCTGCCGTATTTCATCACTGAAAGCATAGACCGAATAATCACAAATATGATTCAGAATAGCCTCCATATCCTGTTCCGTTACCCGCACGGCAGTTTTTACATCCGGGACAATCTGCCCGGCCTTGTCCAAGAACCGTTCCCGGCCGTTCATCACCACAATAATCTCCCGGCCTGTCCGAAGACGGATCTCCTGCAGTCCCTCTGCCTTTTGGGCTGCGTTTTTCCACAAATATCTCATATAATCAGGAAATATGCGCAAAATTTCTTCCGCCGCCGCCATCTGCCCACCTCTTTCTTTCTCCTTTATCCTAATATATGTGGCTAAAGCCAGGTTATGACTCTTTTTCCTTTGGCTTTTTTTAATTTCATATAGACAAATTCATTCTAAAATGATATTATTATTTTAGAAACAGTAACAATTACTATTATTGAAATATAAGGAGGAAATAATTATGGCAGCAACAAATACGGCACAGGTAGATAACTTAGTGAATTTATTGGACGGATATGCCACAAAAGGCGGCCATCATCTGAACGTCAATGTGCTGAACAGAGATACACTTCTGGATGCACAGAAACATCCCGAGAACTATCCCCAGCTTACCATCCGGGTCAGCGGATACGCCGTGAACTTTATTAAGCTGACACCCGAACAGCAGTCTGACGTAATTAGCAGAACCTTCCATGAAGCCATCTGAATATAAATAATATAAAAGGCGTCAGCGGCAGAACCTTTTTTCCGGTTCACCGTTAACGCCTTTTTCATATGCTTTCTGATAAAGTTCCCGCCTTTTACGGCGGGAACTTCTATTTCCTAACTTCTTGCTTCTTATTTCTGTGCCACATCCTTCATGGAAAAACTGGTTCTTCCCATTTTATCTTTTCCCAGACATACTACCGTAACTTTATCCCCTAAAGTGAGCACATCTTCCACACGGTTAATCCTCTCACGGGAAATCTTGGAAATATGAACCATGCCTTCCTTGCCCGGAGCAAACTCAATAAATGCCCCAAATTCCTTAATGCTCACAACCACGCCTTTGAAAACTTGTCCTTCTTCAAAATCCGTAGTAATGACCTTCACCATCTCCACTGCTTTGTCCATCATGGATGCATCCGTTCCGCATATGGACACTTTGCCGTCGTCCGTAATATCAATTTTCACGCCGGTGCGGGCAATAATCTCGTTGATTGTCTTTCCGCGCTGTCCCACTACATCCCCTATTTTTTCAGGGTCAATCTGAATCGATATAATTTTCGGCGCATAAGCCCCTACCTCTTTCCTCGGTTCCGCAATGGCCGGCGTCATAATCTCGTTCAGAATATATTCTCTGGCTTCCTTCGTCCGCCTGATGGCCTCCTCCACAATCGGCCTTGTCAGTCCGTGAATCTTAATGTCCATCTGGATTGCCGTTATGCCTTCATGGGTACCTGCCACCTTAAAGTCCATATCCCCGAAAAAGTCTTCCAATCCCTGAATATCCGTAAGCACAATATAATCGTCATCCGTCTCTCCGGTTACCAAACCGCAGGAGATGCCTGCCACCTGTTTCTTAATAGGCACGCCTGCCGCCATCAGCGACATGGTGGATGCACAGATAGATGCCTGGGAAGTAGAACCGTTGGACTCGAAGGTCTCGGATACCGTGCGGATGGCATAAGGAAATTCATCCTCCGACGGAAGTACCGGCACCAAAGCCCTTTCTGCCAAAGCTCCATGCCCTATTTCACGCCGTCCCGGACCCCGGCTCGGTTTTGTCTCCCCCACCGAATAGGAAGGGAAGTTATAATGGTGCATATATCTCTTATTCACTTCGTTTTCGTCCAGACCGTCGATTCTCTGCACTTCGGATAAAGGCGCCAATGTGGTCACCGTACAGATCTGTGTCTGCCCGCGGGTAAACATAGCCGAGCCGTGAACTCTGGGAATCAGATCCACTTCCGCCGCCAGAGGCCTGATCTGCGTAATCTCACGTCCGTCAGGGCGTTTGTGATCTTTCAGTATCATCTTACGCACCGTCTTCTTCTGATACTGATATACCGCCTCCCCTAAAATAGGCAGCCACTCCTCGTTCTCGGCAAATGCCTCTTCAAACTTCTCCGTAATCTTTCTTATATTTTCCTCCCGGACCTGCTTCTCATCGGTGAACACCGCTTCTTCCATTTCTTCCGGCGGCACAATCTCCTTCATTGCCTGAAACATTTCCTCCGGCACTGCACAGCTGGTATACTCATGTTTTTCTTTTCCTGCTTCCGCCACAATCTGATTGATGAACGCAATGATAGTCTGATTGATGTCATGCGCCTTATAGATTGCTTCCAGCATTGTATCCTCCGGAACTTCATTGGCTCCGGCCTCAATCATAATGACCTTTTCACTGGTGGAGGCAACCGTTAAATTCAAGTCACCCACTTTCCACTGCTCCTGCGACGGGTTGATGACAAACTCCCCGTCTATCATTCCCACCTGCGTCATTGCACAGGGACCGTCAAAAGGAATATCCGAAATAGACGTAGCGATGGCTGCCCCGATCATGGCTACCAGTTCCGGGCGGCATGCCGGATCCACACTCATTACCATATTATTCAGCGTCACGTCATTTCTGTAGTCCTTCGGGAAAAGGGGGCGCATCGGACGATCGATGACCCGGCTGGTAAGAATGGCATTTTCCGACGCTTTTCCTTCCCTCTTATTAAAGCCGCCTGGAATCTTACCCACGGAATACAGCTTCTCTTCATATTCCACGCTTAAGGGAAAGAAGTCAATCCCGTCCCTAGGCTTGTCCGAAGCCGTTGCCGTACAAAGCACGGTAGTTTCCCCGTATTGCATGAACGCACAGCCGTTGGCCTGTTTTCCCACCCTTCCGATATCCGCGCGGAGCGTCCTTCCGGCCAGTTCCATTGTAAATGTCTTATAATTTTTCTCCATATCCTAATTCTCCTTCCTGCTGTTCTGTTTTCCCCAGAGTATCCGCAAAACAGGAGATGCCGAAACTACTGATAAAAATACGCTGCGCCGCATATCCTTATCAGTGGTCTCGGAATATCCCATCTGCCCTGTTAGCTGCCCGCATCATCGGCGGCAGCATGCAATTGCCAAAAACAATACTATGAGGAAAAGGCGGACACCATAACTCTCCGGCCGGTATCCGCCCCTACATTTACCATTATTTCCTGATTCCAAGCTTTTCAATTAAAGAACGATATCTCTCAATATCCTTATTCTTCAGATAATCAAGCAAGCCCCTTCTCTGGCCGACCATTTTCAGAAGCCCTCTTCTGGAATGATGATCCTTCGGGTTGGCTTTCAGATGCTCGGTAAGTTCCTGAATCCTTGCCGTAAGCACTGCAATCTGAACTTCCGGTGAGCCGGTGTCGCCTTCCGACCTTGCATACTCATTGATAATCGCTGTTTTCTTTTCCTTAGAAATCATTGTCTTCCCTCCTGATTTTCTTTACGCCGGATACTAAGTCAGGGTCGGAGTCTTCCCATATCTGAGTATCGGCAAATTCTTCTGCTGCTGTCCGGAACCACAGCCGGCAGCAATTTTCATACTCCGCTATCATAGCACACATTTCTTTTCTTGTAAATAGTTTATTTTCCGGCACCACGGAAATCAATTTTCGGCTTTATGCCTGCGCCGGCATTTCCGTTCAGAGCA
>CAJUIM010000003.1 GCA_910586275.1 uncultured Lachnospiraceae bacterium | reverse complement strand
AAACTCGCGCACGGGCGTCCGCCTCCCAACATTACATTCAGGCTGAACTGTTACGCATTTGCGTACATTCGGCATGTCTTGCATTGCCTTTTTCTTTTGTTCATGGTATAGTAAGTAGGACATATGGGAACGGGAAAGGTGCAGGATTGCACGGAATCTACGGAAAGCGGGGTATGGGATATGAATAAGGATTATGAAAAACTGATGCGGTGTTACGATAGTTTCCGGGAGAAAATAAGCTTTCAGCCAAAGGTGGCCATTGTATTAGGCTCCGGTTTAGGGAATTTTGCAGATACGATAAAGACGGAAGCGGAACTTCCTTATGGGGAGATTGAGGGATTTCCCGTATCTACGGTGCCGGGGCATGCGGGAAAATTTATTTTCGGCTATGTGGGCGAGGTTCCTGTGGTCTGTATGAAGGGAAGGGTGCATTACTATGAAGGCTATCCCATTGGGGATGTGGTGCTTCCTGTCAGGCTGATGAAAAGGATGGGGGCGGAAATTCTGTTCCTGACCAATGCTTCCGGCGGCGTAAATGCAGATTTCCGGGCCGGAGATCTGATGATGATTACCGATCATATATCCAGCTTCGTGCCCAACCCTCTTATCGGGGAAAATATAGAGGAACTGGGAACGCGTTTCCCGGATATGAGCACTGTTTATGATAGGCAACTGCAGGAAATCCTGCGGCAGACGGCAGACGAAAACGGGATTCCACTGAAGGAAGGGATATATGTGCAGTTTACCGGGCCTTCTTTTGAGTCGCCTGCGGAGATACGCATGACACGCATGATCGGCGGGGATGCGGTGGGCATGAGTACGGTAGTGGAGGCCATAGCGGCCAATCATATGGGGATGAGAATCTGTGGGATTTCCTGTGTCTGCAATCTGGCTGCGGGCATGACGGAGAATCCGCTGACCCATACGGAGGTGCAGGAGGCGGCCGATAAAGCGGCGCCTTTATTTACCAAATTAGTGGCGGAATCGGTGAAAAAATTTTAGGGCATGCCTAGAGCGTGTTTGAAAATTCATTTCCGGCATCTGCACTAAATTTGCAAACATGCTCTGGATATCTGCGGGAAGACGGAAAGGAAGGATGGGGATATGGTAGACCGGGAAACGGCAGTCAGGCTGATCGGACAAGCATTGGAAGCGCGGGAGAGGGCATATGCTCCCTATTCCCGTTTCCGCGTGGGAGCCGCGCTGCTTACGGAAGAAGGGAAAATATATACAGGCTGCAATATTGAAAATGCGGCATACGGCCCAAGCAATTGTGCGGAACGTACGGCTTTTTTTAAGGCGGTCAGCGAGGGGGAACGTTCTTTCCGGGCAATTGCCGTGGCAGGGGCAGGGGAAGAAGAGGACGGAAAATTTGCCGCGCCCTGCGGTGTCTGCCGTCAGGTGATGATGGAGTTCTGCCGGCCGGAAGAGTTTGACGTGGTGATTGCGAATGTGGCCGGGGAATATTATGTGCGGACATTGGGGGAACTTCTGCCGGAAGGCTTCGGGCCGGAAAATCTGGAATGACGGATAGGGCGGCCCGGTGGCTGCCTGCAGAAGAAGTATGCAAGGAATAGACGGCGGATGTAAATGTGACAGGAAAGGCGGAGTACGATGAATATTCGTTTTTATAATGCAAGGATATTGACTATGGAAGAAGACAGGCCTATATTTGAAGGGGAAATATGGGTGAAAGACGAGAGGATTGTCTATGTGGGGGACGGGAAAGACAAGGATTCGGTTTCGGGGACAGACGAAACCGGCGGCATCCTCTGGGACGAGGAAACGGATTGCCAGGGAAACTTGCTGATGCCCGGTTTTAAGGATGCCCATACGCATTCCGGCATGACTCTCCTGAGATCCTATGCGGACGATTTGCCGCTGCAGTCTTGGCTGAATGAGCAGGTCTTCCCCGTTGAGGCGAAAATGTCTGCAGAGGATATTTATCATCTGACGAAGCTGGCGGTTCTGGAATACCTGACCAGTGGGATTACGGCTATTTTTGATATGTACCTGACACCGGAGAGCATTGCGGCGGCATGCAGTGAAACAGGGATGCGCTGCGTGCAGACAGGAGCAGTGAATAATTTCAGCCAGTCGGTGGAATCGGTGGAACGGTGGTACCGAGAATTGAACGGGAAGGATCCTTTGATTTCGTTTCTGCTTGGCTTTCATGCGGAATATACCTGTTCGAAAGAATTGATGGAACGGATGGCGGAACTGTCCGGCAGGTTAAAGGCACCGGTCTATATGCATCTGTCCGAGACAAAAAGCGAAGTGGATGGCTGTGTGGAACGTTACGGCATGACGCCGGGCATGTTTCTGGATTCTCTGGGAATGTTTGAAAACGGCGGCGGGGCATACCATTGCGTATGGCTGACACCGGAGGAAACGGAACTTTTTAAGCGGAAAAATGTCAGCGTAATTACCAATCCCGCTTCCAATATGAAGCTGTCCAGCGGCATCGCGCCTATTCAGGATTTCCTGAAGGCAGGGCTGAACGTGGCCATAGGCACGGACGGGCCGGCAAGCAATAACTGTCTGGATATGTTCCGGGAAATGTTTCTCGTGACCGGTCTGGCCAAAGTAAGGGAGCAGGATGCCTCGGCAGTGGATGCCATGGAAGTGCTTAAAATGGCCACGGTAAACGGGGCAAAGGCAATGGGGCTGACAGAAGCGGACGTGCTGGCGGAGGGCAAGCTGGCCGATATGATTATGATTGACCTGCACCAGCCCAATATGCAGCCTTTTAACAATATTGCGAAGAATATAGTATATAGCGGCAGCAAGCTAAACGTGAAAATGACCATGATTCACGGAAAAATCCTTTACCGAAGCGGAACGTTCCATATACATGACGAGCCGGAAAAAATATATGCAAAGGCAAATGAAATTATCGGAAGGCTCAGATAGAACGGCCATAATACGGATTGTAGGCAGAAATGTCTTTCAGTCATAGATTTACTATTATACAATTATGTAGGAGGTTTTAGGAGATATGTTGGAGAAATTTTTTAAGCTGACAGAGAACAAGACAGATGTGAAGACAGAAATCATGGCCGGCATAACAACGTTCATGACGATGGCTTACATACTGGCAGTAAACCCGAATATCCTCTCCGCATCGGGGATGGACAAAAGCGCAGTGCTGATTGCGACGGCATTGGCTTCTTTCGTGGGAACTGCATTAATGGCGTTTTTTGCCAATTATCCCTTTGCGCTTGCTCCCGGCATGGGGCTGAATGCCTATTTTGCTTTTACCGTGGCAGGACAGATGGGATATTCTTGGCAGATTGCCCTGTTGGCAGTGTTTGTGGAAGGTCTGATTTTTATCGTGCTTTCCCTTACCAATGTGCGTGAGGCGATTTTCAATGCCATCCCAATGACGTTAAAATCGGCGGTCAGCGTGGGCATCGGCCTTTTTATTGCATTTATCGGACTGCAGAATGCAAAGCTTATTGTGAATGATGATTCTACGCTGCTGACATACCAGAAATTTGCAGGAGAGGAATTCTCCACTGTGGGAATTACGGCATTGCTGGCACTGATCGGCGTGCTGATAACGGCCATTCTTTTGATTCTTAAGATAAAGGGAGGCATTTTGTTCGGTATCCTTGCTACATGGGTGCTGGGAATTATCTGTGAATTGATCGGCTTGTATGTGCCGAACCCGGATGCAGGATGGTTTTCCACGATTCCCCATGCAATCGTAAGCTTTGATTTTTCGGCTATCGGCAATACTTTCGGCCAGCTGTTCAAGGCGGACTTTTCTTCCATTAAGCTGTTGGATTTCATTGTTGTTACGTTCTCTTTCCTGTTTGTGGACTTGTTCGATACTTTAGGAACCTTGATCGGAGTGTCATCCAAGGCGAATATGCTGGACAAGAACGGGAAACTGCCCAAAATCAAAGGTGCATTGATGGCAGACGCGGTAGCTACCAGCGTGGGCGCGGTACTTGGTACTTCCACCACTACCACTTTCGTAGAAAGCGCTTCCGGTGTGACGGAAGGAGGAAGAACAGGTCTGACGGCTCTTACTACCGGCCTGCTGTTCCTTCTGGCGTTGATTTTCTCGCCGCTGTTTCTGACCATCCCTTCTTTTGCAACGGCTCCGGCTTTGATTATCGTAGGATTTTATATGATGGGATCCGTGGCAAAGATTGACTTTGAGGATATGACCGATGCCATTCCTGCATTTTTATGCATTATTGCAATGCCTCTGGCATACAGCATTTCGGAGGGAATTGCCATAGGAGTGATTTCCTGGACGCTGATCTGTCTGCTGACAGGCAAGACGAGGGAGAAAAAAGTCAGCATACTGATGTATGTGCTGACGGTATTGTTCATTCTGAAATATATCTTCTTATAATGAATGGAATAGGAAAAATGTTGTTTTTACGGATGAATATATAAGAATGCAGGCTTCCGGAAGAGGAGAATCTTTCGGAAGCCTGCATTTTGGTAATGTCATTTAAGCGGTAGCCTGTCTCAGGGATGCTGCTGTCAGTTTGCGGAAGCCCTGCTTTCATGTCAATGGGTCAGATTTTTATATTCCGTTCCCGGTACTCGCTGGGGGATAGCCCCGTTTCTTTCTGGAAGGAGGAGGAAAAGTAGCTTCTGGAACCAAAGGACAATTCCTCACTGATTTCTTGGATGCTCATTTTCGTTCCCGAAAGCAGCAGTTTGGCCTGCTGTATTTTTTCATGTTTAATGTAATCGGCTACGCTGCATCCCACTTCATTCTTAAATTTATGGGAGAAATAGTATTCCGTGTAACCGGCCTGCCGTGCCAGCTGTGAGATGGACAGTTTTTCCTTAATGTGTATGGAAATGAAATCACAGATGCTTTTTATCTGCCCGGAAATGGAATTTTCCGCTTTTACTTGCTGTACCCGCTGCACATAGTCGTCCAATAAGGTATGGCATGCGGCAGTGGCTTCCGCAAGGCTTTGGCAGTCTTCGATCATCTGCATATAGTAGTCATTGAGGGTATAGGCAACGGAAGGGTTTACCCCGCCTTCAATGGCTGCCCTGGAGCAGAGAGTGAGAAGGACGATGGAAGTGGATTTTGCCCGACGCAGTGAATTGCCCACGTCAAAGCGGGGGCCGTCGCTTAGGCTGTGGGAACGGGCTATGGCATCTATATAGTTGGGGTTTCCTTCCCGCAGCATATTCATAAATTCCTGTTCTGCCATCCATACGCCCCGGTGTTCTTCCGTAATCAGATTGATTTCGGAAGACGAAGGCTTTTGGGATGCTTTTTCCGTAAGCCGGATATCTTTTGTCTCAATGCGTGTGCCGGTAACGCAATAGTGCAGCATGACCGCATACTGGTACAGCTGGTTTGTAGGGATGATGGGTATTTGGTCAAAGAGCCGGAACACCTTTATACGGCTTCTTATGGATAGGTTGTGCCGGTCCAGTTCTTTTTTGATATTCTGGTAGGAATTTCTGCCGGAATAGGCCGGGCCTAAGGCATGGATGCCCTGTAGGGCATTTTCCTTATATTCAAAGGCAACGATCCAAATCAGTCCCAGATAATCATCAATAAATAGAGGCTCCCGTATTTTCTTTTCGATATGTTTTCTGATAGGTTCTCCCAGACTGAGAAAAAACATGGCATCGTCATCGGCAGATGCCGTATCCTGCCCGGTGCCGGAGGCGGTTAAGAGTAGTTCCGGCTTATAACTGTGCAGGGGAAGATTGTGGCTGCATTGAATCAATTCTCGGAAAAAGTCCAGTTTTTCTCTGATATTCATAGTTTCCTCATTTCTGTATGTTCTTTCTATCTTTCATATATACAGTGTTTTCGTATGCCTGCTGCCCTTTATGGGCGTCTGTCACCCGTACAAAAAATCGGCCAGAAGTATTTTATCCTCTTCCTTTTCAAATCGGATGATTCCGCTTTGGAGAAGTTCCGGGTTGGAGGCTATGGTGCAGAAGATATATTGGCTTAGAGTGGATTTCAGTGCAATGCGGTCGCCTTCCGGTGTCTCAAACAATACTTCGGAGCTGCAGTTCTGAACCTGTTTCAGGAAATTTATGATATTGATATTGTTTTTCATGTGCATAAGAACACCTCCTGTGACATTTTCTGATTTTTGTATTTTCAGTATACATGAAACGCGGCGGGAAATGTTAAGTAATTCGGTTTTCTGTAAAAAAATAAATGTTTCATATCTTTTAACAATCATGAAACAGCGAAAGAATTCCTTGGAATTTGAACACATGGAAAAAACGGTTTTTATATAATTATTTTACCAAAGGAAACGGCATAGTGTGAAAATTCAAAGGAGGATTTTGTTATGGCTCGAAACAAAGTAAGTCAAAGCCAAATGGACGGCGTACAGTACCGCCGTGCCAAATTATGGCAGATTATCATGGTGGCAGCCAGTGGTTTTGTGGGCATGGGATTTTATAGCCTGATAGGAATGGCAAGCTATAGCGCCAGTATCGGATTCGGCATCGCGACGGTGGCAGTGGGGGGGATTTTGACTTTTACCCGTATTTTTGATGCGGTGACGGATCCGATGCTGGCTTTTATTTATGACAAGGTAAATACCCGTTTCGGCAAAGTCCGTATTCTGCTGGCTTCCGGCTGGCTGATTATGGTATTGGCTACGCTGATGATGTTCAGCTGGGCAGCGGGCAAAGGACATGGCATTGCGGTTTTCGTGCTGCTGTATATGTTGTATATTATAGGATATACGCTTTATAATATGACCGGACAGACGCTGTATGCACTTATGACCAATGACCCGAAGCAGAGGCCTATGGTGGGCGTATGGAGCACGATTTTCAATTATGTGGTACCCATTACTTTAAGCATGGTTTTTTATGTAGTGCTGATGCCGAAGTATGGCGGGTTTAATCTGGAATTTCTGTCCGCTGTCTGCTGGGTGACGGTTGCCGTGTCAGCGATTGGGCTGATTGCTGCCTGCATCGGCATATCGGAGTTTGACCGGCCGGAAAATTTTACGGGCACTACGGTGAAGAAAGAGAAACTGAGACTTCGGGATATGTTGGAAGTGCTGCGGAAGAACCGCCCCCTGCAGTGTTATATCGCCTCCGGCGCTTCCGACAAGATTGCGCAGCAGGTAGCCAGTCAGACGATTATCGGCACGATGCTGGGCGGGATTGTTATAGGCGATATGTCGATTTCCACTACGCTGACTACGGTTAGCATCCTGCCTTCCATTCTGTTTGCGGTGGTGGGGGCAAAGTATGCAGGGAAGCATGGCAATAAGAAGACAATCGTTACTTGGACATATATGTGCATCTATGTAACCTGTGCATCTATTCTTTTCTTTGTTTTGTTACATATGGGCGGAAAGACACGCAATATTTCCACGGCTTTTCCTCTGATGGCAATCTATGTCGTCCTGACATTGGCTCTGAACGGGACGAAGATGTGCGTAACCACCGGCAACAATGCTTTTATGGCCGATGTCATTGATTTCGAACTGAACCGGGGCGGCAAATATATTCCGGCAGTGGTATCCGGTGTCTATAGTCTGATAGACAAGCTGGTATCTTCGGTCAGTGCATTGATTGCCACCGGTGCGGTTGCGCTGATCGGCTATCGGGAGACGATGCCGCAGCCTACGGATGAACTGACGGGCGGCATTTTCTGGATGACTATGGTGCTGATGTACGGATTTCCCCTGCTTGGTTGGGGGGTTACATTGATTGCCATGCGTAAATGCTCTTTGGGAAAAGAAGAAATGGTAGAGGTTCAGAAACGGATTGCGGAAAAGAAAGCAGCAATGCAGAAGGCATCATAAGGAGGAACGGTACAGTGAGAAGAATAACGGAATTAAAGGATAACTGGAGATTTGTCAGAAACGCAGAGGATGCCGGGGAGGCCGCTGCCGTGGGGGGAACTCCGGTGAGCCTGCCCCATACATGGAATGCGGCGGACGGACAGGATGGAGGAAATGATTATTACAGAGGAACCTGCTGGTACTGCCTGCATTTGGAGATGCCCGCATTGGAAAAGGGGGAAAGGGCATATCTGGAATTTGACGGTGCAGCCATGACTGCGGAAGTGTATATAAACGAGGAAAAGCTGGCGCGCCATGAGGGCGGGTATTCCCGTTTCCGTGTGGACATTACCGAACATGCCACAGGCAAAGATAACCGGCTGGCAGTTGCCGTGGATAATTCGGACAATGGATCGATATATCCGCAGAAAGCAGATTTTACTTTTTATGGCGGGCTGTACCGCATGGTGCGCCTGGTCATAGTGCCGGAAAATCATTTCACCATGAACTATTGCGGCGGGGACGGCATTAAGGTTACGCCGAAAGTGACATTGGCGGAAAAAGCGGGGGAGCAGCCATCCGCATCCGTCACGGTGGAAATCTGGGCGGAAGGCAGCGCAAAGCAAGTGGCTGTCACTGTGGCGGAAGAAACGAAACGGATTCCGGTTCAGGACGGCTATGCAAGGGCGGAATTCATTCTGGAGAATGTTCATCTTTGGGATGGCGTGGACGATCCTTACCTCTATTCCGCCAAGGCAGAATTGGAGGGTGGGGATGCGGCGGAGACGCGTTTCGGCTGCAGGGATTTCCGCATAGATCCCCAGAAGGGATTTTTCCTGAACGGGCGTTCTTATCCGCTGCGCGGGGTAAGCCGGCATCAGGACAGGGCAGGAGCGGGAAATGCGCTGACATCTGCCATGCACCGGGAAGATATGGAGATGATAAAGGAAATAGGGGCCAATACGGTGCGGCTGGCACATTATCAGCATGCACAGGAATTCTATGACTTGTGTGACGAGAACGGAATTGTGGCATGGGCGGAAATTCCTTATATCACCATGCATATGAGCGGGGGAAGGGAAAATACACTGTGCCAGATGCGGGAACTGGTCGTTCAGAATTATAATCATCCGTCCATTGTCTGCTGGGGGCTTTCCAACGAGATTACGGCAGCCAGCGCAGTGAACGAGGAACTCTTGGAGAATCATAGGGAACTGAACCGGATCTGTCATGAGCTGGACCGTACGAGGAAAACGGTAATGGCTAATGTATTTATGCTGGAGACGGACAGCCCGATACTGGAAATACCGGATATAAACAGCTATAACCTATACTTCGGCTGGTATCTGGGTGAAATGGGGCAGACCGATGAGTTCTTTGACGAATACCATAGAACCTATCCGGACCGGTGTATCGGGTTCTCCGAATATGGGGCGGATGCAAATCCGGCATATCATTCCTCATCGCCGGACAGGGGGGATTACACGGAGGAATATCAGTGTCTGTATCATGAACATATGCTGCATATGATCGAAGGCCGGCCGTGGCTCTGGGCGACTCATGTATGGAATCTGTTTGATTTTGCCGCAGACGGCAGGGATGAGGGAGGCAAACATGGGGAGAACCAGAAAGGGTTGGTAACTATGGATCGGCAGACGAAAAAGGACGCTTTCTATCTGTACAAGGCCTATTGGGGCAGAGAGGCTTTTGTCCGGCTGTGCGGCCGTCGGTATGTGGACAGGGCGGAAGATATGACGGAAGTGAAAGTGTACTCCAATCAGCCGTCCGTGGCACTTTATGTGGACGGCAGGTTTGTGCAGGAGCAGACGGGCAGCAGGATTTTCCGTTTTCAGGTTCCTCTTTCAGGAACCCATAGGATTACGGCGCAGGCCGGGGAATGCAGGGATGAAATAACGGTGAAAAAGGCAGCCGAGCCAAATAAGGATTATCTCTTTGTGAAGGAAAGGGATATCGTAAATTGGTTTGATAAGGAAGACTTTCATGCAGACTGCTATTCCGTGGGGGATACGTTGGGTGAGATAGCGAAAAGCCCGGAGGCAAATGCCATTGTACAGAAAATCACGGAAAAGACGGCTTCCAGCCGGGGGGATGTGGCGGAGAGCGTCAAAGATAACCCCGCACTGCAGCGGATGCTGCAGCGGATGACATTGCAGAGCATGTTAAAGCAGGTAGGGGATCTTATAAAGCCGGAAGAGATAAGGGCTTTGAACGATGCGCTGCAGAAGATTAAGAAGGTATCGGATTAGCCTATGGATTTCGGGAACGGGTTCGGGGTGGGCCAAACGGCCTGTAAGAAAGGACGGGATAAGATGCAGGAAGAACTGAAAAAATATTTCATTACGATAGACAGAGACTATAAAGAGGGGGAGGTGGCGGTTTTCCGTCAGAAGTTTTGCGGGAAAAAAGTAGTGAACGCCGTGCTTCTTTCTACCGCACTCGGAGTTTACGAGGCGGAAATCAACGGAAAGAAAGTGGGAGAGCAGATGTTTGCTCCCGGCTATACCTATTATCCCCGCCGTGTCCTTTATCAGGAGCATGATGTGACGGATCTTTTGTCCGGCGGAGACGGGGAGGAAAACGAACTGACCGTTTATCTGGGGCAGGGTTGGTATTGCGGAAGGTTCCTCTGTGAAAATAAAACGCAGATTTATGGGGAAAAGCCTGCCGTTTCCTGGATTTTGCGGATGAAGTTTGCCGACGGGGAGGAGAAAGCAATTCATTCCGGCACGGATGCGGAGGAACTGGAATCTCCTTATGAGTATGCAGGTGAATATGACGGTGAGATTTATTTTGCCCGCGGGTGCGGAGACATAATCGGCCATCCGGCTGTTTTTGCAGGGAAAACGGATTTTGCGCTGGAGAAAACATTGACGGAAGTGCATGTGCAGGAAGAGATGCCGGTGCGGGAAGTAACGGTATCGGGGGGCAGGACCATCTTGGATTTCGGGCAGAATTTTGCCGGCATCGTGGAAATTGACCCGGAGTTTCTGGGGAATGAAACGGTGACCGTCCGCCACGGGGAAATACTGAATCCTGACGGAAGCCTGTATACCGCAAATTTAAGGAAAGCGAAAGCAACGGTAGTATATCATGCCGGCAGGGAGAAAAAGAAGTACCGCCCCAGGTTTACCTATATGGGATTCCGGTATATGGAATTATCGGGGGCGGAATACCGGCCGGGGATGATAAAGGCTTATGCGCTCTATACGGATATGAAAAGGACGGGGCATTTTGCCTGTGAAAACGAAAAGGTGCAGAAACTCTATGATAATCAGGTCTGGGGACAGAAATCCAATTATGTGGAGGTGCCTACCGACTGTCCCCAGAGGGATGAACGGATGGGATATACCGGAGACGGTCAGGTCTATGCGCTTACCGGTGCCTATAATTTTGACACCGACCGTTTCTGGGTGAATTTCCTGCGGGATCTGGAATTGGGTCAGTTGGACAACTCGGAAGGCTATGTCTGTGCCACCGTGCCGCAGACCGGCCCGGCGGGCATTGGATTTGTCAATATGCTTGGATGGGGGAATGCCGTCACCATCCTGCCGGAAATGATGTACTGGCAGTTTGGGAATGAGGAAGCCCTTCCTGCACAGTATGAAAGCATGAAAATGTTCGCAGAGGCCGAAATACGCAAGATGGAAGGGAAGAATTTATGGCTTGGAGTATCTTTGGGCGACTGGCTGGCGCTGGGAAAGGACATGGCATGGCAGGCGCAGCATAATAATCCCATTTCCAATGCTTTTATCGTACATGACTTGAAAGTGGTAAGCGAAACGGCAGAAGCGCTTGGGCTGGAAGAGGATGCGCAGCGTTTCGGCAGACAGTACCAAGATACCAGGGATGCTTATATACAGATGTTTGTGAAGGAAGACGGGGAGGTGGCTGATGACTACCAGTCGGCTTACATCATGGCTTTGAAATTTGTCATTCCGGAAGGGGAACTGCGTCGGAAGGTTCTGAGGAAGTATGCGGAAAATGTCCGCCGGGACGGGCTGACGACCGGATTCTTTGCAACGGAGCATTTGCTTCCCATGCTGATTGAGGCAGGGGAAACGGAACTGGCCTATGATATCCTGCTGCAGGAGGGCTGCCCGGGATGGATGTACCAGATCAACCGGGGAGCAACCACTACTTGGGAGCGGTGGGATGCAATCCGGGAGGATGGGACTGTCAATGAGGACAAGATAACGGACGATAATATGGTTTCCTTTAATCATTATGCTTTCGGCAGCGTGGGAGAATTTTATTATCAGTATATCTTAGGCATCCGGCCATTGGAACCGGGATTTAAGAAAGTGAGAATCCAGCCATATGCGGATAAACGCTTAGGCAGCGTGTCAGGAAGCTATCTTTCCAGGGCAGGAGAGATTAAGTCGGCATGGCATTATGAAGGGGAGAAACTGATAGTCACGGTATCCGTGCCTGTGGAAGCTGAGATTCACCTTCCGGACGGCAGGGTGGAGCAGGTGGAGGCCGGGGAATTTAATTACGTTGCGACACCGGAATAACCGTACCTTAGCAAAAAGAAGAAGAAAATGTGAAAGTGAAATAGAAAGACCCGAAACGCAGTTGCTGCATTTTCGGGTCTTTTATTACGCACGATAAAATATTCTTTCTTTCCGGTTGATATTATCCCGAAAACAGGATATTCTATTGGAGGAGGAAAGTTGGAGGTAGCCGTATGAAAGTGACTTATATTTACCATAGCGGATTTGCCGTGGAGTTGGGACATTGCATCCTTCTGTTTGACTACTATAAGGGAGAACTGCCGGAGTGGGAGGAGGGGAAGCCCATTTATATCTTTGCTTCCCACAAACATCAGGATCATTTCAGCCATAAGATATTTGATTTGGCCCAAAAGTATGAAAAGGTACATTTCTATTTCGGAAGCGATATAAAACTAAGTGAAAAATATCTGGAAAGAAACGGCATACCGGCCGCCATGAAGGAAAAGATTACAAGAGTGGCAAAAAGAGGAGTGTTGGAAGAGAACGGCCTATGGATAAAGTCTCTGCGTTCCACCGATGAGGGAGTGGCGTTTCTTGTGCGCGCGGAAGGAAAGCTGATTTACCATGCAGGGGACCTGAACTGGTGGCATTGGGAGGGAGAGCCTTCCCCGTTTAATGAAAATATGGAACGGGACTACAAAAAGGAGATTGATTCTGTCAGCGGATATGCGGCAGACATTGCATTTGTGCCTTTGGATCCCAGACTGGAGGGGGCTTTTGGCTGGGGGATGGATTATTTTCTTGAGAAAGTGGGGGCAAAGTATGTATTCCCCATGCATATGTGGGAAGAATACGGAATCATAAGACGGTATAAGGAGACAGAGGCCGGGAAGAAATATCAGGAGCGGATTGCGGATATTTATCAGGCCGGACAGGAGTTTAAATTATGGAATATATAATGCTTATATTGGTGATTTTCGGTATCATTGTACTGATTATGCTGAAAGGGTTGTATGACGAACGCAGGAAAAAAGCTGACTTTGTGAAATGGCTCCGAGGAAATTACGGAGTGATGCGGAGGCGGGAAGAGTATGGGCCGGAGGAAATGGAGAAGATTTCCCGCTATTATCAGGAACATATGGGCGGTTTTCATATTGACGACATTACTTGGAATGATTTGGGCATGGACAGGGTTTTCCAACAAATGAACTTTACATATTCTGCCGCAGGAGAGGAATATCTGTATTATCTGCTGCGCACACCCATGCAGGATACGGAACATGCGGAAGAGATGGAGAGGCAGATACGGTATTTCACGGAAAACAGTGAGAACCGGATAAAATATCAGGTGCTTTTTGCGCAGATCGGGAAGACGGGAAAATATTCCATTTATGATTATCTTCATTACTTGGACTTGCTGGGCGAAAGAAGCAGCGTCAGCCATCTTTTGGGGGATGCCGCTATTGGGCTGTCTTTGCTGCTTATGCTGGAATCGGTGCAGGTCGGGATATTGGCATTGGTGACCGTCATATGTTACAATATGATTTCTTATTTTAAGACGAAAAACGAGATCGATCCGTATATCACCAGCTTTGCCTATATCTTCCGCCTGCTGGAAAATGCGGAAGAACTGGAAAAAATGCCGGTGCCTGTGTTGGAAAAAGAACGGAAGGAACTGACGGAATGCCGTAAGAGGATGGGGAAATTTAAGGCAGGGTCTTCCATATTGATGTCCTCGGCCCGTATGAATGCTTCCGGGAATCCGATAGAAATGCTTTTGGATTATGTAAGGATGGTTTTTCATGTGGATTTGATAAAATTCAACAGTATGCTGGCAGAAGTAAGGAAAAACAGCGAAGGCATCGACCGGATGATTACATTGATAGGCTATATGGAGACGATAATTGCCATAGGCTGTTACCGGGCTTCCAAAGATGCCTGGTGCCTGCCCGAGTTCCATGCAGGCAGGAGGCTTCAGATAGAGAACGGCTATCACCCGCTGATAGGGAATCCGGTAAAGAATCATATTATGACCGACCGTGGGGTGCTGCTGACCGGTTCCAATGCTTCCGGGAAATCCACATTCCTGAAAACAGTCGCCATCAATGCGATTTTGGCACAGACCATTCATACATGCCTTGCGGACAGCTATAGCGGCGGGCTGTATCGGATTATGTCTTCCATGGCACTGAAGGACGATCTTGCCGGCGGGGACAGTTATTACATTGTGGAAATAAAATCTCTGAAGCGAATACTGAACCATTCGGCGGATGAGGCAAATCCCGTGCTCTGCTTTGTGGACGAGGTATTGCGGGGAACCAATACGGTAGAGCGGATTGCCGCCTCTACGCAGATTCTGAAAAGTCTGGCCGGAAGAAAGGTACTCTGCTTTGCGGCAACCCATGATATAGAGCTGACGCATCTGCTGGAAAATTACTATAACAACTATCATTTCGAAGAGGAGATAAAAGAGGATGATATAGTCTTTAATTATCAGCTGCGGAAGGGAAGGGCGACTACACGGAATGCCATTAAGCTGCTCGGCGTGATGGGGTATGAGGAAAGCATCATCAAAGAGGCGGAAGCACAGGCAGAGCATTTCCTGAAGACAGGACTTTGGACAGAAGGGAAGGACAGGAGGATTTAGAAAAATGAAAGTGACAATATATACGGACGGCGCTGCGCGGGGGAATCCGGAGGGGCCGGGGGGATATGGTACGGTGCTGCATTATATGGATACAAAGGGGACACTGTATGAGCGGGAATATGCGGCAGGCTATAAAAAGACTACGAATAACCGTATGGAACTGATGGCCGTCATCGTAGGCCTGGAAGCCCTGACAAGACCTTGCGAGGTGGAGGTCATATCCGATTCCAAATATGTGACGGATGCTTTCAACCAACATTGGGTAGACGGCTGGCTGAAAAAGAATTGGAAGACCAGCGGCAATAAGCCGGTGAAAAATATTGATCTTTGGAAACGCCTGCTGAAAGCAAAGGAGCCGCATCATGTACGCTTTACATGGGTCAAAGGGCACGACGGACATCCTCAGAACGAACGGTGTGATTTTCTGGCAACCAGTGCGGCGGACGGCGGCAATCTGCTGGACGATACCGTGGAGGGGAACTAGTGCATCGTTGCGCAAAGAACAACACCAAATAGGAGATAGAAAGATGCGCATTGCATATTGTGAGGACGAGGCTGCGCAGGCGGAGCACATTAGGTGCATGATTACGGAATGGGCGGAAAGCCGCAATGCTGCAGCCGAAGTCATTCTGTTTGGGAGTGCGGAAGAATTTCTGTTTAAGAACGAAGTATATCCGTATGATATGGTATTGCTGGACATTGCCATGAAAGAGATGAACGGTGTGGAACTTGCCCATGCGATACGCGGAAAAGACAAACGGATTCCCATTGCATTTTTGACGGCTGACAGCGGTTTTGCCTTGGAAGGCTACGAAGTAGGGGCAGTACGGTATCTGGTGAAGCCTGTGAGAAAGGAAAAATTGTATGGGCTGATGGATGCCCTGCTGGCGGAATCGGCAGAAGGCACAGAAGACGGCAAGTGTTTTATGGTGGAAGAGAAGGGCATGCTGCGAAAAATCAAGGAAAGTGCCCTCTGCTATATGGAAGTCTGCGGGCATTACACAGAGCTTCATATGGCAGATACAACGGTAATCCGTATAAAGGAAAGCTTGGGGGCAATTTGGGCCAGAATCTGCCATAAGGATCTGTTTGTAAAATGCCATAGAAGCTATGTGGTGAATCTTCTGTATATTGAGAAAATCAGCCGGACGGAATGTATTCTTTCGAATGCCGCAATCCTTCCGGTCAGCCGGAATTCTTATCAGGAACTGAATGAAAAGTTCATAAAGCATTATATGGGGACGGACAATGGATGGAAACGCTAATATGGATCTGCGGCACGTTAGTTCTGATGATTCTATCTGTATATCTGCTGTATCGAATCTTTGACGGAATATATGAGAAACGGATTATGATATATCAGAATAAGCTGCTGAAAAAAGAAATGGAAGAGGTACATAATATTTACCTTACCATGCGGGGATGGAGGCATGATTATCACAATCATATGCAGTCGCTGAAGGCTTACCTTGCGATGGATAATCTGAAGGAGGCAAAGGAATATCTGGATGCGCTGGAACGGGATTTGGATGATATCAACCTTCTGTTCAATACGGGAAATATCAATGCGGATGCTGTGCTGAATTCCAAAATATCTTTGGCGATAAAGCAGGGGATACGGGTAGAGTATAAGGCAACGGTTCCTAAAACGCTTACCGTGTCGGATATTGATCTGTGCGTTATTCTGGGAAACCTGATTGACAATGCCGTGGAGGCCTGTGAGAAGGTGGAGCCGCAGGAACGGTTCATCCGGCTTTATATCGGGATTCTGCGCCGGCAGCTATATCTTTCGGTATGCAACGCAACCGGTGAGAAGGTGCGGAAGCTGGACGAGGAATATATTACGGCCAAACGGGGGAATCATGGGCACGGAATGAAACGGATAAATAATATTGTGGAAAAATACAGCGGTTTTATTAACCGAAAGAATGAACCGGGGGTTTTTGTGACGGAAATTATGCTGCCGCTCTGAGCAGACCAAAAGACCGCTTTCCGACAGTTCAGGCACGGATTTTTACTATCCGTGCTTTTTCCGTGCAAAAAACGGAGCGCCGTGTTATAGTGACGGAAAGGAAATGCCATGGGCTGATTTGTATAGAAAGAAGGAGTGCGAAAGGACATGAAACAATATTCCATCTGGAGTAATTACCGATTTGCATACGGGCCATTGTGGAGAAAGAAGAAAAAGATTGTGTTTTGCACGTTGGCGGAAGCCGTGCTGTCTGTCTTAGTGCCTATTGCCGGGACTGCCATTACGGCTGCGATTGTAGGGAGCCTGAAGCCGGGCGTGCGGATGGGAAAGCTTGCCGTTATGATATTGGCGGTATTTCTTGGCTATAGTGTGCTGAATATGTTAAAAGTATATTTTGAGGCACGGGGCAATCCGCAATATATTGAAGTGCGGACGGAACTGTTTTTATTGGATCCCATAAGGAAGGATCTGACAATTAGCGAAGAGCAATCGGAAGACGCGGATATACGCAGGCTGAAAGAGAAAGCAGGATTCTGCATTTATTCAAATGACGACGGCATCGAGGGATTCTTCCATGACAATAGTGATCTGCTGAAAAATGTTCTGGGACTTGTAGTTTATTCCCTTTTGATAGGGGGAATGAACTGGAAAATCCTGCTGATGCTGACAGGAATGTCCGCAGTCAGCGCTGCGGCAGGGCACTGGGTAACATGCTATAGCCGGAAAGTCAGGGATGGTCTTGCCCAAGAGAGCATGACAATGAATTATATCAACCGTATCGTGGATGATGTGCCTAGCGGGAAGGACATCCGGCTGTTCGGACTGGAAAAATGGCTGATCGGCAAATATGATAAGGCCATTCACAATATGCGCCGGATATCTTTCGGCAAGGACATCCGTGAATACGGAAGCAATATTCTGGACATTGTGCTGAATGCTCTGCGGGATTTCGTCTGTTACCTATATCTGATTATTATGCTTGCACAGGGGATGGAGATTTCCAGGTTTGTTTTTTTTCTTGGAATAATAGGGGGTTTTTCCAACTGGCTTGGCAAGGTGAGCAAGAGCATAGTTGCCGTAAAAAGAGACAGCGATATGATCGGTGATCTGCGCATTTATCTGGATTTGGACACGGGAACGGAGGGAACGGAAAAAGAAAGCATGGACAGGCAGAACAGCGCGGAGATTGTATTTGACCATGTAAGCTACCGGTACGGCGGGGCAAAAGAAGATACTTTAAAGGATGTCAGCTTCCGGCTTGCGGCAGGGGAAAAGCTTGCGCTGGTGGGAATAAACGGTGCGGGTAAGACGACAATCGTAAAACTGATGTCCGGGCTTTATTTTCCTACGCAGGGAACTGTCTACGTCAACGGCATCAGTACGAAGGAACTGGACCGGTCCGGTTATTTTGCAAAGCAGGCTGCCGTTTTTCAGGAATCCTTCCTGACATCATACAGCATCGGGGAAAACGTGGCGTTGGAGGAAACGTATGATGCGGAAAGGGTCTGGAAGTCGCTTTCCCAAGCAGGTCTGTATGAAAAAGTCAGTGGCTTGGACAGGCAGCTGGATACGCATTTGGGAAAAGATATCCAAGAGGACGGCATTGCGCTGTCAGGCGGAGAAATACAGAAACTGCTGCTGGCACGGGTGCTTTACCGAAATGCGGCATTGATTATGCTGGATGAGCCCACAGCGGCTCTGGATGCCTTGGCGGAAACGGAAGTTTATGAAAAGTATAAGGCTTTGCTGAAGCATAAGACGGTACTTTTTATTTCCCACAGGCTGGCTTCCACCAGATTCTGCGACAGGATTCTTGTGCTGTCGGAAGGGCGTATCCGTGAGGAAGGAACCCATGCGGAACTGATGCGGGCACAAGGAGAGTATTATCATATGTTTCGTGTGCAGAGTAAATATTATCAGCAGGAAGGCAGTGATTTCTGAAGGGGCGGAAAGAAAGGGAAAGACGCAGGCTTCGGTTTCACTTAATGACATTACGGAAAGGGTGCAGTTTATGTCAATCAGAGAAATGTGGCACTATATGATATTTCAGACAAAAGGTTACGGCACGGTAAAAGCAGCGATAACGGCAGGCGCATTGTCCGCGGCGGCAGTGCCTTATGTCAGCAGTGTTTTTTATGCTTTGATTCTGAACCGGCTGATAGGAGGGGCGTATGATGCGGCGGCCGCAGGAACTGTCATAATGACAGCCGTTTTACTGATGCTGAATCTTGTGGCAAAGGGCTGTGAAAGGACGGTGTGTCACTATTGCAAGCCCTGTGAATATGAAGTGAAAAAGCGGATGGCAAAGAAAGCGTTTTCTATGGAATACGAGATGGCGGACAGGAAAGAGACGCTGGCCGCATTCCGCAGGGTAAGAGCCGGAGAACAGGGGATGGGCGGCGTGGAACGGCAGTTATTGGAAATATACCATTTTTTCCAGGAACTGGCGGGAATTGTCTTTGCGGCAGGATTTGTTCTGGCACTCTTTGCGGGTGCGGACAGGGAGAAGGAGAATCTTGCGGTAACGGCACTGCTTCCGGCGGGTATGCTTCTGACGATATGCATGGCGCTGGCCGTATGCAATTATTTTTCAAAGAAAGACGGGGCTTTTGCCGTCAGTACGGAACTGAAAAATGAGCAGCTTAATACGTTGTCGACATATTTGATTAACTTAATCAATAAAGAATCTTTCACAAAAGATATCCGGCTGTTCGGCCTGCAGGACTATCTCTTTCAGAAAGTGGAGCCCTTCCGCTATATCGGAAGGATGTATACGGAACAGGGAAAGTACAGCGGGAAGTGTCAGGCCGTATCGGCGCTTGCCATGCAGATGCTGGCAGCAGTGACTTATATCTGCATTGCGGCAAAGGCAGTGGCAGGGAGTATCTCCGTGGGGGAAGTGACGATGTATGCAGGCGCAGTCATTGCCATGATTAACGGTATGCAGCAATTGCTGAACCGGTATCAGTCCATCCGTTATATGAATGAATACCTGAATACTTATGAAAAGTTTATTGCCAGTCCCGATATGCGCTATGACGGCACGCTGCCCATCGAAAAGAGGGATGACAATGAATATCTGCTGGAATTTTCCCATGTAAGCTTCCGCTATCCCGGCACAAAGCAGGATATTCTGCAGGATATTTCCCTGACTTTCCGTATCGGGGAAAAACTGGCTCTGGCAGGACGGAACGGAGCGGGGAAGACAACGCTGATTAAGCTGCTGTGCCGTCTGTATGAACCTACAGAGGGGGAAATCAGGCTGAACGGAATCAATATTGAAAAATATGATTATGAAGAGTATGCCGGAATCTTCTCCGTGATATTTCAGGACTTCCGATTATATGATTTCCCTCTGGACGAAAACGTGGCCTCCGGCATGGAAACAGATGGCATGCGGATGAGAGAGGTACTGGAACTTGCCGGCATGTGGAACCGTATACAGGATCTGCCGGAAAAAGAAAAGACATTGCTGGGGCATGAAACCGGCCCGGGAGTTTCCCTGTCAGGCGGGGAGGCGCAGAAAATTGCCATTGCCCGGGCACTGTACAAAGATGCGCCGTTCATCATTCTGGACGAACCCACGGCCGCTTTGGATCCGCTGGCAGAAGCCGAGATTTATGAGAACTTCAATGAATTGATCAGGGAGAAAACAGCGGTATATATTTCGCACAGAATGAGCAGCTGCCGGTTCTGCGACAGGATTGTGGTACTGGAAGGGGGGAGGGTTACGGAAATCGGGACGCATGAGGAACTGCTTAAAAAGAGAGGAAGTTATTATGAACTTTACCATGCGCAGGCAAAATACTATGGTTCCGGAGATGACGGGAATCGGCAAAGAGGGACCGCAAGATGAAACGCCCGGCGGAAACACCGGCGGGGCACAAGATCGGAAATGGATTTTGGCGGGAAATCAATTACTGCACTTGACGAGCCTGAGGAAAAAGTGGTATGATAAAAGGCAGAAAACGGAAAAAGCATTTCCGCATAAACGAGTGGAGGTCTTAGTCATGACGAATTTTATTTTGTTCATAAATTCATTTCTATCGTATCTGCTGGTATTTGTGCTGATTGCCGTATTGGTAGTCATAGCCTGTATCCTTGGCACAAAATGGAGAAAAAGTTCGGATCTGAAGAAATCCGGCGGTGCGGAACCGCCGATTATGCCGGATACAGTAAAAACCGGAAAATAGAAGGGTAGGAGCGGATTGCAGGGTGTTCATGGAATATGGACACCCTTTTGTTGCGGAAGCATACGGGAAAACCGGAGGGGAGGAAAGATGGCCAAATCGGCGAATCAGAAGCTGAAGCTATTGTATATACTTAAGATTCTGGAAGAAGAATCGGACGAGCAGCATTGCATTTCCACACAGGATTTCATATCCGCATTGGAGAAATATGATATCTCTGCGGAAAGGAAGTCTATCTATAATGATATAGAACAGCTGATGCGGTTCGGATATGATATTGTTTATGTGAAAGCCAGAAACGGCGGCGGGTATTATCTGGCCGGAAGACAGTTTGAACTGGCAGAACTGAAGCTTCTGGTGGATGCGGTGCAGTCCTCCCGTTATATTACGCTGAAGAAGTCCAGGGAACTGATTCGAAAGATTGAAAGGCTGGCAGGCAGATATGAGGCCAGGCAGCTGCAGCGGCAGGTATATGTGGCGGGCCGGGTAAAAACGGAGAATGAAAGCATTTATTATAATGTGGACAATATTCACAGAGCCATTCAGGAAAACTGTCAGGTAGAATTCGAATATTTGGAATGGACCGTGAATAAGGAATTGCGTCCCCGGCGTTTCGGGGAAAAATACCGGGTCAGCCCATGGGCGCTGACCTGCAAGGATGAGAATTATTATCTGGTGGCATATGACAGCCCGGCAGCCAAAATGAAGCATTACCGTGTGGATAAAATGGGAAAGATAAGAGTGGACGGCGGGGCGGCAAGAGAGGGCGGCGACAGTTTCCGGCAGTTTGACATCGGGGCTTATGCCAATAAAACGTTTGGCATGTTCGGCGGCGAGGAGGCGGTAATCACTCTGGAAATGCCGGAACGGATGGTGGGCATTGCGCTGGACCGGTTCGGCAGGGAAATTGACATCCGCAGGAAAGCGGAGGACGGGGAACGGCTCTTGGTAAGGGCAGAAGTGGCAGTCAGCAGGCAGTTCTTCGGCTGGCTGGCCGGACTGGGGGCGGATGTGACGATTGCCTCGCCGGCGGATGTGGCGGGGCAGTATAGGGATTATCTGAAAGAAATACTGAAAAGATATTAGTGTTATGGTAAATCTGCATGACAGGAAGGAGCAATGGCATAAGATGGAAATCATGTTTGCGGAGCGGATGAAGGATTTTGAGGAAGGGATTTTTCAAGTATTGAATGAAAAGAAGAAGGAACTGGAGGCACAGGGAAAGAAGGTATTCAATCTTTCGGTGGGCACGCCGGATTTTAAACCGGCGCAGCATATAATGGATGCGGTAACGGAAGCGGCAGGGAAACCGGAAAATTATAAATATGCACTGGCGGACTTGCCGGAATTGACAGAGGCGGTGGCTGAAAGATTCCGAAAAAGATACGGTGTGGAATTGGAGACGGAGGAAATCATGTCAGTGTACGGCTCTCAGGAGGGGATTACCCACATCGGGTTCACGCTCTGCAATGAAGGGGATGTGGTATTGGTGCCCAATCCCGGATATCCTATTTTTTCTATCGGGCCTGCCCTTGCGGGGGCCAAACTGGTGACTTATGACTTGCTGCCGGAACATGGCTATATGCCGGATTTGGACGGAATGGATCCGGAAATACGCAAAGCGGCAAAGTTTATGGTGGTGTCGTATCCGCTGAACCCGGTCTGCAAGGCGGCCGAGGAGGGATTTTATGAAAAGCTTGTTCCGTGGGCAAAGGAAAACGGCATCGTATTGGTGCATGACAATGCCTATTCCGACATTATTTATGACGGCCGGACAGGAAAATCCATTTTGTCCGTCCCGGGGGCAAAGGAAGTGTGCGTAGAGTTTTATTCGCTGTCGAAATCTTTTAACTATACGGGGGCAAGGATGGGATTTCTCGTAGGGAACAAGGAGATTGTGGCAAGTTTTAAGAAGCTGCGCTCACAGATTGACTATGGTACGTTCCTGCCGGTGCAGTACGGCGCAATCGCGGCACTGACAGGGCCTGACGATATGGTAAGGGAACAGTGCAGGGAATATCAGAGGAGAAGGGATGCCCTTTGCGGAGGGCTGCGCAGAATCGGCTGGGAAATTCCGGACAGTGAGGGAACTATGTTTGCTTGGGGGAAGATTCCGGAGAAATTCGGGGACGATGATGTGGCTTTTGTGATGGAACTGATGGAAAAGTCAGGCGTTTTATGCACGCCGGGGAGCAGCTTCGGCACTTTAGGAAAGGGCTGCGTAAGGTTCGCCCTGACTCTTCCGGAAGAGAAAATAAAGGAAGCCGTGGAGGCTGTGGAGCGTTCCGGGATGATAGGCAGATAGCGGAGACAGGATTTTAAACTTTTTTAATATTATCTGTCATTGACATGGCAAGGATGTTTCGCTATACTAGTAGTACCACTAAATCTAGAGGGAATGCATATGCTTATAACTATATATAGTTGTTGCGATATATGTATGCAGAGGAAGCAGATCGCCGGGGCGGGGGACACGGCGGGCAGGGGAGAATGAATTTTCATTGCCTGATTCCTGATATTTTCGGCATGGCATATTTGTAATTGCATGGCATAAGCATAGATTGTCTGGTAGCGGAAGAAACTATATATGCGCATTTCAGGTGATTCCGATGCCTGCAATGCGTATTTTTATCACGGAAAGGCTTGGGAAACCGGAAGGATGACAGGAGGCATGTACATGAGTAAGGAAACTGCAGCGGCAGAAAATGCAGTAAATTATGGGGAAGAGTTCAGACCGGAGAGGGATGTGAAGGTTGTTAAGAAGGATGGGAGCCTGGAAGCTTTCAATGTGCAGAAGGTGATTGATGCGGTAGGGAAAAGTGCATATCGGGCATTGACCAAATTCACGGAGGAGGAAAAGAAACATATCTGCAGATATGTGGTGGACAAGGTGACGGAACTGGAGGAAGACAGGATTCCCATACCGATTATGCATAATATAGTGGAGAGCGCGCTGGAAGAAGTGAAGCCCATTGTGGCAAAAAGCTACCGGGATTACCGCAATTACAAGCAGGACTTTGTGCGCATGATGGATGACGTTTACAAGAAAAGCCAGTCCATTATGTATGTGGGGGATAAGGAGAATGCAAATACGGACAGTGCATTGGTATCCACCAAGAGGAGCCTTATCTTCAACCAGTTCAATAAGGAACTGTACCAGAAATTTTTTATGACAACGGAGGAAATTCAGGCGTGCAGGGACGGCTATATTTATGTTCATGATATGTCTGCCCGGCGGGATACGATGAACTGCTGCCTGTTCGATGTGGCGAATGTGCTTACCGGCGGGTTTGAGATGGGAAATATCTGGTATAATGAGCCAAAGACGCTGGATGTGGCTTTTGATGTAATAGGCGACATTGTGCTGAGCGCGGCCAGCCAGCAGTATGGCGGCTTTACGGTTCCTGAGGTGGATAAGATTCTGGAGCCATACGCGGAGAAAACGTATCAGAGGAGCATAAAAAGATATAAAGAGCTGGGCGTGGACGGCCAAAGAGCGGAAGAAGAAGCTTATGCGGATGTAATCCGGGAATTTGAGCAGGGGTTCCAGGGCTGGGAATATAAATTCAATACGGTAGCCAGCAGCCGGGGAGATTATCCCTTCATTACCGTTACGGCAGGCATCGGCACCGGGCGTTTTGCCAAGCTGGCCACCACTTGCATGCTGAATGTAAGGCGTAAAGGACAGGGGAAAAAGGAATGTAAGAAGCCGGTTCTGTTTCCGAAGATTGTATTTTTATATGACGAAAACCTGCATGGGCCGGGAAAGCCTTTGGAAGATGTGTTCGAGGCAGGCGTGGAATGCTCGGCGAAAACTATGTATCCGGACTGGCTGAGCCTAACGGGCAAAGGATATATTGCCAGCATGTATAAACGGTACGGTAAGGTGATTTCTCCTATGGGCTGCCGGGCGTTTCTTTCCCCTTGGTATGAACGGGGCGGCATGCATCCTGCGGACGACAGTGACACGCCGATTTTTGTGGGACGTTTCAATGTGGGGGCAGTGTCTTTGCACTTGCCTATGATTTTGGCCAAATCCCGCCAAGAGAGCAGGGATTTTTATGAGGTATTGGATTATTACCTGAACTTGATCCGGCAGCTTCATATCCGTACTTATGCATATCTTGGCGAGATGCGGGCTTCCACCAATCCCTTGGCCTACTGTGAGGGCGGATTTCTGGGAGGCAGCCTGAAGCTGACGGATAAAATCAAGCCTATCCTGAAATCGGCCACGGCAAGCTTCGGCATTACGGCTTTTAATGAACTGCAGGAACTGTATAACGGAAAGTCTCTGGTGGAAGACGGTCAGTTTGCATTGGAAGTGCTGGAGCATATCAATCAGAAAATCAATGAATTTAAGGAGGCGGACGGCAATCTGTATGCCATATACGGGACTCCCGCAGAAAATCTGTGCGGCCTGCAGGTGAAGCAGTTCCGGGCAATGTACGGCATTGTGGAAGGCGTTTCCGACAGAGAATATGTGTCCAACAGTTTCCATTGCCATGTGACGGAAGACATCACTCCTATTGAAAAACAGGACTTGGAATACCGTTTCTGGGAACTGTCCAACGGGGGGAAGATACAGTATGTGAAGTACCCCATTGATTACAATCTGGAAGCCATAAAGACGTTGATCCGGCGTGCAATGGATATGGGATTTTATGAAGGGGTGAACCTGTCCTTGGCTTATTGTGAGGACTGCGGGCATCAGGAATTGGAGATGGATGTCTGCCCGCAGTGCGGCAGCCGGAACTTGACCAAAATTGAACGGATGAACGGATATCTGTCTTATTCCCGCGTCCACGGCGATACCCGGCTGAATGATGCCAAAATGGCAGAAATCGGAGAAAGGAAGAGCATGTAAGGATGAGGTACCACAATATAACGAAGGACGATATGCTGAACGGGGACGGGCTGCGGGTAGTTCTCTGGGTGGCCGGGTGCTCCCACTGCTGCAAGGATTGCCATAACCCGGTCACTTGGGATCCGGACGGCGGCCTTTTGTTCGATGAATCGGCCAAAAAAGAAATTTTCGATCAGCTGGATAAGCCGTATATAGCGGGTATTACTTTTTCCGGCGGAGATCCGCTGCATTCGGCCAACCGTCCGGCGGTCCGGCAGCTGATGAAAGAAATAAAAGAAAAATACCCGGAAAAGACAATCTGGCTCTATACCGGGGATATATGGGAAAATTTATATCATGATGCTCTCATCCGGTTTGTGGATGTGTTGGTGGACGGGGAATTCCAAACGGAACGGAAGGACTCAAAACTTCTATGGAGAGGAAGCAGCAATCAGAGAGTGATTGACGTGCAGGCTTCTTTAGGGCAGGAAAATCCCCAAATACCGGTTCTGCACTGCGGGGATTACGGAAGGGATTGCTGAAACAAAAGAATAAAAAACTTCTTCCACGGCATAATAAGGTCAACAGTGTTTAACGGAAGGAGTTTTTTGTTATGGGAACGGATACAAAAGGCACAAGAAGCGGAGGAGAGGAAATCCGCCGAGGGGATATGACTTCCTCTCTTGAGGAAAATATGAATTATCTGAACAGTCAGCTTGGCGCAGGCATAAGCTTTGACGTAGTATACAGAGTCATACAGGTGGGGGGCAGGAATGCCTGCATGTACTTTATTGACGGGTTCTGCAAGGATGAGATGATGCAGAAAATGCTTCAGTATTTTATCGGGCTGAAGCCAGAGGATTTGCCTGACAATGCCCATGAGATGTCAAAAAAGAATATTCCGCATGTGGAAGTGGATATCCAGTCGGAGTGGGAGAAGATTATCTATTTCATTATGTCCGGCGTGTTTGCTCTTTTTATCGACGGCTATGATAAATGTCTTCTCATTGATTCCAGGACATATCCCTCCAGGAGCGTGTCGGAGCCGGAAAAAGACAAGGCTCTGCGGGGATCCAAGGATGGATTTGTGGAAACAATCGTATTTAATACAGCATTGATCCGACGCAGAATCCGCAGCACGGATCTGCGGATGGAGATGTTTCAGGCCGGGGAAAGTTCCAAAACCGACATTGTGCTTTGCTATATGGATTCCCGTGTGGACCATGATTTTCTGGATAGCCTGAAGACAAAGATACAGCATATCGAAGTGGATGCGCTGACCATGAATCAGGAAAGCTTGGCAGAATGTCTTTTTGACAGGAAATGGTTCAACCCTTTCCCGAAATTTAAATTTACGGAACGTCCGGATACGGCGGCCGCGCAGGCATTGGAAGGGGATATCGTCATTCTGGTGGATAATTCCCCGTCAGCCATGATTACGCCCACCTCGATTTTCGATATTGTGGAAGAAGCGGACGATTATTATTTTCCGCCTATTACGGGCACTTACTTAAGGCTGTCCCGTTTCCTGATAGCCATACTGACTTATTTTGTCACGCCTGTGTTCCTTCTGCTGATGCAGAATCCCCAATGGATTCCGGACCGTTTTCAGTTTATTGCCGTTAAGGAAGCTTCCAACATTCCGCTGATATGGCAGTTCCTTTTGCTGGAACTGGCCATTGACGGGCTGCGGCTGGCCGCAGTGAATACGCCCAATATGCTGAGTACGCCGTTAAGCGTCATGGCCGCATTGGTTTTGGGGGAATTTTCGGTCAACAGCGGCTGGTTTAACTCGGAGGTAATGCTGTATATGGCGTTTGTGGCAATCGCAAGCTATACCCAGCAGAATTATGAGCTGAGTTATGCCATTAAGTTTATGCGGATGATTAATTTAATTCTGACAGAGTTTTTCGGGTTGTATGGATTTATTGCGGCAGTCTTATTGCTGGGAGCGGCTATTGTCTCCAACCGGACGGTATCGGGCAGGAGTTATGTATATCCGCTGATTCCGCTGAATGTAAAACAGCTTTGGAAAAGGCTGATCCGTTACCGCCTGCCGCATTCTGAGAAACAGTAGCTTGCCCATGAACGGCTGTCAGACACACTTTTGCCCGGAGGCAGATGCGGCGGTACTTAGGCGCTGAGTACAGTGCCTAAGTACCGGCGTTTTCCGATGGCCTGAAAAACTTCCGTTTCTTCATGCCGAAAACTGAGATTCGTGGAAGTGAACGGTAAAATTTGTTTTTTTTAGGCATGTGTGGTAAAATCAGTTTTGACATCAATAGCGGAATACGAGGAAGGAAGAAAAATGGCGGATTTTAAAATAATAACGAATACTACGGCGGATTTGCCTTTGGATTATGTAAAGGAAAATAATTTGGGGCTGATGGTCTTTAACTATACGATCGAAGGGGAGACTTACAGCAGAGGGCATGAGTTGGACTGGAAAGAATTTTACGCGAAGATGCGGGACGGCCATATGCCCACTACTTCACAGGTAAACCCGGAGGAATGCCGGACATACTTTGAAGAGTATCTGGAAGAGAATAAACAGCTGCTTTATTTATGCTTTTCTTCCGGACTTAGCGGAACCTATAACAATGCCTGTCTGGCGGCCGGATTGGTGATGGAAGAACATCCGGACTGCAGGATTACCGTCATTGACAGCAAATGTGCTTCCATGGGAGAGGGGCTGCTCGTCCATAAAGCGCTGATGCAGCAAAAGGCCGGTAAGTCCATGGAGGAGACTGCGGCATGGCTGGAAGAAATGATACCGCATCTGGTACATATCTTTACAGTGGACGATCTGAACCATCTGTACCGGGGCGGCAGAGTGAGCCGGACAGCGGCAGTGATCGGCACGGTAGTAGGCATTAAGCCCATCCTGCATGTGGACAATGACGGACATCTCATTCCCATTCATAAAGTGCGGGGCAGGAAAAAGTCATTGCATGCCCTTGTGGATTATATGGAAGATAAAATGGGGAGCTGGCGGGACGGCAATGACATTATTTTTATTAGCCATGGGGATGCTCTGGAGGATGCGGAAGCAGTGCGGGAGGAGATAAGTGCACGCTTCGGCATAAACAGCTTTCTGATAAACCATATCGGCCCTACTATCGGCGCACACTCAGGCCCGGGGACAATTGCGCTGTTCTTTATGGGTGAGTCAAGATGACGGTGCGCAGCTTACGGAAATCAATTTTGGGTTCTGTGGCTGCGCCGCTGCCTCCGCTGAGGGCATAGGGACAGTGCATATAGCTCCCAAAAAATCCGGCGGGCACACAGAGAGATAAATTTTTCAGACACGCTTTCGCTCAGCGGCAAACGCAACGGTACTAAGGCACTAAAATACAGTACCTAAGTACCGGCGTTTTTCGATGGTCTGAAAAATTTATCTCTCTGTGTGCCCGCCGGATTTTTGGTTTATTTTCATATTTCTGCCCGATATCCAAGGTAATCCAGAAAGAGTTCCGCATACATGGCGTTTGCCCAAGAGAACCATTCCCTTGTATATACCGCTGCATTTTCGCAGGAAAAGCTTTCGTGCATCATGTTTTTCCCTGCGGCAGTGGCGGCCATCTGCTCCAGAATTTCCCGTTTCTCTTCGGGGGAATTGCCGGTCAGTCCTTGTATGGCCATGGCGATATGCCAGATATGCCCATACCGGGTGTGGGGGCTTCCCACTCCTGCGCCCGCGCTTCCTTTATAATAAAAGGGATTGGCTTCGCTTAGGATAAAACGGCGGGTATTTTCTGCGGTTTTCCGGTCTTTATGATATCCAAGGTAATCCATGGAGAGGAGGCTGGGGACATTGGCATCGTCCATAAGGCAGAACATGCCGTATCCGTCAATTTCATAGGCATAAATCATGCCGAACTCTTTGGTAAGGGTTTTGGCATAGGTTTCGATTCCGTTTTCTACTTCTTCTCTGATCTGCCCGGCCAGTCCGGCCAGTTCGGCATTGCGGAAGATTTTCTTTTCAATTTCTTCCAGATACCGGAGAATGACGGCGGCGAACATATTGGAAGGAATCAGGTAACCGAAGGTGCAGGCATCGTCACTGGGGCGGAAGCCGGACCAGATAAGGCCGATTCCGGATTTTGTCAGGGAACCCTTTCCGCTGCGGGAAAGGGTTTCCGTATGGTAGGTGCCTGTACGGACGAAACGGTAGTCCGATTTCTCTTCATGATACTGCTCGGTGCGGAAGACCCACAGGATTTTTTCTGCGCCGGCTTGGAAATTCTTATCAAACTGCGAAATATGCCCTGTGTTTTTCCAGAGCAGATAGGCCAGCTGAACCGGGTAGCAGAGGGAGTCCAATTCATATTTCCGCTCCCAGAGCCAAGGGTTGGGAGCCAGATCCTCCGGCTCCCAGCAGGCACCGTTGGGAGCCGGGTTAAAGGCATTGGCATACGGGTCGATGCCAATATAGAAAAATTGTTTCCGGACAACTCGGGCAATCATTTCCTGAAGGGCCGGGCTGTTTTTGGCAGGAAATAGGTAAGGGCGCATCTGTGCGGCAGAATCCCGCAGCCACATGGCGGGAATATCCCCGGTGATTACATACGCGGTATTGTCTTCCGATTCGGTTACGGCTTTCTCTAAAGCATCCTTGTAGCATGCTTCAAAGATGTCAAACAGTTTCGGGCAGTGACGGCTCTTTGCCCGTATTTCCTGCAGAAATATTTCCAGATGGTCTGTAATATGGCGGTTCATGATATTTCCTCATCTATTGTTAGGTTTTGGGGCAGGATAGCCCGCTTACTTTTCGGCTGACAGTTCCTTGATCTGCTTTTGGTAAAATCTCAGCAGATGGAGCATATGGCTTATGCTTTTGCTAAAACCGCCTCTTCGGTTGCGGGCACACCAGAGTCGGTGATGTTCCTGCAGGAGGGAATTCAGCTGTTCATATAGGCTTATGAAGTCTGCTTTTAAGAGTTCCTTGTCCTGTCTGTGCCCGGCAAGGGAAAGGTAGAGCATGGAGCCGTGGCGTACCATGCGGATACCGTTTTTCATCTCTGCCGTAATCAGTGCGGCATCGGCACAGCCTAAACGGAGGGCGGCAATTTTTTCCTCTATTTCGTCCAGATAGCCCTGCAGCCCTTCATAGTCCAGAGCAATGACAGGCTCTTTGGCAGGGATGTGATTGGTGCGGGCAATATTGGCTGACAGTGTGAGGAGTCGCTGCATTCTGTTGTCAAATTCTTCCAAAGAGTCAAAAGAGTACTTGCTTGACATTACGGCAAAACTCAAAGTGGAGTTATAAAGAGGGGAGTGTTCAAAATGATAATAATTCCCCAATGCATAGGCTGTCTGGTAGGCGGTATCGGAGGCATCTTGGTAGAGATACTGATTGCAGAACCAGCGGGCCGTGTCTTCGGAAGCTTTGTTTCCGCTCCAGCTATAAAGGCCGGTCAGGCTGAAAGCCGGGTAACTGCAGGAAATATACTGCCAATGCCCTAAGTCGCCCCAGTCAGTGGTGATAATCCCTTTGCCTCCGTAGGCCGCGGCACAGTTTACCGCATCCTGTATATTTTTTTTCATATTGTCGGAACGTCCGGTAACGGAGCACCAGCTGCTGGTTCCCGGGCAGAGGCAGTAATCCAGGCCGGTCTGCTGCATTAGTTTGGCATGGGTTTCAAAGTGTGCCTCCCCTTCGTATATCCAGTCCAGAAGGATGACATCTTTCGGCAGGGATGCCACGCTGGCAGGGTTCTCAAGAACCTGATCGCCCCACATCATCATGCGGCGATGCTTGGACTTGCAGTAATCGTTAATTTTGCGGACATAATCCAGATAAAGAGAGGATGTGCCGGATGCTTTTGCTTTTTCCTGATTTTTTCCTCTGCCAAGTTCAAAGGGTTCGTCCATGTTGACATTTAGCAAGGAAGAGGAGAAATTTTCCAGCAGGTCGTCCAACATTTCCGTGACAAAGTTCAGGCTTCTCGAGTCGCTGACATCTAAGGTCATGGGAGGACGCCAGAAAAGATTCTCAAACATAAATCCGTCTTCACATTCCGCCAGAGGATTCAGCTGCGGAGTGGCAAGCCATTGGTCCATGTGTCCCAATACATTCTGGTTGGGGACAAGATCGATAAAGCGGCTTTTGGCATATTTGTCCAAAGCGCGGAATTCCTCACCGGTGACAGGGGTTTCGTCTGTGAAAAGGTATGGGTAGTTCTTATACTGGTAGCAATAGCCTTCCATATAAAATTGTACATGGTTAATTCTCATGACGGAAAGCATGTCTAAGAGCGCATACATAGTATCCAAGGAAGGAATCTTATTGCGCCCGATATCAAGCATTACCCCACGGATGTCCAAGGACGGATAATCTTGGATATCCATAAACGGAAAGCCGCCGCCGCACTGGCCGGAAAGCTGGCGCAGAGTCTGCAGGGCATAGTAAAGCCCGGCACCGGTTTTGACATGTACGGTAATGCCGGAAGCGTCAATGAGAAGCCGGTATCCTTCCGCATGCATATCTTCTTTTTTTTCTGCAAGAAAACGGCATGTCTGCGCTTGGCTGTCATGGGTGCATAGTCCGTGCAGGGCGGACTCTACGTTAAAGCCGGCCAAGCTGCATTGGGAAAGAATGGATTCGTCAATGACCGCATCAAAGGCGGATACGGGAGGGAAGGAACCTTCCTGCATCTGGGCATGGATAGGCTCGGGATATATTTTATACATAATTTTCCTCATTTCTGCGCGGCTTTTGATATGTTACGGATTTGCGTTGGCCGCGCGGACGCAAAGGGACGGATAAATTGCTGTCAGCATTTATCCAACGGATAGAGTGCCAAGGGCAGCGGGAACCAGTGAAAGGATTCCGGCAGCAGCCTTTCCCGCATGCCCGGTTCCGGGGAGAACATGCAGGATACGAATTCCAAAGGCGTAAGCATGATTTCCGGAGTTTCGTCCAAAGGGGACACAGTGGCTTTTCCGTTCCGAACAGTGATGCGGAAAGCACCGTGTCCCTGCACGGAAAAATCCAGACTGCCGTTTTCCAGCCGGCAGCATTCCGATTTTACGTCCAGAAAGAACTGCAGCACTTCCCGGAAGCGGAAAATCTGATAATTATCGTCTGTATGCAGGGTGCAGGATTCATGGAAAGCGGAAATCTGACCCATAAGGGATTTTTCGTAAGGATGTACCCGCAGCAGCAGTTCCTGTCCCCCTGCCTTTTCCAGACAGCTCTGCAGGCAGGAAAAGGTCAGGGAAGAGTCCTTCAGGCACATTTCCTGCAAAATATTGTTGTTCAGCGATACATATCCTTGGAACACTCCGGCTTCCAGCACGGCATAAAGACTGGAAGTCCAGCTTTGGCAAATTGTGTAGAAATCATCGGGGTTCCGCAGTGGATAAACCGTCTGTTCCGTGCAAAGCCGCCGCATGTCATCTAAATAAGGATTTTCGCTGTCGGAAATTTTTTCTAAGCAGATATTCCGATGGGGGAATTTCCCGGCACAATGGCGGAAGTTATCGGGTATAAAGCGATAGCTATAATAATAGCCGCCAAGTTCATAGCCGTAATATTGATAACGCTGCCGCCTGCCGGACAAACTGCTCATGCAGATTCCGTCTTTTTCCATATCGGAGACAGCCATTTTCATCAGCTGACGCATATAGCCGCTGTTTCTGGAATAAGGATGAACCGAGACACTGCCTACGGTTGCGCAGGTAATACGGCTGTCTTTATGGCAGAGCGTGATAGGCAGCACGCATACCGCAGCTTTTATGCGGTCATTCTCCACGGCGATATAATGCGTGGATTTTTCCTCGTTCCCTTCGCCGTACAGTTTTGGCAGGAGAACTCTGAAATCATGAGGATAGTGTGCCATGCTGAAAACCATATTGATAAAGTCCAAAAGTTCCGGCATTTCCTCCGGCAAAGCCTTCCGATAAAGAACCATAAAACACCTCCATACAATATGTTAGAAAACAGAATACAAACTGACAATTAGTTATAATTCTATAGTACCACAGAAAGGGAAAATATACAATGGCCGAAAGGATTTTTCCGCAATCCATTGACTGCGGAAAAATAAAAAGATATAATGTCATAAATCATACTAAAAGTTTGAAAAAAGGAGGCATATATGGAAAAAATAGTTTTTCTTCCGCTGGATGAGCGGCCATGTAACTATCTGTATCCGGAGTATATCGGAAAAATCAGCAGCCAAAATGTGGTGTTTGTCCCGAAAAACCTACTGGGAAATTTTAAGCAGCCGGCAGATATAGAAGGAATCTGGGAATGGACAAGAAAAGAAGCGGCGGGGGCTTCCATTTTGATCGTGTCCATGGACTTGTTCCTATACGGAGGGATTGTGCCTTCCAGGCTGCATCATTTTACGGAAGAGGAATGTAAAGAAAGGATAAACCGCCTGAAATTGCTGAAAAAAGAAAATCCGGGTCTGCAGATCTATGCGTTCCAATTGATTACGCGTGCGCCTGCAAGGGACGGAAGCGGGGAAGAGCCGGATTATTATGAAGATTATGGATATCGGATTTTCCGTTACGGCGTCCTAAGGGATAAGGAGAACCTACGGCTTATATCGGAAGAGGAAAGGGCGGAAAAGGCAAGGCTGGAAGAGGAGATTCCGCAGGATGTGCTGGGGGATTTTCTGAACCGGAGGAGCACTAATTATAATTGTAATAAGCATTCCATAGACTTGTTGGCAGAAGGGGTGCTGGATTTCCTCATTATTCCGTTGGATGACTGTCGGGAGCACGGATATGCGCCGGCGGAACGAAGGATGCTGGCTGCCTATGCAAAGAGCCGGGAACTGTTTTCCAAAGTATATTTCTATCCCGGGGCGGATGAAGTGGGCTGTACGCTTTTGGCAAGGGCGGTGAACCGGCTGCGGCAGGAACCTTTGTCCGTGTATGTGGATTATTCTTCTTTGCGGGGACAGTATCAGATTCCTTCCTATGAGGACAGAAGCATCGGGGAAACGGTGCAGTATCAGCTGCTGGCGGCAGGCTGTCAGATTGCGGAGACATCTGCTGAGGCCGAGGCAGTATTGGCGGTGAATCCGCCTACGCCGTTTAGCTTAAGATTGGAAAAGGAACTGGTGACGGATGAGATTTTTCTGGAAAGCGAAAGAAATCTCCACGCACTGACGGCAAGGTTGCGAAAATATCTGAAGCGGGGGCAAAGATGCGGGGTGGCAGACTGCGCCATACCCAATATGGCGGACCGTGCCCTGATGCAGTTTCTTTATGAACAGGATTTGCTGGACAAAGTGGATGCCTATGCGGGATGGAATACCTCTTCCAATACTCTCGGGACCGTGATTGCCCATCTGACTGCCTGCTGCTCCTTGAAAAAGGGAGAGGAATCTTTGGCATCCAGGGAGTTTCTGTTCTTCCGGTATTTGGAAGATTGGGGCTATATGGGAGAAGTAAGGAGGGCGGTAACGGAGAGATTAAAGGAAATCGACCCGGCTATCCATTCTTTGAATCTGGGGGATAAGGAACCGGAAGTACGGGAAATTGTGAAGGAAAAGCTGAAAGAGTTCCAAAGACATTATTTTCCGGGAGAGGCATGGGATTTTGACCTTCATATGCCATGGAACCGGATGTTTGAAATAGAGATTGAAATAATGCATTAGGACATAAAAAAGAATAGCAGCCAATGCTATTCTTTTGCTGTCCGGCTGATTTCAAGATAATTGTAAAAGGTAAATTTACTGATTCCCAGCAGTTCGCAGATATGTTCGCCTGATTTTGTAATTAAAAAGGCACCTTTTTCATCAAGGTAGCGGATGAAAGTTATTTTTTCTTCTTTATTCATTTCGGAAACGGGTTTGCCGATTTGTTTCTGCGCTTCTGAGATTAAGTGTTTCAGCAGTGAATTCACGTCGGATGCAAAGACTTCCTCATCCTGTGCGGGGGAAAAGTGGTTGAATTGTCTGAGAAATCCTTCGAACTGCAGGGTTTCCGTAATGTCGTAATTGATACAGATAGAGCCGATAATGCTGCCGTCATCGTCTTTTAGATAAATGGAAGATGAACGGAGGATTTTGCCGTTGTTCAATGTTGTTACATAATTGTATCGGTCTCCGTCCACAACGGAACCCCGAAGCACCTCCAGTCCAAGATTGCTGCCACAGCCGCCGATTTTTCGGTTTGTAATATCCCCGTTCCGGATATCCACAATGGTGCTGTTATAATCTTTTGTCAGGTCATGGAGAACAACTTCACATTTTGCTCCGAAATGACTGGAAATTAATGTTAAAATCTGCTGCAGCAGCGGCAATTCATCCTGAATTGATTTCATAAAAAAGCCTCCTTATTTCTTTAGTGACAGTCTAAATAATTATATCATTTGAAATTGTATAAAACAATATTTAATACAAAAATATTTCTCTGACGATATCAACCCATGTGTAAATGTCGGATTCGGTTTTGCGGGACGCATCTGCGGCAGCCCCCCCCCGGTTACCGGTATATATTCAGGTTATGTGCCGGTTCGGCCGGTTCAGGGGGGCGGCAGCTTTCCGCTTCCAGAAGGTAGGAGGAAAGCGCAAGGGAAATATCCCCGCTTTCTTTTTTTATGTTCCGCAGCAGGGTGTGGATGAAAAGCCGGCCCAGCAAGGTGGAGTCACGGACGATGCCGGTAATGCGGGGGACGGAGTACTCCCCGGCGGTAAAATGGTCACAGCTGGCTACGGAAATGTCCGCAGGGACGGAAACGCCTATGTCCCGGAAGGCGCGGATTGCTCCGATGGCCACATTGTCATTGGCGGCGATGACTGCCGTAAAGGAGCGGGATTGTTCCGCCAGCCGGAGCGCGGCCTGATAACCGTCTTCCGCATAGTAGTCGGTGAGCACGGTATGATCGGGGTCTTCCGGTAAATGATGCAGGGAAAGCAGGTTCCGGTAGGCCGTCAGCCGTATTTCCGTGATGCGCACGCCGGCATTGCCCCCGAGAAAGGCAATTTCCCTGTGCCCTAGGGAGTAAAGGTGATGAAATACCGCAGTGACGCCGGAGCCGTTTTCCGGTTCCAGAAAATGACAGGAACTGCCGGGAACGGGATGCCCCATCACCACTACGGGGATGCTGTCCCCCAGCCTGTTCAGTGCTTCAAGATAGGAAGGGGAAGGGGACATAAGGTCAATCTGGCCGCCCAGCACCAAGGCTCCGTCTACCCGGTGCTGAATCAACTTGCGGAAATATTCCTCTTCCCCGGATTCTTTATCGTTTTGGCGGAAGGAAGTATTGTAAAGAAGAAGGGTATAGCCGTTTTGGTTGGCTTCTTTCTGGATTTCCAAGAAAAGGGAATAAAAATAGGGGTTGGAAATATCGGGAATGACAATGCCCAAGGTCATAGTCCGCCCGGAACTTAAGCTTCTGGCATGGGTATTGGGAGTGAAATGATATTTTTCAATGACTGCTTCGATCTGCTGTCTTTTTTCATCGGATACGGTTACCGTGCCGTTAAGGTAGCGGGACACCGTGGCCATGGATACGTTGCTTTCCAGGGCAATCTGCTTAATGGTTATATTTGTTTTCATGGAATCTCCTTTAGGTTCTCATATTCTGCAGGTCCGCATGTTCTGCAGGTTCGCATGTTCTGCAGGTTTGCATGTTCTGCAGGTTCACATATTCTTCAGCGGCAATTTCTGAAAGCAGCACTTTCTCAAAGCGGCATGGAAAGGCCGCAAAAAGGGTTATTGCCTTTCTGCATTTTCATTATAATGTGAAAAAATATGAAATGCAATGAAAACGTTTGCAAAATAAAAAAATTATCGGCTTGTCCATTACAAAACAAAAAGTAATAATAGTTTGGAAAAACATGTTGAATTCTTACTAATAGTATGATAATGTTAAATGCATGAAAACGCTTTCATATAAGTGACACATTTTACAGAAACAGGGATATGAAGGGGAAGGTATTCCGTTATTACAAAGTGCGCGGCAGTGCGCGGAAAGGCAGGAAGATGGAATCATATATCGGAATTGATTATGGCGGTACCAAGCTTTTAATCGGCGAAGTGGACGGGAACGGGAAACTGCTGTCACATATGCGCTTTGAAACCGGGAAGCGGGAGCAGGGAGAGATTGTAAAGCATTTGCTCCAATGCCTGCGGGTCTATAAGGAAAGGGTGCCGCAGCAAGGGCTGGTGCGGGGAGCGGGAATCGGAATCATAGGAATGAGCAGCCATAAAACAGGGATTTGGCATTCCGTGAATCATGAGCCGGGAGAGGCGGTTCCGCTGGCCGCTATGGTTTCGGAGATATTGGGAGTGCCGGCAGCCATAGATAATGACGTGAGGAGCGGGACTACCGCCGAACTTCTCTGGGGCTGCGGGAGATACAGCAAGGATTTCATATATCTGAGCGTAGGCACGGGGCTGGCGGCCGGCATGGTGACGGACGGAAGGATCCTGAGAGGAGCCAATGAGAATGCCGGGGAAATCGGCCATATTTCGGTAAGGGGCAGTTCCGAAAGGCAATGTGCCTGCGGCCGGCAGGGCTGCGCGGAACTTTCGGCCTCCGGCTCCGGAATTGCCGGAAATATAATGGAACAGCTTAAAAAATATCCGGCAGCCGGGGACCGCCGGCCGGAAGCGGAACATATGGAGCATTTGGCAGGGATTGCCGAAACGGGAAAAGGCAGTGGGAACGAAAAAGAAAGCCCTAAGGAGAAATCCGCGGAAGGCCGGGCAGCAGACGTAAAGGAAGTATTCCGCCTAGCCAGGGAAGGAGATGCGATATGCGGCCGGGCAGCCGAAGAGGCGGCGGCGGTGCTGGCGGAAGTGATTCATAACCTTGTGCGTACCAGCGATCCGGACACCGTTGTGCTGGGCGGCGGAATCATGCAGGATGCGTGGTTCCTGGAACAGGTGAAAGGCAGGCTGCATCCGGTTACTATGAGGGGCGTGAAAAACGGCGTCCGCATTTCGGAACTGAAACCGGAGTGGATCGGTGTGACGGGCGCCGCGGCCGTGGGAAAAATATATTGCGAAGAACAAAGATAAGGATATGCCGCAGAAGCGGGGATGGAGGTAAATATGAAAATAACAATTATGGAAAATGAAAGAAAGTTTGACGAAGCTGCGGCTTGGAGGATTATAGGGCAGATATTGAAAAAACCGGATTCGGTCATCGGTTTCTCTACCGGGCAGACTACGGGAAATATGCATGCGATTGTCAGCGAGATTTACGGGCTGCATCCTTTTGATACGTCGCAAGTGACATTTTTTAATGTGGATGAACTGGTAGGCTTGCCGAGGAGTTATGAGGGAAGCTGCTATGCAATGATCAAGCGGCAGCTTTGCATTCCTCTGGGGATTCCGGAAGAACGTTTTATCATGCCGGGAACTATGGATATTGATTTCGGGCAGGAATGCCGTTGGTTTGAAGAGGAAATAAATAAGAGGGGAGGGGCGGACTTACAGATGTTAGGCATCGGATGGAACGGCCATATCGGGATAAACCAGCCGGGAACGCCTTTTGGCAGCGATACGCAAGTCTGTGACATGGATGAAAGATTTGAGGCAAAGGTGAGAAGGGAAACACAAGTGCCGGAGAACTGCCGTCTGGGAGGACTGACTCTGGGAGTTAAGACAATAATGCATACAAAAAGGATTGTTCTGATTGCAAAGGGGAAGGAAAAGGCGGAAATTATTAAGAAAGCGGTGCTGGGACCGGTGACGGAAGCGATTCCGGCTTCTGTCCTGCAGCTTCATCCCGACTGCGAGGTGTTGCTGGATGCGGACGCAGCTTCCTTGTTATGACTGGGAACCGGGCGCGATATGGCGGCGCGGTAAGCTGCGGCTGATGAAGGGATGGAATGTTAAGGCATGTTCTGCGGCTTGTATGTGGGAGATACGGTATGTTTGTTTGCCGTATGGCCGGATTGTGCCGTTTTCCGTGACAGTGGGCAGTGCATGATACGGAATAGGAAAGGGCTGGGCGAAGGATATGAGGAAAGAGTTTACGGAAGAACTGATAAGGAGCGGCTGGATACACCGCCCTCTTTCCGTGAAGCGGGAGGACAGCATGGATGCGGAGCGGAAAAACAGGAACGTGCTTGCGGTAAAGGAAGTGTGGACAGGAAGCGGTGCTTTTCTGTGCAGGGAACAGGGGCAGTGCCGGATTCTTTCCCGCACGGCTTGCCGGGACGGTGTCTGCCGGGAAGAGCGGTATTTGGAAATGGAAGGGCCTTTGCGGCAGGATTGCTGGCCGGAAGGGATGCCGCAGGACGGTGACTGTGCTTATTACGGGAATCTGAGCGCAGTGCTTCCGCTGGGGCGGCAGGACTGGTCGGCTTACAGCCGGCTCCGGTTCCGGGTGAAGCCGGTCTGCAAAGGGCTTCATACCGTAAGTCTGTCGGCATGGGTGAAAAACGGCGGCGCGGAGAAGGTGCCGGATGATTTCGGCCGGACCGGGCAGCATATGGTAAATCTGGAAAACGGTGTGTGGAACGACTGTATCTGGGAATTCGGCTCCATGGCCAGGGATGGTATAGAAGAGTTGGAATTCCGGTACCGGCTCAGCGGAAGCGACACGGGATATGGCGAAAAGGCTGTCTTTGAAATTCAGGATATTTATCTGGAAAAGACGGAAGAGGAAAAAAATCAAGGATGGGAACCGGAAAAGGGACAGATCTGTTACGATTCCTGCGGTTATTTCCCCGCAGAGGAAAAGAAGGCGGTTACGGATCTGAAGGAAGGCCGTTTCCGGGTAGTAAGAGCGGACACAGGGGAAACGGTATTGGAGAAGGAAACGGAAACCGTGGATTTTCAAGGGATTACTTACGGAATCTTGGATTTTTCCGGCGTGCGGCAGGCCGGGAATTACCGGCTGACGGCAGACGGGCGGGAAACTATGGCGTTCCAAGTGGGCACGGACTGGGCGGAGGAGATGATTTGGAAAGGACTGAATTTTCTCTTTTGCCAAAGGTGCGGCTATCCGGTTCCGGGGAAGCATGGCCGCTGTCATGAAGACTGCTATGCCGAGCATAAGGGGGAACGCATATCTTATGCCGGGGGATGGCACGATGCCGGGGATATGTCCCAGCAGACCGTGCAGACGGCGGAAATCACGGAGGCTTTGTTCGGCATAGCCGGTAAGCATAAGGAAAATATTGCATTGTATGAAAGGGTGATGGAAGAGGCTTGCTGGGGGCTGTCCTTTGTGCTGGGGACAAGATTCGGGGACGGTTACCGGGCAACCAGTCTGGGACTGATTCGATGGACGGACGGGATCACAGGGAACCGGGACGATGCATCCAATGTCCGTGTCTTTTCTCATGGGATAGATAATTTTATATGTGCCTGCGCGGAAGCGGCTGCGGCGGAGGCTTTGCAGGATTATGACCCAGAAAGCAGTCTGGCCGCCTTGGAGGCGGCGAAAGAGGATTATCGGTTTGCCATGGAACGATTTTCGGAATACGGATTTGAACTTCCGATTATGTGGGAACATACCTATGGCTCTCCTGAGTCGCTTAGCTATGCCGTGATAGGAAAATGCGCCGGCCTGCTGTATAAAAGGACAAAAGAACGGAAATATGCGCAGGATGTACGGAAGTGGGCAGGGAAGCTTCTGGAATGCCAGGAAAAGGAAGGAAATCTTGGGGGGTATTTTTACAGAGACGGCACAAAAGGGCATATCGTACATTTTAACCATCAGGCCAGGGAGGCCTATTATGCGGATTGCCTGATTGCGGCCTGCAGCCTGTGCGGGGAAGAGGAAGAAGGCAAAGATTTTCTGCGGGGGCTGGAGCGGTACGGGGATTATTTCGAAGTTCTGATGGGGCATGCTTCTCCTTACGGAATGATGCCGGCAGGGCTTTATAAGGAGGAAGAGGCGGAACAGGAAGAGATTTTCCGGCGGATGCATTTGCTGTCCGATTACGGAACATGCAGGGAAGACTATGTAAAACAGGTGAGAAAGGGCGAAAGGCTTCCGGGCAATCTGTTCCTTCGCCAGTTCCCGGTATGGTTTTCCTTCCGGGGGAACACCAATGTACAGCTTTCCATGGCACAGGCTGCCCTGCGGGTAGGGAAGTACTTAGGGAGGCCCGGTTTGGTACAGGCCGCGTCGGAGCAGATTCACTGGCTGAACGGAAAGAATCCTTTCCGGCAGTCGCTGATGACAGGGAACGGGAAACGGTATGACTTTTTCTATGCGGTATTTCCCGGCATATGTGCAGGACAGGTTCCGGTGGGCATTCAAACTAAAAAAAATGAAGATTTTCCCTATTGGCCGGCGGGAAATCAGGCCACATATAGAGAAGTGTGGACTTCATCCACAATAAAAGTGATGGATATTTGTGCCGGATTACTGGAATATTAGGGTAAAATAACGAAAAAGCAGATTTTGGAAAGTTTGAAAAACAAAAAGTATGGAACTATTTCCCAACGGAAAACAAATTTTTAAGTTTATTTTCATAAAAAGCTTGTAATCTAACAAAAAGTATGATAATATTGGAATTACAAAAAAGAAATACAGATATAAACTGACAAAAAGTAAGATAAGGAGGAGAAACATGAAGAGAAAGTTAGTTGCAGGGTTATTGACGGCGGCACTGACGATAGGTACGCTTGCCGGATGCGGTAACTCCAATGGAGCGAAAGAAAATGCGGCTTCCGGAGGAAGCACAGATACGTCGGATGCGGGCGCAGCAGACGCAGGCACGCAGCAGGCAGACAGCACGGGAGGGGAGACGGAACAGAGCCAATCGGGAGAAAGAGAAAAAGTGGTGTTCTGGTATTCTCATACCAACGAAGAAGGCAAAGTATTCGAAGAGGCAATTAAGGCATTCAATGAAAGCCAGGACAAATACGAGGTGGAAGGCTTAAGCGTTATGGATAAGCAGAAAATCATCGTGGCACTGGCAGGCAGCGAGGCACCGGATGTGGTGGAAGTATCCAATCAGGATATTCTTTCCTATGCGAACTCAGGCTTGGTAGAGTCCGTGACGGACATGGCGGCAGCGGACGGATATGATTTAGGCAGCATTTATGCGGCACAGGCATTGGAAGCAAATACGGTGAATGATGTGGTATACGGCGTTCCTTTTGCATCCCAGATTATCCAGATGTTCTACAACAAAGACATTCTGGAGGAAATCGGATACAGCGAGCCGCCCAAGACAATGGAAGAACTTTATGAGATGGCAGAGAAAGCCACGGAACTGGATGCGGACGGAAATATCTCCCGTCTCGGATATCCCCTGTTCCCGCTGGCATCCGCAAGACAGGAACTGATTTATGCATTCGGCGGAAGATGGTGGTCGGAAGACGGTTCCACATTGACACCCGATGATCCGCTTATTCTGGACAGCCTGAATATGAATCTGAAGTTCCGTGAGAAATACGGCGTAGAAAAGGTACAGGCATTCGTAGCTTCTGCCAACACAAACCGCTACACGGAAAACGATATGTTCTTTGCCGGAAAACAGCTGTTCCGCTTTGACGGACCTTGGCTTGCCACCATGGCAGCGGACTGGGGCCCGGATGTAAATTACGGTGTGGCATTGATACCCGGCACAAAAGCGAACCCGGATCTGCTTGGTACCAGCCGCTATGAGACAAACAGCTTAGGCATTCCGGTAGTAGCCAACAACAAAGAAGGCGCATGGGAATTTGCAAAATTCTTCACCAATTCACAGGCAACGAAAGATACGCTTATGGGAATCGGGAACCTTCCCACTACTTTAGAACTGTATGAAGATGCAGACATCTTGGCTATGCCTAACTTCGAAGTATTCGTTGAGGCATTGAAGACGGAAAACGGCGTGCAGTATCCGAAGATTGCCGATTTGGCAAAATATACATCCTTAATCGAAGAATATCTGGATTATGTATATAACGGCATGAAGACTCCGGAAGAAGCTATGGCCGAGCTGGCTGAGCAGGCACAGATGCTTCAGTAAACAGTATTTGGGTTTGTGGTAATTGGTACTTAATTATGCGGAGTATATTTTATGGGGCCGGAAGCTGTTCCTTGCGGACGCCCCATAATATATGCTCCTTTTTTATCTTATTGTATTTTAACAGTTTTTGCGCTGCTTTGCCGAAAACGTATTTTGGCGAAGCTGTCGGTCAGGAGGTTTCGGATGGAGAAAAAAATGGCGAATAGAAAGAAACAGTATAGCCGTCGGGACAATATAAACGGCTTCCTGTTTGCACTGCCTTGGATTATCGGTTTTACATGTTTCAGCATCATACCTCTGCTCACATCCCTTTACTATAGTTTTACGGAGTTTAATCCGGTGAAAGATCCGGTGTGGGTAGGGCTTGATAATTTCCGGTATATTTTGAAAGACCCGCTTGTTATAAAAAGTTTGAAAAACACTTTGTTTATGGCATTTGTTTCCACGCCGGTGAATCTGTTCATTGCCTTGCTTCTGGCAACGCTGCTGAACAGGAGTTTTAAAGGGAGGGGGATAGCAAGGACCATCTTCTTTATGCCTTCCATTATTCCCATGATTGCGGCGACTATGGTATGGATCTGGATGTTCGACCCTACTTACGGCTATATCAACCGGGTTCTTGGGATGTTGGGGATTACCGGGCCGTCTTGGCTGATGAACCCGGCATATACAAAATGGGCATTGGTTCTGATGGGGACTTGGTGTACGGGAACTACTATGCTGATCTGCCTGGCAGCATTGCAGGATGTGCCGAAAAGTTATTATGAGGCGGCGGAAATTGACGGGGCCAATGCCGTGCAGAGATTTGTGAAAATCACGCTTCCCTGTGTGGCTCCGGTGCTGGTTTATCAGGCGATCCTCAATATCATCAATGCTTTCCAGTACTTTACGCAAGTATACGTTATCATCAATGCCAGCAGCGGCGGCGGATCCAGCAACGCGGGAGGCGGCCCGGCCAACTCTATTTTAATGTATCCGCTGTATTTGTTTAACACCGCATTCTCCTATATGAAGATGGGAAGGGCTTCCGCAATGGCGTGGATTCTGTTTGTTGTGGTCAGCGTCATGACTTTCCTTATGATCAAGGTGACGAAAAAGTTTTCTCAGAACGGAGCCGGGGACGAATAGTGCGGGAAAGATTTCGGAAGTTCCTGCCAAAGGGCATTTTGCACAGGCGTTGTCAGCCTGAGAGACAGGCTTTTCGCGTGCAGGAAAATGCCCGGACAGATTTTAAGAAAGGAGCATGGTCATTTATATGAAAAAATCCAATGGCTATTATAAGAAAAAGTTAAAGAAAATCCCGGTGACGGTGCTGATGCTTGTATTGTGCGTCATCTTTTTATCCCCGTTCCTCGTTATGGTGACGACTTCCTTAAAAACGAATGCGGATGCATTCCAACTGCCTGTGAAGCTGTGGCCGAGGAAAGTCATCTGGGATAACTATCCGGAAGCGATGGAGCAGATTCCGTTCCTTCTGTATTTCAGGAATACCATTATCATTACGGTGTTTTCGGTGGCAGGGCAGCTTATTTCCACGCCCCTGATTGCCTATTCCCTGGCAAAGATCAAATGGCGGGGGGCCACATTGATTTCCAGCCTTATTATGGGGACAATGATGATACCTTATACCGTAACCATGATACCTCTTTATAGAATATGGAATAATCTTGGGCTGACCAATACATATCTGCCGCTGATTGTGCCGATGTTCTGCGGAAGTCCCTTCTATATTATTATTATGAGGCAGTTTTTCACAGGGCTTCCCAACTCTCTGATGGAGGCGGCAAAGATTGACGGAGCCAGTGAGTTCCGCCGCTATGTCAGCCTGGCATTGCCGTTGTCCAAACCGGCTCTTACCACGGTAGGCATTCAATCCTTCATTGCCGCATGGTCCGATTATCTGGCGCCGTTGATTTATATTAATAAGACGGATAAGCTGACACTGTCTCTGGGACTGCAGCAGTTTTTGGGAACTTTTTCCACGGACTGGACGCATCTGATGGCAGCGGCTACATTGTTTGTCATACCGGTCATTATTTTCTTCCTCATTTTCCAGAAGAACTTTGTGGAAGGAATTTCAACCTCGGGCTTAAAGGCATAGGAGGCAGAAAATATGGAAAACAGATTGGATTTGAACGGCATATGGAATTTGGAATCTCCGGGATGGGAAAAACCGGTGAAGGCGCATGTGCCGGGAAGCGTGCTTGCGGAAATGCTGGAAAACGGCATGGCAGAGGATCCTTATTGGCGGACCAACGAATATAAAGTACGGGAACTGTTTCGGGAGGACTATAGTTACAGCCGCAGTTTTGCGGTTCCGGCACAGGTGCTGGAAGCGGATGAAATTCTGCTGGTATTCGAGGGGATAGATACGGTAGGGGATATTTACCTGAACGGGGAACTGTTGGGAAAAGCAAAAGACATGCACAGGACTTGGCGGTTTGACATAAAAGGCAGGGTGCGGGAGGAAAATGAACTGAAGGTTTTGCTCCATGCCCCGATCCGTTATATCGAGGAAAAGCAGGAGGGCAGCGATATTACATATTCTTCCACCGGTTCCATGCTGGGAAACGGTGCGCTGCGGAAAGCCCATTATATGTTCGGATGGGATTGGGGTCCCCAGCTTCCTGATGCAGGTATATGGAGAAATGTATACATAGCCTATGCCTGTGCCGCTAAGCTGGAGGATGTCTGTATCCGGCAGCATCATAAAACACAGGCGGTCACAGTGGAAGTGGACTGCCCGGTACGGATATTCGGGGATGCGCCGACGGAAGTGGAAGTATGCGTCACGGAACCGGGAGGCAGGGTACATAAGCACAATGTGCCGGGGAGTGCCGGCAGCAAGGTAAGCATAGAAATCGAAGAGCCGGCTCTTTGGTGGCCTAACGGGTATGGGGAACAGCCTTTATATAAGGTGGAAGTGCTTCTGACATCCGGGGGACGGACGCTGGAAAGCAGAGAGTACCGGATTGGGCTTAGGACGGTTACCGTCAGCACGCAAAAGGATGAATGGGGAAATGAATTTGCTTTCGTAGTGAACGGGCAGAAGATTTTCGGCATGGGCGCAAATTATATTCCGGAGGACAATGTGCTGCCGCGGCTGAGCCGGGAACGGAGCGAACGTCTGGTGAAGGACTGTGCGGCGGCCAACTTTAACTGTATCCGTATCTGGGGCGGCGGTTATTATCCGGAGGATTATTTATACGATGCCTGTGACCGATACGGGATTTTGGTATGGCAGGATCTGATGTTTGCCTGCAATGTGTATGAACTGGATGAGGAATTCGAGGAAAATATTCTGGCGGAAACAAGGGATAACGTAATACGGCTCCGTCATCATGCCTGCCTTGCTCTCTGGTGTGGGAATAACGAGATGGAATGGCTGTGGGACGGAGGCGGACGCCTGAAAGGCCATCATCCAAGGTACAAAGGTGATTATATTAAGATTTTTGAGATGCTCCTGCCAAGGGAAGTGAAGAAATATGACAGCCAGACTTTTTACTGGCTTTCCTCTCCCTCTTCCGGCGGAAGCTTCGATGCTCCCAATGACTGGAACAGAGGGGACAACCATTACTGGGATGTATGGCATGCCAATAAGCCGTTTACGGAATACAGAAATTTCCATTTCCGGTTCTGTTCCGAGTTCGGTTTTCAGTCCTTCCCTCATAAGAAAACGCTGGAAAGCTTCAGCTTGGAGGCAGACAGGAATATTTTCAGCGAAGTGATGGAATCCCATCAGAAGAACGGGCAGGCCAATACCAAGATTTTTTCCTATGTGTCCGAATATTACAAGTATCCGAAAGATTTGGAAAGCATTGCCTATATATCCCAGATTCTCCAGCTGAAGGCTATTCAGTACGGCGTGGAGCATTGGAGAAGAAACTGGGGACGGTGCATGGGCTCTATTTACTGGCAGCTGAATGACTGCTGGCCGGTGGCATCCTGGGCAAGCATTGATTATTACGGCCGGTGGAAAGCGCTCCATTACGGGGCAAAACGTTTTTACGGCAGATATATCGCCAGTGCATGCGAAGAAGAGGAATTCAGCACAAAGGTCACTTATTATGTGCTGAATGAGTCCTTCCGGGAACGGGATGCCGTTCTGGAAATCGCTCTTTTGGACAGGGAGTTCCATGTGCTGCATCGGGAGGAACTGCCGGTGCATTCCGGGGCCTTTGCCATGGAAGCGGTGAAGGAAGCGGACTTCGGAAACTGGATCGGAGAGGAAGAAAAGAAGAAACAGGTATTTGCCAGATTCCGCCTGTCAGAGGGCGGCGTGTGCGTCAGCACGGGCGTTACGATGTTCGTGAAGCCGAAATATTTTGCCTACCGGCTGCCGGCTTATGAGACGGAAGTGACGGATCAGGGAGAGGAATTTGCGATTTCCGTAAAGGCGGATACCTTTGCCAATTATGTGGAACTGTATTTGGAACAGACGGACTGTGTATTCAGCGATAACTATTTTGACATTACCGATGGGCAGGGCGTTACGGTTACCGTCCGGAAGGAGGAATTGCCGGAGGGAATGACCGGAGAGGAAATAAAGGAGCAGCTGCGTATCAAGAGTGTGGCGGAAAGTTATTGAGAAATTAACGCATTTTTTGCGGAAAGCAGCTGCAAGACACGCCATGGCATCCCATCCGTCAGCAATCAGAGTTCCGCCCTGCCGTGACTGTGCAGGGAAGGATTGCAGCGGGGATGCAAGGCGGCGACAGAATAGAAAACAGGAAATGAGGTGGAATTTATGAAAGAAGAATGGCTGAGCCAGTTGGAGACGCCATGCATTGTCATTGACATGGAAAAGACAAAAGCAAATATTGCAAAGACGCAGGAGGAAACATCCGAGTGCGGATGTAAATTGCGCCCTCATATTAAAACACATAAAATGCCCCTGTTTGCCAGAATGCAGGTGGCGGCAGGAGCGGACGGCATTACCTGCGCCAAGATATCCGAGGCGGAGGTAATGGCAGAAGGAGGGATGGACGATATATTCCTGGCCTATCCGCAGGTGGGCATGGCAAAGATAAAAAGGGCCTTGGCCTTGGCCAAAAAGGTGAAACGGCTGATTTTGGCAGTGGACAGCCTGGAATGTGCCGTTCCCTTGGACGAAGCGGCAGGAAGGGCCGGGATCTGCGTAGAAATCCGTATGGAAGTGGATACCGGGGCGAAAAGGACAGGAGTTGCCAGGGAGAAGGCGGCGGAACTGGCAAAGGAACTGGCAAAGCTGCCTCATCTGAAGCTGACGGGAATCTATACTTTCAAAAGTTTGGTTTATCAGGATGAACCTACGCAGGATAAGGTGATTGCCGCAAAGGAAGAGGGGGAACTGATGGAACAGATTGCCGCTGAAATCCGTGCGGCAGGCATTGAACTGCAGGATATCAGCGCAGGTTCCACGCCTACCGGCATCGAAGTGGCAAAGACGGGGAAGGTGACGGAAATCCGGCCGGGAACTTATATTTTCAAGGATTATATGCTCTGCAAGGAAGGGGCGGCTGTCTTTGACGAAATTGCGGTGCGGTATTATGCCACGGTAGTCAGTACGCCCTGCAAGGAATATGCCGTAATTGACGGGGGAACGAAAACTTTCCCTATGGATATCCTGCTGGATGCCGCGCCTTATTATTACCCGGGCTATGCTTTGGTGGAAGGGAACGAAGATCTGCAGCTGCGGAGGATGAACGAGGAACATGGGATCATCACCAGCAAAAAAGGCGATACCGGATTGAAGGTAGGCGATAAGGTAGTGCTTGTGCCCATTCATGTATGTACTGCCATTAATATGCAGAATACCGTCTATATCGATTACGGGGACTGTCTGGAAAAGGAGACGGTGAAAGCCAGAGGCATGCTGATGTAAACAGGTTGGGAGGCAGAAGGGCATGAGATATGTGATTCATAACGGAGAAATCTGTGACGGAACGGGAAATGCTTCCTTTCGGGGCGATCTTCTGATAGAGGACGGCAGAATACGGGAAATAGTCCGCCGGTCCGTTTGCCCCGAAGGTCTGGGGGAGACGCTTGCAGGCCGCCATATAGATGCGGAAGGAAAAATCATTACGCCCGGCTTTATTGATACCCACAGGCATTGTGACTTGGCGGCATTATGCGATGAGGATTTCGGGACGGCGGAACTTTCGCAAGGACTTACAAGCGTGGCAGGAGGAAACTGCGGCTTGGGCATTTTTCCCTATACCAAGGAACATGGCAAGGAGATGGCGGACTTTGTGGAACCATGCTTGGGCATTGTCCCCGACAGTCTGCAGATACAAGATTATAGTCATTATAAAAAGCTTCTGGAAGAAAAAGAACTTCCCCTTCATGTAGGATGCTATCAGGGAATCGGTGCCGTGAAAGCGGCAGTGAAGGGATATGAAAAAAGCCCTTTTACGGACGGGGAAATGGACAGAGCCAAGGGTTATGTGAGGGAAGCATTGGAAGCGGGCTGCATAGGGGTTTCTTCCGGCATTATGTACCAGCCGGAATGCTATACCTCCCGGCAGGAGATGACGGAACTTCTGAAAGCGGCGGCGCCTTTCGGGAGGCCGTTGGCCTGTCATATCCGTGGGGAAGGGGACAATCTGGTGTCTTCCGTGGAAGAAATCATAGGAATCTGCAAAGCAGCGGAAATTCCGTTAAACATCAGTCATTTTAAGGCAACGGGAATCCGGAACTGGGGAAGGAATATCCATCAGGCCATTGCGCTGATTGAGAAGGCGCGGGAAGAAGGCGGGGATGTGACGGTGGATTTTTATCCTTACTGCGGCGGTTCCACCACCTTAATCAGCCTGCTTCCGCCGGATGTGGTGGAGGAGGATATGTCTCTGACGTTCCGGAAGATGGAAACCGGGCAGGGGAAAGAAAGACTGAGGCAGTCTCTGTACCGGGAACATAAGGGATGGGACAATATGGTCACTGCCATAGGCTGGGAACGGATTCTGATCAGTTCCGTTACGGCGCAGGAGAACCGGGAACTGACCGGGCTGGATTTTGCAGAGGCGGCACGGCGCAGGGGATATAGTGAGCCGGCGGATCTTATGGCGGATCTCTTGGCACAGGAAGAAGGGAAAGTGGGCATTATCCTGCAAAGCATGTCACAGGAGGACGTGGATACCGTGGCCAAGCTGCCTTATTCCATGCTGATTTCGGATGCTTTATACGGAGTCAGCGACTGTCCGCATCCAAGGCTGTATGGGGCTTTCCCTAGGTTTCTTCAGGATTATGTGGTAAAACGCAAGGTTTTCACTTTGGAAGAGGCGGTGCGGAAAATGACATCCATGCCTGCCGGAAGACTGAACCTGAAGGACAGAGGGGTGATACAAGAGGGCTTTTATGCAGACCTGAATATTTTCTCTTTGGAGGAATTCAGAGATTATGCGGTATATGAAAATTCAAAACAGCTGAGCGCAGGGCTGTCCTATGTATTCACGGAGGGCCGGATTGCGCTGAAAGAGGGAAAGAGACAGGGAAAGTTTCGGACGGAACTGCTGGAAATCCGGAGTGTGACTTAAGAGAGCTTTCTGCCGCAGAAGGCAAATGCCGGACCGGCCAAAGGCTGGCCAAGCGTGCCACTTCGTTTGTTGTTTGCTAAAATAAAATTTAATATAAGGAGAGAAGTAAGAATGAAAGACGTATATGAAATTATGAAAGAACAGAATATCAAATTGCCGAAAGCACCGGAGAAAGGCGGACTGTACAGCCCGGCAAAGCGTTTCGGGAAGAATCTGGTGTATATTTCAGGCTGCGGCCCTGTGATTGACGGCCCGGTAAAGGGTGTGTTCGGCAAAGAATTCACAAAAGAAGAGGGTCTGGAAATTGCCCGGAATGCCATGCTGAACGTACTGGCCGTACTGGAAGCGGAAATCGGGGATTTGAATAAAGTGAAACAGCCTGTGAAAATACTGACTTTTGTTGCCAGCGACAATAGTTTTGACGCACAGCCATATGTGGCAAACGGCGGTTCGCAGCTTCTGATTGATTTATTCGGCGCGGACAATGCGCCAAGCCGGTCGGCCATCGGCGTAAACGTGCTTCCGGGAGGGATTCCGTTGGAAACAGAGGCCATGTTTGAACTGAAAGAAGAATAATCCCGTTTCGGGCAGCGGCATTACCTTTGCCATACTGCCTGCGGGAACAGAACAGGCCGGGAAATTTTTCAGCTCCACCTCTGATTTCTGACAGGATGGAGCAACGGATTTCCCAAGGTAACTTTGGCAGTTTGGAGGATGAGATGGGACTGGACAGATATCGGGATGAGAGTCTGAGCGACGAGGAACGGGCAGAAGACTTGTTGGGCAGGATGACGCTGGAGGAAAAAGCATCGCAGCTAAGGCACAATGCGCCGGCAGTGAAACGTCTGGGGATTCCTTATTATAATTGGTGGAATGAGGCATTGCATGGAGTGGCCAGAGCGGGCGCGGCTACGGTATTTCCCCAGCCTATAGGTCTGGCGGCGTCTTTTGACGATGAGTTTCTGGAAAAAATCGGGGATATTACGGCTACGGAGGGGCGCGCCAAGTATAATGAACAGGTCAGGAAGAATGACAGGGGGTTATATAAAGGCCTTACGTTCTGGTCGCCCAATATTAATCTTTTCCGCGATCCGAGGTGGGGAAGGGGACACGAAACTTATGGAGAAGATCCTTACCTGACAGCCCGCATGGGCGTTTCTTTTATCAAGGGTCTGCAGGGAAAAGGAAAAAGGCTGAAATCCGCGGCCTGTGTGAAACATTTTGCAGCCCATTCCGGACCGGAAAAAGGGCGTCATTCTTTTGACAGCATCGTAAGCAAAAAGGATTTGGCAGAAAGTTATTTCCCGGCATTTGAGGCATGTGTCCGGGAGGCAGGCGTGGAAGGCGTGATGGGCGGCTACAATTGCATCAACGGGGAGCCGGCATGCGGAAGCTATCATCTGATTCAGGAAATTCTCAGGGATAAATGGGGTTTCCAAGGATATTATGTTTCGGACTGCGGAGCCATTAAGGACTTTCATAAGAACCATATGATTACTAAAGACGAAAGGGAATCGGCGGCTCTGGCGCTGAAAAGCGGCTGTGACCTGAATTGCGGGGCCGTGTATCTGCATGTGCTTCAGGCTTATGAGGAAGGGCTTCTTACGGAAGAGGAAATCCATAGGGCGGCAAAACATGTGATGATGACCAGAATGCGCCTTGGCATGTTTGACGCGCAGACAGAGTATGACAGCATTTCCTATGAGGAAAACGATACCCCAGAACATCATCAGGCAGCGTTAAAAGCGGCGGAAGAGAGCATGGTTCTGCTGAAAAACGACGGCATCCTGCCTTTGCGGAAGGAAAATCTGAAAGCGGTGGCGGTCATCGGCCCCAATGCGGACAGCCGTGAAATACTGAAAGGGAATTACAACGGTACGGCTACCGAACATTATACCATTTTGGAAGGAATCCGGAAGCTGGCAGGGGATGATGCCCGGGTATATTATTCGGAAGGCTGTCACCTTTACCGGGAAAATGTGGAAGCGTTGGCGGAAGCCAACGACCGCATATCGGAAGCGGTTTCCATGGCGGAACGCAGTGATGTGGTGTTCCTCTGCCTTGGGCTGGATGCAAGGCTGGAAGGGGAAGAGGGAGATGCCAATAACAGTTATGCAGGGGCGGATAAGATTGATTTGGAGTTCCCGGATTCGCAGAAAGCGCTTATGGAAGCCGTCTGCGGAACCGGAAAGCCGGTAGTATTTTTAATCAGCACGGGAAGCGCAATGAACTTGTCCTATGCCAAAGAGCACGGAAACGCAATCCTGCAGACTTGGTATCCGGGACAGATGGGAGGAATCGCAGCAGCCAACCTTCTTTTCGGAAAGGCAGTGCCTTCCGGCAGGCTGCCCGTTACCTTTTATCTTTCGGCAGAAGACTTACCCCCTTTTGAGGACTATGGCATGGCAAACCGGACGTATCGGTATATGAGGGGAGAGGCTTTGTATCCATTCGGATATGGATTAAGCTATGGGAACTTTCTGTACCGGAATCTGCAGGTGGAGACAGGGGCATGGGACAGGAAGGATAGCGTAAAAGTGTCGGTTCAGGTAACCAATGATTCCTCCTATGACTGTGATGAAATCGTACAGGTTTACATAAAACTGACGGGCAGCAGGCTGGCCGTTCCCAATGCCGCATTAGCACAGTTTCGCAGGGTATCTCTGAAAGCGGGAGAAACAAAGGAAGTTGTTTTTGATGTGAAAACCGTCTGCTTCCAGGTGGTGGACGAAGAAGGGGAAAGGCTGTGGGCGGAAACGGATACCATAGTGTATGCAGGCGGAAGCCAACCGGACAGGGTAAGCGTTTTACTGACCGGAAAGAAGCCTTTGGAAACGGAGATAAAGGCAGCGGACAGATTTGTGGGATGACGAAAGGGCAGAGGAGTTCGTAATGGATACGAAGAAGTATCTTTTTTCAAATAAGGATCTGGCAAAACTGATTCTTCCGCTGATTGCAGATCAGTTTCTGCAGGCATTGGTAGGGCTTGCGGATTCGGTAATGATTGCCAGCGTGGGAGAGGCGGCCGTTTCCGGTGTCTCTTTGGTGGACACACTTATGTTTCTTGTCATCAGTATCTTTGCCGCGGCAGCTACGGGCGGGGCGGTGATTGCGGGACAATATCTGGGGAAAGGGAATGAAGAGATGGCATGCCGGGCGGCAAATGAACTGCTGCGTTTTATCCTGAAGGCTTCTTTGGCGGTTACGGTTCTGGCATATTTGGGCAGGAACCTGATGATTCAGACAGTTTTCGGGAAAATAGAGCCGGATGTGATGTATAACTGCAAGGTATATATGCTCTTAGTATTTATTTCCATCCCTATGATTGCGTTGTATAATGCGGGCACCTCCCTGTTCCGGGCAATGGGGGATTCCGCCCTTGCCATGAAAATATCCCTTCTTATGAACGGCGTGAACATCGGGGGAAATGCCCTGCTGATTTACGGGATGCACAGAGGGATTGAGGGGGTGGCGATTCCTACCTCCGTATCCAGAGGGATTGCATGTGTGCTGATTCTTTATTATCTGAATAAGCCGAAAAACAGAATCCACATATGCCATCCCTTTTCCCTGAAAACGGAGCCGATGCTGTTAAAGAAAATTCTGTATCTGGGGGTGCCCAACGGATTGGAAAACAGCATGTTCCAGTTGGGGAAAATTTTGGTGCTCAGCGTAGTTTCCGGTTTCGGAACTGCCTCCATTGCCGCCAATGCGGTAGCCAACAATATTGCTTCCTTTGCCATTCTTCCAGGGCTGGCCATGGGATTTGCCATGCTTCCGGTGGCTGCACAGTGCGTAGGGGCAGGGGACTATGACATGGTTTCTTACTATACAAAAAAACTGATGAAGGCAGTTTATGCATGCCTGTTTATATCCAATACGGCCGTGGTGCTGCTCCTGCCGTTTATTATCCGGGCTTATGGGCTGTCGGAGGAAGCCGCCGGCTATACTTACCGTATTTTGCTTTTTTACTGCGGCTGCGTAGTAACGGTCTGGCCCCTTTCGTTTTTTCTCCCCAATACTTTAAGGGCTGCCGCAGACGTGAAATTCACCATGATTCTTTCCGTAGTATCCATGTGGATCTTCCGGATTGGCTGCAGTGTGATTTTTGCAGTGCATATGAAGATGGGGGTATTCGGAATTTGGGCAGCCATGGGAGTGGATTGGCTGTTCCGGGGAATCTGCTTCTCCGTCCGGTATGCAAGGGGGAAGTGGAAGCATATTTCGGTAGTATAGATTTACGGAATGAGTTTTGAAATGTTAGTTAGGCATAGAATAGCTTATGCGGCCGGCAATCTGTTTCAGCCGGATGCATAAGTTATCCTATGTCTTTTTTGCGTCCGGTCCTGTGGATATGGTAAGGCGGTGGGGGCGGTACTGGCGGAAAGTCTCCGCCCACGGAAATCGATTTTCGGCTTTATGCCTGCGCCGGCATTTCCGTTCAGAGCATCGGCAGGGACAGTCCGCTCCGTATGGTAACCTCCCAGCATGGCGTTCCCTTCCGTCCGGCGGCTGCGGTATATTGTGTTTTCCGTCCGGCATAAAAAATG
>CAJUIM010000002.1 GCA_910586275.1 uncultured Lachnospiraceae bacterium | reverse complement strand
TGCCGGCCACTAAAAAAACTCGCGCACGGGCGTCCGCCTCCCAACATTACATTCGGGCTGAACTGTTACAAATGTCCGGTGAGCAATAGAAAATAGCTGAAAAAAAGAACCTTGGGATATCCCAAGGTTCTTTTTGCCCGAAAGCCATTCGGTTATGTGACGCTTTAGATTGCCTCATGGAAAGTACGGGAAATAACGTCCGCCTGCTGTTCCGGTGTTAATTTAATGAAGTTAACGGCATATCCGGATACACGGATAGTAAGCTGAGGATAGTTTTCCGGATGTTTCTGAGCATCCATAAGAGTATCTCTGTTCAAAACATTAACATTGAGGTGATGGCCGCCTTTTGTTGCATATCCATCCAATAAATTTACAAGGTTATCAACCTGTGCGCTATTTGTTGCCATTTTAGTTTCCTCCTTTATTCATAGACGGTTCATGATGAGCAGATGCTATGCTTTATATCAAAGATGCATACGGAATGCGATCATTGATAGTCATCCAAGCCTTGCTCCAAAGTGGGAACACTGCATGCCAACGGGGTTCTGGAGCAATCAGTGCAACCCATTGTCTGAACATTTTTGGATTCTTCCATGGAACTGTCCGTATCCACGTTCACATGGCCCACACCCTGCATCATGCCGGCATCCAACATCTTAACGAGATCGTCAACCATTTTTTTGTCATCCATATGAAACCCTCGTTTTCGTTTTATTATAAATGCAATGTCACAATTAGTTATTTAAATCAAGTTCAAGGTCACCTGCAAATACCTGATCCTCTTTACCAAGTGCGCCAGGGATGATGGTGAAGGTATTGGAGATACCGTCCTGTGCATCTTTGAAAGGAAGCTTGGATACGGAAGACAGGGAAGCTACTGCACCGTGAGTATCACGTCCATGCATCGGGTTAGCACCGGGTGCAAAAGGCTGGCCTTTCTTACGTCCGTCAGGTGTGTTACCTGTAGCCTTACCATAGGTTACGTTGGAAGTAATGGTAAGGATGGAAGTGGTAGGAACACCGTTTCTGTAGGTGTGGTGTCTTCTGATGGCAGTCATGAATTTGTGTACAATTTCCTGTGCAATGGTATCCACGCGGTCATCATCGTTACCGTATTTCGGGAATTCGCCGGTTGTCTTGAAATCAACGATCACGCCGTCCTCATCCCTTACAACTTCAACTTTTGCATATTTGATTGCGGATAAAGAGTCAGCTACGATGGAAAGGCCTGCAACACCTGTTGCGAAATATCTCTTTACATCTCTGTCATGAAGTGCCATCTCAGCTCTCTCATAGCAATATTTGTCATGCATATAGTGGATGATGTTTAATGTGTTAACATATACGTCAGCCTGCCATTCCATCATATCCATGAATTTAGCGTAAACATCGTCATAATCAAGAACATCACCGGTTACGGCACGATATTTCGGCCCAACCTGTTTCTTTGTTACTTCGTCCACACCGCCGTTCAAAGCGTAAAGCAGACATTTTGCAAGGTTAGCACGAGCTCCGAAGAACTGCATTTCTTTACCGATTACCATGGAGGATACGCAGCATGCGATACCATAATCATCGCCGTGTGTCACTCTCATAAGATCATCGTTCTCGTACTGGATGGAAGAAGTCTGGATGGACATCTTCGCACAATATCTCTTCCAGTTTTCAGGAAGCCTTGTGGACCAGAGTACTGTCAGGTTCGGTTCCGGAGAAGGACCAAGGTTTGTCAGTGTGTGCAGGTAACGGAAAGAAGTCTTTGTTACCATCGGACGTCCGTCCACGCCGACACCGCCGAGGGATTCTGTTACCCATACCGGATCGCCTGCGAAAATCTGATTGTATTCAGGTGTACGCGCAAATTTGATGCATCTTAATTTCATGATGAAGTGATCAACGAATTCCTGAATCTGTTCTTCCGTAAAGGTTCCGTTTGCCAAATCTCTTTCTGCATAGCAGTCAATGAAAGTAGAAGTACGTCCAAGTGACATAGCTGCGCCGTTCTGCTCTTTTACGGAGCAAAGGTATCCGAAGTAAGTAGCCTGAATAGCTTCCTTTACGTTGGTTGCAGGCTGAGAAATATCGCATCCGTAAGAAGCAGCCATTTCCTTCATCATCTTAAGGGCAACTATCTGCTCGGAAATTTCTTCACGGAGACGGATTACTTCATCTGTCATAACACGTCCTGTGGAATCTTTCTGTGCCAGTTTGTCCTGAATCAGGTAATCAATGCCGTACAGGGCAACACGTCTGTAGTCGCCGATGATACGTCCGCGTCCATAAGCATCCGGAAGTCCTGTGATGATATGGGAAGAACGGCATGCTCTCATTTCCTGATTGTAAGCATCGAAGCATCCTGCATTGTGGGTCTTTCTGTGTGTGGAGAAGAACTCACTGATTTCAGGATCTACTTCGTAACCATTATCGGAGCAGGCTTTTTCCGCCATACGGATACCGCCGTAAGGCTGCAGGGAACGTTTGAAAGGTTTGTCTGTCTGGAAACCTACGATAGTTTCTTTGTCTTTGTCAAGGTAGCCAGGACCATGGGAAGTAATGGTGGAAACAACTTTCGTGTCCATGTCAAGGACTCCGCCTGCTTCACGTTCTTTCTTCTGCAAATCAAGTACCATGCCCCATAAGTCTTTTGTGTTCTGTGTAGCTTCGGCTAAAAAGGCCTCATCCCCGTCATAAGGATGATAGTTTTTCTGGATGAAGTCACGGACGTTAACTTCATTTTCCCATTTGCCGCCTACAAAATCTTTCCATTCTGGTCTCATTTTGAAAAGCCTCCTGTTTTTATAATATGATTGTTAATAAAGCACTAACCTTGTATACTCATTATAATTGAAAAACAGCCGGAACGTCAAGCGACGAAGTGTACTTTTTTCTATACATACGGTATGTTTTTCGCATTTATTTTATGAATTTTTTGTGAAAATTATTAAGAAATCGGAATAGGTTGAAAGAATGGGGAGAAAGTATTATACTAATGATGTTTACACTAAATTTTACTGCGAAAAACGGGGCGGGCATATGGGAACGGCATATATGGCACAGATGTCCGTAACTGACAAAAAGGAGGCTATTATTATGGCAGACATTACGAAAAATACTACAATCGGTGAGGCATTAAGCATAAATCCGAATATTGCACCGGTGCTTATGGAGATTGGCATGCATTGCCTTGGATGTCCTTCCGCACAGGGAGAGACTTTGGAAGAGGCAGCAATGGTGCATGGGATTGACACGGAAACATTGATGCAGAAGATTGCTGCGGTATAGAATGTGAATACAGGCAAAGAGTAATATAAAACGAAAACAAAGAAGCGGATATTAATCACTGTGACTAATATCCGCTTCTAAACTATGCTGTCCACTGGCCTATACCTCCTATTCATTCATTTTCTTTCATTGCTTTCTCTTCCATATCCTTTCCGCTTTTCATCTGTACTTTTGTACTGCAACGGGTGTTAAATTTCTGTATTAATTATCTGTCCTTACTCGTTGCTTTTCTTTGCGTACCTGAATATGTTTCCTTTGAAATTAGCTTAAGTTTTCGGTGGTCCGTACCTCGCTTTCTTTTATATTTTGTTGCATCTATGTGAACTTTTTGTTTATGAATTCATTATAGCGGCAGAAAAGAGATTTGTCAATATATTTTTTGAAAAAATATAAATTTTCTAATAATAAAGATGGCATATTGGAAAATTCTGATATTTCAAGTTATAATTCCTGGAGCGTGTTTGAAAATTGCTTTCTGGTAGATGTTCGTGCAAATTGGGGCGTGCAGATGCCGGGGTTCATAGGTCAGGAACAGGCAAACCGATGTAGTTAAAACAATTTTATTGTAAAAGATCCACAGAAGGCATTGACAGTACACATTGACAATACGCCTTAATGACAGAATGGATACAGTGAATGCAGAGTGAGCATACATCACAAAATAATGTAAATTCCATATATTATATAAAAGCAGAAGGCCCGGAGGCGGTGTCCGGCCGGGCTGAAGCGGTAAAGGAGTGAGGTATATGGAAGAAAAAAGGAATGTGCTGTCTGGAGGCTGCAGCTTTTCGGGGATAAAACCCATTATGGCCGATCTGCCCTATCCGCCCATTGAGGCGAGGGAAGAAAACCAGGCTTATGCCAATCTGCTCAGTATTGATTACTGCGGAGCCGTATCGGAATTGTCGGCAATTGCACAATATATCAATAATGAAAACAGATTATCCTGTGAGAAATGCCCTATGGCAAAGACTTTGCTGGGAATTGCCATGGCGGAGATGATGCATCTGCAGAAACTGGGGGAACTGATTGTGCTGCTGGGCGGAGATATTGATTTTGCGGCAAGAAATAATAACGGGCGGCAGAAAATGTGGACACCGGAATATCTGAACTTACCGGAGCAGGCAAAGAAGATGATATGGGCGGATATCGAGTCAGAACGGGCAGCCATCAGTCAGTATAAGATGCATATGGGCATGATAAGGGATGACTGCGTGAATGCTGTTCTGAGAAGGATTATATTGGATGAGGAGTATCATATTATGATATTGCAGGCATTGTTTGAAAACGTCTGAAACCAGAGCGTGATTGAAAATTCATTCCCGCTCTGGTTTTGCCAGGGAAATAAAAACAGGAGGCTGTATGTCTCAGCTTCCTGCTTTTGCTGTCTGTTTAGTGATTGATCGGCTGTTATCCCGAGATGGAAGGGAGGTTGCCGAGGTTGTTGTTTTCCGAATTATCCGGCAGTGATTTCAGGTATTCCGTATCCTTTCTGTGAGCTATGCCCACACCTTTTATTTCGCCTTCTTTTGCAAGGCTGACACCTTTTTCTTTGGAAACGGTGGAACCGTCGGAAAGCTGGTAGCCGGTGATGCGCCCGCTGCTTTTCACAAGGCCGACAATCTCCTTGGCATCGCTTTTTGGCTGGGGGATGTCATCCAGCGTGTTGCGGGCAAGGGCTTCGCCCAACGTATCTTTATTTATATCTTTCATTTTTGCTTATGCTCCTTTCTTGTTTTGTGCCGATGCCGTGTTTCGGACGGATTGGCACATCACCCATAGTTTGTGCCATCGGGCCGAATATATACATCTGCATATTGCAATGCGGGAGCGGCACAGCACCAATGTCATAAACGGAAACCGCAGCCTGCCGGAGAAATGATGTTTTTTCGCAATTTCATGAATGGAAGCCGTAGCCCGCGTCAGGAATCCTGTTTTTATTCGGACACGCTTTCGCTCTGCGGCAAACGCAGCGGTACTAAGGCACTAGAGCGTGTTTGAAAATTCATTTCCAGCATCTGCACGCCCCCAATTTGCGTGACATTTGCGCCAAATTCAGGTTACATAGCCCGCTATGCGCCCTTCCTTTGGCACAAATCTCCCGCAAATTGTGACGCACATCTGCTAGGAAGCAATTTTCAAGCACACTCTAAAATACAGTGCCTAAGTGCCGGCGTTTTTCGAAGGTTCGAGTAAAAAACAGGATTCCTGACGCGGGCTGCGGCTTCCGTTCATGAGATTACGAAAAAACATCATTTTTCCGGCAGGCTGCGGTTTCCGTTTATGACATTGGTGCTGTGCCGTTTGGCTTGGTTTGCGTGAATGTTTTGCGGCAGGCTTATGGATGGAATATGCGGTTTGTCTCATAGACCGGTTCGCAAGTCAGCCGCATTCCCAGTTTTCGGAATATATTTTCGTCTACGGTTGATAGGATTACCGTAGAATGTACTTCGCAGTCTTTCAGTTTCGGCAGCTGGGAGAGGGCCAGCCGTGCCGTTTCGTCCGCAGCTGCGCTGGTGGAAAGCGCGATCAATATTTCATCCGTATGCAGCCGGGGATTATGGCTGCCAAGATAGTCGGTTTTCAGCGTCTGTATCGGCTCAATGGCGGCAGGCGATATCAAATGCCTGGTGTGGTCGATATGGGCTAAAGTTTTTAAGGCATTGAGCAGTGCGGCCGCCGAAGCTCCTAAAAGAGCAGAGGTCTTTCCGGTGATGATCTGCCCGTCAGGCAGCTGGATGGCGGCAGCCGGATGGCCGGTGTTTTCCTGACGCATCATGGCGACGGGAATGACTTTGCGGTCTTCGGTGGCGATGCCGGCCTGTTTCATCAGGAGTTCCAGTTTATACACGGTTTCTTTGGCGCCTAGGCGGTCTTTTTTCTGTTCGTAGCGGGCTTGGCAGTAACGGCGTATAATTTCCTGTTGGGAAGCTTCCCTGCATATTTCATCGTCGATAATGCAGTTTCCTGCCATGTTGACCCCCATATCCGTAGGTGATTTATAGGGGCTTCCTCCAAGGATATGCTCAAACATGGAATTCAGCACAGGAAAGATTTCCACATCCCGGTTATAGTTTATCGTAGTCTTTCCATAGGCTTCCAAATGAAAAGGGTCTATCATGTTTACATCGTTTAAATCGGCGGTAGCAGCTTCATAGGCTACGTTCACCGGATGGCTGAGCGGCAGGTTCCAAACCGGAAAAGTCTCGAATTTAGCATATCCTGCTTTGATGCCGCGTTTATGTTCATGGTAAAGCTGGGAAAGGCAAGTGGCCATTTTCCCGCTGCCGGGACCGGGGGCGGTAATGACTACCAAGGGCTTGGAAGTCTCTATGTAGTCATTTTTTCCGTAGCCTTCTTCGCTGACAATGTGGCTGATATTGCCCGGATAGCCTTCTATCACATAATGCAGATAAGATTTAATGCCTAAGTGGGAAAGCCGTTCGCGGAAGTGATCTGCGGCAGGCTGTCCGGTATATCGGGTAATGACTACGCTCCCCACATACAGTTCAATGGAACGGAAAGCATCAATTAGCCGGAGTACATCCAAATCATAAGTAATGCCTAAGTCCCCGCGCACTTTATTCTTTTCAATGGCATCGGCACTTATGACGATAACGATTTCGGCCTGTTCTTTTAACTGAAGCAGCATTTTCAGCTTGCTGTCAGGCTGAAAGCCGGGAAGAACCCGGGAGGCATGATTGTCGTCAAACAGTTTTCCGCCAAATTCCAAATATAATTTATTGTCAAATTGGGCAATCCTTTCACGAATATGCTCCGACTGCATTTTTAAGTATTTATTATTGTCAAATCCTATCTTCATTCAAGTCTTCCTATCTCTGCTCTCTGCTTTTTCAATGTCTGTTTCGGTAACTTTTGCTGTTTATTCCTGTAGGCAGCGGGTCAGGGGGCTGTTTGGGGTGCCTCCTGTTCCATTGTTCCGGCGGGCATTGGGCCAAGTGCCATTCCTGAAACCAATTTTGGGTTTGTCTAAGCGCCATGGTGAATGTTGCCGGGATTTTATTTTGGAATGCTGTCAAAAGAATAAATAACCTATGTATTATACAATGAACAAGCACCAAAAATCTACTGTTTGCAGGAAAAAATTTAGAAATCTTTAATAGATTGCGAAATATTTCACAAATATATTATTGATTTATCGAAAAGCAGTCTCTATAATAGAAAAGGCAAGAGTGATAGGAATAGGAGCGTAGAATGGATAACAATAATTTAAACCAATATGACGGCGGCGGTTATAACGGCAACCGCGGCGGCCAGAATAATAATAACGGAAATAACAATGGTTCCGGTTCAGGGGGGAACGGTGAGGATCCGAAGCGGCAGAGTATCGTGCTGCTTTTAGTGGCCGCGCTGATTACTCTTCTGTGCATGAGTTATTTCATGAAGATTATGACCGGGGGCACGGAACGGGAGATTACTTATAACGAATTTATCACGATGGTGGAAAACGGTGAAGTGAAGAGCGTGGAAATTGACACGGACCGGATCAACATTGTGCCTGAGCGGCAGGGCGGGGGGGATAATCCTTATGCCATGGCAGCGGTGACTTATTACACCGGGCGTATTGCGGACGACGGGCTGACTCAGTTCCTGCTGGAACACGAAGTGGATGTAAACGGTGTGGTTCCCGATGGTTCGGGGATGCTGCTTTCCATTATTCTCACCTATATCCTGCCTATTTTACTGATGTGGGTGCTGCTCAGTTTTCTCTTTCGCCGGATGTCCAAGAGCGGCGGCGGAATGATGGGCGTGGGCAAGAGCAACGCTAAAGTTTATGTCGAGAAAGAGACTGGCGTGACATTTAAGGATGTGGCAGGGGAAGACGAGGCGAAAGAGTCTCTGCAGGAAGTGGTGGATTTTCTTCATAATCCGGGGAAATATGCAAAGATCGGAGCGAAACTGCCGAAGGGCGCACTGTTGGTAGGACCTCCCGGAACCGGCAAGACGCTTTTGGCAAAAGCGGTGGCGGGCGAGGCGCATGTACCGTTCTTTTCGCTGGCCGGGTCGGATTTTATTGAACTGTATGTGGGCGTAGGCGCTTCCCGCGTCAGGGATTTGTTCAAAGAGGCTACGAAAAATGCGCCTTGTATTGTGTTTATTGATGAAATAGATGCGATTGGCCGCAGCAGGGATTCCAAGTACGGCGGAGGGAATGAAGAGCGCGAGCAGACACTGAATCAGCTTCTGTCCGAAATGGATGGTTTCGATACTTCCAAAGGCATTCTTATCTTAGGAGCCACTAACCGTCCGGAAATATTGGACAAGGCATTGCTCCGGCCGGGAAGGTTTGACCGCAGGATTATTGTCGACAAGCCGGATCTGAAAGGCCGGGTGGAGATCCTAAAAGTGCATGCAAAAGATGTGCTGATGGATGACAGCGTAGATTTGGATGCCATTGCATTGGCTACCAGCGGCGCAGTGGGTGCGGACTTGGCCAATATGATTAACGAGGCGGCCATCAATGCGGTGCAGAAAGGCAGGGAATATGTCTGCCAGCAGGACTTGTTTGAAGCAGTGGAACAGGTGCTTGTGGGGAAAGAGAAGAAAGACCGCATTATGAGCAAGGAAGAACGTAAAATCGTGTCCTATCATGAGGTGGGGCATGCGCTGCTGAGTGCGCTGCAGAAAAATGCGGAACCGGTACAGAAGATTACTATAGTGCCAAGGACCATGGGTGCGCTGGGCTATGTGATGCAGGTGCCGGAGGAAGAGAAATTCCTGAATACAAAAGCGGAACTGCACGATATGCTGGTGGGATATCTGGGCGGACGTGCGGCGGAAGAGATTGTGTTTGACACTGTGACTACCGGTGCTGCCAACGATATTGAGAAAGCCACCAATATTGCTAAGAATATGGTGACCAGATTCGGCATGAGCGAAAGGTTCGGCCTGATGGGGCTGGCCACGGTGGAGAACGAATATCTGGGAGGCGGTTCCACCATGAACTGCAGCGACGTAACCGAGGCGGATGTGGATACCGAAGTTATGAATATTCTGAAAGGATGTTACGAGGAAGCCAAGAGCATGCTGGCCGAAAACAGGGAATTGATGGATAAGCTGGCGGCTCATCTGATAGAGAAGGAAACTATAACCGGTAAGGAGTTTATGGCAATCTACCGAAAAGAAAAAGGGCTTCCGGAACCGGAGGAAGAGGAAAGCAACAAGGCGGAAAGCAGCACAGAGGCAGCGGGCGGAATAAGCGGGGCAATCGGCGGCAGGGAAAAGCCGGCACAGGAGAAAGTGCCTGCGGAAAGCGGAGCCGATGCCGCCGGAGACGAAGCAGCCTGTGCGGACTGTGAACCGGAAACAGAAGCCGGGAAATCGGAGGAGAACTTTTTCCGGGACGGTGAGAATCCAAGGGATGCCGGAGTCTCCGCAGGCGGCGGGAGCCGGGAAAGCAGTTTGGCAGGAGACGGTTCGGAGCAGAGGCCGGTCGGGCGGTTTTCCAATACTTCGGGAAATTTTGAGGATACTTTACAGAAAAAAATGGATGAACAGAAATAGAAGCAAGGAGGTTCTTATTGAGTTTATGAGAACCTCCTTTGTGGCATCAAATGCCAGGAATGAATTTTCAGACACGCTCTAGTACGAAACGGTATGGCAGGAAACAGGGAAAGGGCAGGTGAGGAATGTTGTTTGATGTGGACGAGGAATTAAAGAAGCTGCCGGCGAAACCGGGGGTATATATTATGCATGACGGGAACGACACGATCATCTATGTTGGGAAAGCAATCAATCTTCATAACCGTGTACGTTCTTATTTCCGTAAAAATATCGGGCGCGGGCCCCAGATTGATAAGATGGTGACGCAGATCGCCCGGTTTGAGTATATTATAACGGACTCGGAACTGGAAGCGTTGGTATTGGAGAACAATCTTATAAAAGAATACAGTCCGCGTTATAATACGCTGCTGAAGGATGATAAGACTTACCCTTATATTAAAGTGACCATGGGGGAACCTTTTCCCAGGGTGCTTTTCTCCAGAGAGATGAAAAAGGACAAATCACGCTACTTTGGCCCTTATACAAGCGCGGCGGCGGTGAAGGATACCATTGAACTGATGAACAAGCTGTATATGCTGCGGACTTGTAACCGGAACTTGCCGAAAGAAGAGGGGAAAGACAGACCCTGCCTGAATCATCATATCAAGCAGTGCATGGCTCCCTGCCAGGGGTATGTTTCCCAGGAGCAGTACCGGGAACAGGTGGATAAGGCATTGGACTTCCTGAACGGCAATTATCAGCCGATCTTGAAGGAACTGGAGGGTAAGATGCAGGAGGCATCCGAGAATATGGACTTTGAGGATGCCATAAAATATAGGGATCTGTATAACAGTGTCAGACAGGTGGCACAGAAACAGAAGATTACGGACAGCGGCGGCGAGGATAAGGATATCATAGCATTGGCGGCGGATGAAAACGATGCGGTGGTGCAGGTCTTTTTTATACGCGACGGTAAATTAATCGGCAGGGAACATTTCTATATGACACATGTGTCGGGAAGCGGCAGGGCGCAGATATTGCTGGATTTTGTCAAGCAATTTTATGCGGGGACGCCCTTCATTCCGAAAGAACTGATGCTGCAGGAGGAAATAGAGGAAGTTGACGTGTTGGAACGCTGGCTGTCTGCAAGAAAAGGGAACCGGGTATATATACGCGTCCCGAAGAAAGGAACCAAGGAAAAGCTGGTAGAACTGGCGGCTAAAAATGCGGCGCTTGTCTTAAGTCAGGACAAAGAGAAAATAAAGCGGGAGGAAGGACGTACAATCGGTGCCGTGAAGGAAATAGCCGGCCTGATCGGCGTGGAGGGCATCAGCCGTATGGAAGCTTACGATATTTCCAATATCAGCGGTTTTGCCAATGTAGGTTCTATGGTGGTGTTCGAAAAGGGCAAGCCCAAGCGCAGTGATTACCGGAAGTTTAAGATAAAAACCGTTTCCGGGCCGGATGATTATGCCTGCATGAAAGAGGTGCTGACTCGGCGGTTTGTGCATGGCATGGAGGAGCAGAAGGAACTGGATATGAAGGAAATGGAAAAAGAATTCGGGAGTTTTACGAAATTTCCGGATTTAATTCTCATGGACGGGGGCAAAGGGCAGGTCAATATTGCGTTGGAAGTTTTGCGGGAATTACATATTGAGATTCCGGTATGCGGGATGGTGAAGGACGACAATCATAGGACGAGAGGGCTGTATTACAACAATGAGGAAATACCCATAGACCGTCATTCGGAAGGTTTTAAGCTGGTGACGCGGGTACAGGATGAGGCTCATCGCTTTGCCATTGAATATCATCGTTCCCTGCGCAGCAAGACGCAGGTAAAGTCTGTTCTGGATGACATCCCGGGGGTCGGGCCGTCCAGAAGGAAAGCACTGATGAGGTGTTTTAAGTCCATAGACGAAATTAAGCAGGCGGAGGTGGAACAGCTGGCGGAAGTTCCGGAAATCCCGGCGCATATTGCGAAGGGAATCTATGAATTTTTTCATGGGTAATATATGGGGAAAGCAGGATCTTGCAATGTTCCGTCTCAGGAAAAGCCTGAAATATAAAACTTCTGAGAAATATTTAAAAAGGATAAAGAATCTATAGTTATTACACTAGTCTCTTTCCATAACGCTTGTTAGAATTTGTAATGGCCTGGCCGCAGTGCTTTCTGGCGGCGGGAAAATTATGACAGGGAAAAGGGAAATAGGTATGGATCATTTTTTAAGGCGGATTCAGAGACAGGCGGAAAGCTGCCCGGAGTTAATGAAAATATTTGCAGACTGCTATGCAGACACATGGAACTTAGCCGTAAAGCCAATGGATGACGGCACGGCCCATGTGATAACAGGGGATATTCCTGCCATGTGGCTGCGGGACTCGGCAGCACAGCTGCGCCCCTATCTATTTGAGGCGAAAGAAAATGCTGAAATGAGGGAGGTCATTGCAGGGGTCGTCAGAAGGCAGTTTATGTATATCTGCATAGACGAGTATGCAAATGCATTCAATGAGTTTCCCAATGGCGCATGTTGGGAGATAGACGATGGGGAACAGAGCCCTTGGGTGTGGGAACGGAAGTTTGAAATAGACTCTTTATGCTATCCGGTACAGCTTGCCTATCTTCTCTGGAAGAATACGGGATGTGTTTCCCAGTTTGACGGCAATTTTTCTGCAGGAATAGAAAAAATATTCCGTGTATTCGGGACGGAGCAGTTCCATGAGGAGAAGTCTGCGTATAGGTTTCGGAGAAATAGCATTTTATTCCGGGATACGCTTTCCAGAGAGGGGAAGGGGGCTTTGGTGAAGCCGGGGACAGGCCTGATTTGGTCAGGATTCCGGCCTAGCGACGATGCCTGCACTTACGGCTATCTGATTCCGTCCAATATGTTTGCCGTGGTTATTTTAGGGTATTTGGAGGAGATGGCGCGGGAACTTTTTTTTGATAAAAGGATGGAAAAAGACGCATGGCTGCTGCGTGAGCAGATACGGCAGGCCATCGAGAAAGAGGGGAAAACTTATACGGAGGAATTCGGCACGGTATATGCTTACGAAGTGGACGGATATGGCATGTACAACCTGATGGACGACGCAAATGTTCCCAGCCTTCTTGCCATGGATTACTTAGGGTATTCGGCAGACAGGCAGACGGCGGAGAATACAAGAAGATATATATTGAGCGAAGGAAACCCGTATTATTATAAAGGCGCAAAAGCATCGGGAATAGGAAGTTCCCATACACCGTCAGGCTATATCTGGCATATTGCCATGGCCATGCAGGGACTGACGAGCAAAAACAGGGAAGAAAAACTGGAAATCCTTCGGAGCATGGCGGCCACTACCGGGGGAAAGGGCGCGATGCATGAGGGATTTCACTGTGAGGATGATGCCAGATATACGCGGGAATGGTTTTCCTGGGCAAATGCCATGTATATGGAATTGTTTTTGGATTATATGGGATACAGACTGCAGCTGTCAGAGGAATTGCCTGCAGGAAGGAAAGGATGTTAAGGGAATCTGCCGACGGATGGCAGCCGGAATAGAATTTGTACACTAAACATAGAAAAACGTAAATTGTTATGTAAAATAATATGCGGTAGAATGACATTATGAACAATGGTTTAGTGACGGCGGCAGAAGCGGGGATGCCGGACAGCATAAATCGGAAAAGCAGGAGGATGATGGCATATGTTCCATACAGACAGGAAATTGGACAGAAGGATAAATGAAGTGAAAGATTACAGATACCGGGACGTGATTCCTATGAAGGAGTTTGCGGTATGTGAAGACGAGCAGGGGGTGGTAAATCCGGAAGTCCCGGTGAGCCATGAAAATTGGGATTCCATAAAAGTAGGAGATTTCTGGTCAGGCCGCGACCGTTACCTCTGGATGTATAAGGAAATATTGATCCCTGAGGAATGGAAAGGACGCCGTGCCGTAGGCATTTTTGACTTCGGCAAGACCGGAGCCGGCAATAACTCCGGGTTTGAGGCCATGTGCTATATTAACGAAAAACCTTATCAGGGAGTGGATATAAACCATATGGAGGTTTTTTTCCCGGAGGAACTGTACGGCTCTGTATTGAGGCTTACGTTCCGCCTTTGGTCCGGGCTGGAGGGAGGCGGCGTGCCGAAAGAACAGGAACATAGGATAAAAAGGGCGGATTTGGCATGGCTGGATGAAAAAACCGATGATTTATATTATACAGGCTCTCTTGTCCTGGATACGGTGAATCAGCTTGCGGACGGGGATCCGGTAAAATCTGACCTGCGGATTGCGTTGGACAGGGCATGCCATTGCATTGACTGGTCCTATCCGGGAAGCGGAACTTTCTATGAGACTGTGCATCAGGCGGATGATGTCTTAAACGAAAGAATAGACAGCATGGAAAAGCAGTCTTTGGTAAATGTGCACTGTGTAGGGCATACGCATATCGACATGGCTTGGCTCTGGCGGCTGAAACATACCCATGAGAAAGCATCGCGTTCCTTCTCTACGGTTCTGCGCATGATGGAAATGTTCCCCGAATATATTTTCCTCCAGACACAGCCGCAGATTTATGAGTATATAAAAGAAGATTTTCCGGAGATTTATGAGGAAATAAAAAAGCGTGTTGCGGAGGGCCGTTGGGAGACGGACGGCGGCATGTGGGTGGAGGCGGACTGCAATCTGACCAGCGGGGAATCTCTGACCCGTCAGATCTTACTTGGAAGCCGGTTCATGAAAGAGGAGTTTGGGAAAGAGGCAGAATACCTTTGGCTTCCGGATGTGTTCGGATATTCCTGGGCATTGCCTCAGATATTGAAGAAGTCCGGGATCGATATGTTCATGACTACCAAAATAAGTTGGAACCAGTATAACCGGATGCCTCATGACACTTTTTATTGGAAAGGGATGGACGGGACGCAGGTATTGACCCATTTCATCACTACGCCGGAGCCGTGGAACGGGCCGGATTCCTGGTTTTATACATACAATGGCTTGCTGACCGCAAAGACAGTAAAAGGGGTATGGGAGTCATACAGTGAAAAAGAAGTGAATAAAGACATGCTGGTTTCCTTTGGGTACGGGGACGGGGGCGGCGGTGTCAACAGGGATTTGCTGGAAGCAAGGCGAAGGCTGGATAAAATCCCGGGGTTGCCTCATGTAAAGACCGCTACGGCAGGAGAGTATTTCCGGAAACTGAAAAAAACGGTAAAGGATACGGAACAGTATGTACATACATGGGACGGGGAATTGTATCTGGAATATCACAGGGGAACCTATACTAGCCAAAGCTACAATAAGCGGATGAACCGCAAGATGGAACTGCTTTACCGGAAAGCGGAATGGCTGACGGCGATGGGAGCTGTAACGGCAGGCCGGTTGGAAGAGGCACAGCAGGAGAAACTGACCAAGGGATGGAAAAAGATTCTGACAAACCAGTTCCATGATATTATTCCCGGCTCTTCCATTCATGAAGTGTATGAGGATTCCCGTCGGGACTACGAGGTAATCCGCCGGATCGGGGAAGAAGTGGTGGCGGACTATAGGGAAAAGGCACTGGCAGGACGGGAAGGCTGCTATGCCGTATATAATGCTTCCGGGTGGAACATGGATACGATGGCGGCTATCCGTGGGAACGGAGCAGGCTATTATACGGATGAGGAGGGAAATGTGCTTCTTTCCCAACAGGCGGACGGCATGCATTATGTGCAGGTGAAAGACGTGCCTCCCATGGGGCATAAGGTGATATTGTTTGAAAAAGGGAAAGAACCATCGGAAAACAGTGTCTTCACCGTGAACGGAAAGAATATTGAAACTCCCTTCTATTCTGTCTGCCTGAATGATTACGGGCAGATATCCAGATTGTACGATAAGCAGGAAGCAAGGGAAGTACTGGCTTATGGCGAGCGGGGGAATGTGCTGCAGGTATTTGAAGATAAGCCGTTGGATAATGACGCATGGGATATCGACATTTTCTATCAGCAGAAAATGAGGGAAATTACAGATCTGACAGCTTTTGAGGTGACGCAGTGCGGTGCGCTGTGCCTGACCATCCATATGGAATGGAAATATATGAACACAACGGTTTCACAGGATATGACACTCTATAGTCAGGACAGACGGATTGACTTCAAAACGGATGTGGATTTCCAGGAACGCCAGCAGCTTCTGAAGGCCGCTTTTACCGTGGATGTGAGAAGCACTTTTGCCACATACGATATTCAGTATGGAAATGTGCGCCGACCGAATCATTGGAATACCAGTTGGGATCAGGCCAGATTTGAATCCGTGGGACATAGGTTTGCGGATCTGTCGGAAAGAAATTATGGCGTAGCGCTTATGAATGATTGCAAATACGGTTATGACATTAAGGATAACGTGATGCGTATTTCCCTGCTGCGTTCGGGAAGGCAGCCGGATCATCTGCAGGATTTGGGCAGGCATTCGTTTACTTATGCTCTTTTGCCCCACAGAGGAGATTTTGTGGAGGGAGGCGTGGCAGAGTCTGCCTATGCGCTGAACAATCCTATGGATGTATATGAGGGGATGCCGAGAGAAAACAGCGGAAGCTTCTTTGCCATTGATAACCGGCAGATAGAAGTGGATGCCGTGAAAAAATCCGAGGACGGCAGATATCTGGTCATCCGTTTCCATGATTTTGCAGGAGCAAGGCAAAGGGTGGAATTGAAGCCCTCCTTTGCATATAAGGCGTGGGCGGAGAGCGACCTGATGGAACGGCCGGTGTCCGGTTTTGCCGGCGGACCCGTGACAATGGAACTGCACCCGTATGAAATAAAGACAATTTTGTTTGAAATCTAAAAGGCGGATGGCGGATGGAGAGAAAGAGGCCGAAACAATTATATTTTAAGATGTTCCGAACTTATACGGCGGTTATTTTCGGCATAGTGATAGCTTTGACAGTCTATTTTACTTTTGATGCAAGAGGAAGGCTGTTGGAATCCAACCGGCAGGAAACGGAACGGATTCATGCGGAGACATTGGGATATATAGAAGAAATCGGCCGGTCGGCAGATTATATTCACAAAGATTTATATCGTTCGCCGTCGGAACTGAATGATCTGCTGGAGTACTTCCGCTTGGAACCGGAGGATTATCAGGAATATACGTTGGAACGGTACAGTGCCTCCAATGAACTGGTTTATAAGGGGATATTCCGTTTTGTAAACGAAACCTTTGAGGCAAACCGCCGGCTGGAAAAAATAGAGATGATCAGTTACGAGACTTCGAAAATGACGGAGTGCTATCCGGAAAAAAATATTTATCCGGACAGAGACGGCAGGCCTAGGCTATATCAGATACAGAACGGAGATTTCTGCGGAGGAGGGGAACTTGTCTTCCTGAAAGAAATAAGGAATCCGGATACGATGAAGCCGGTAGGATGCATGCTTTTTACTTTTGAGGCGGAGAATGCGTTCCGGGAAATTCAAAGCGCGAATGCGCTTGTGAGCATGGCTGTCAGGTATAAAGACGGCAAAATAATATACGGGGAGCCGGTTACGGCTGACTTTGGATTCCCGGTGGGACAGAAGCAATATTATTCCTGCATGGAATCCGTGGGGGAATACCAAGTCTGTACATTTATGGATGAAAGGCAGGCAGCAAAGCTGCCTGCCATAAGGTTTTTATTGATTCTTGCAGTAGGCATGCTGGCCTGTTCCGGAGGGATTTCTGCCATTAATTTCTATGTGAAGCATTTTACCGGAAGGGTAAATCTGATTTTGGAGGCTATGGATCAAGTCACCACCGGAGATTTTAAAGTCCGTCTGAATATCGGGAAAAAAGAAGACGAACTGGACATGATCGCCGATAATTTTAACGAAATGTGCGAAAGGCTTGAATTGTATATCGAAAAAAGCTATCTGGCGGAAATCGAAAGCAAAAATGCTCAGATGCAGGCACTCCAAAGTCAGATAAATCCTCATTTTTTATATAATACGCTGGAGGCAATACGGATGAAAGCGATATGTAACGGAGACAAGGAAGTAGGCAAGATGCTGTACAGCATGGTGGTTTTGTTCCGAAGTCAGCTGAAAGCGGCGGATGTGATTACGCTGGGGCAGGAACTGGACTATTGCAAACAGTATCTGGAACTGTTTGAATACCGTTACCAAGGATGTTTCCGGTCAAAAGTGGAATGTCCGGTAGAACTGCTTCCGCTTCCGGTCATTAAGTTTGTGCTGCAGCCGATGATCGAGAATTATTTTATCCACGGAATAGAGCGGGAGAGAAAGGACAATCTGGTGTATATCCGTGCCGCGCGGGAAGGGGATACCCTTTATCTGTATGTGGAGGACAATGGCCGGGGAATGGCGGAGGAGGAACTGGAAAAGAAGAACCGGGAATTAAGAGAGAATGTATGGGTGAAAAAGGATAACGGAAGCATTGGCATCCATAATGTTAACAGGAGAGTCAGGGCAGCCTGCGGGGAGAAATACGGCATTACCCTGAAAAACGTAAAGCCAAAGGGCTTGCTTGTCATTCTCGCAATCGGGATTAAGGAGGAAGAGCATGAGGAAAGTGATGTTGGTGGAAGATGAGGAATTTATACTTCAGGGAATCCGATGCATCATTGACTGGGAAGAACTGTCCCTGTCCGTGGTATCCATGGTACATAACGGGAAGGAGGCATTGGAGAAGTTCAGGGAGGAACCCGTGGACATTATTGTGACGGATGTGGAAATGCCCTTAATGAACGGGTTGGAACTTTTGGAAGAAGTAAGGAAAATCAGCCCTAAGGCCAGATGCATCATTCTGTCCGGATATGATGAATTTGAATATGCAAGGGCAGCTTTGAAATTGGATGTGGAAGAATATATCCTGAAGCCGGTGAATGAGGAGCAGCTGAAACAGGCTCTGCTGGAAGCAGTGAAAGAACTGGATGAAATGGACAGGAAACAGGCAGAGGATATGGACGACAAGATTGGCTGGCATAAGCTTTTAAAAGGGAAGATGGGCAGCGAGGAAGCGGCGGAGTTTTACCGGATGCTTCCTTTGATAGACGAAGGGGAAAAAATATATGTGTCCATTATGAAAATCGATACCGGCAGCTTGGAAAATAAGGAAAGCATCCAAGTGATACTTTCCGCCATACAAGGACTGCCGCAGAAAATCCGGACGATTTATCTTGCGCCGGATACGCTGCTTCTGCTGCTTTATATAGAAAAAGAATGTGAGGACAGAGATGCCACAGAGATTTTCGGCGGTCTTCAGAATGATTTGGAAAGCGGTTATGGTATTCTGAGTTTCCTGACGGTAGCCTCTCCGATTGTGAAGTATGAGAGTCTGCCGGAGGGCTATAAGATGGCTTCTAAAATGCAGAAATATCGGGTGCTGGAAGGGTATGGAAGCTGTATTGCCGAAAGCTATATTCAGGAAAGGAAAACGCAGGATGTGGTCATAGATGAGACTCTGCTCCGTAAGATGATGCTGAAAAAGGATCAGGACGGTGTCCGGCAATACATAGAGGATTTATTCATCAATAATCTGCGGTCTGAAGTCAGCGTGGATGTGCTGTATCAGCTGGCTCTGAAGCTGGCTGTCTTGCTGCAGGATATTAAGACGGAATATAAACTGGGGCAGTCCAGAAATTTTCAGAATCTATCTGAAATGATGGAGAAAATTTATCAGGCAGACGATATCTTTGGGCTGAAAACTATTTTCATCTCAGAGATTGCGGAAATTATTCTTTATCTGCATATGGAAGATTCCCAATATACGCCGGTGGTTAAGCAGATTATGGAGGAAGTTCAGAAAAATTATAGGGAAGACATGAACTTAAAGACTTTATCTTATAAATATCATATGAATGCTTCTTATCTTGGCCAGATATTCCAAAAGGAAGTAGGATGTTCTTTTACCCAATATCTGAGCAATACGAAGAACAAGATTGCAAAGGATCTGATATTGAACACAAATATGAGGATAAACGATATTGCCAAAGAAGTGGGATATCCGGATACCAGCTATTTTTACCGGAAATTTAAGCAATGCTATGGGGTTTCGCCGGCATCGCTGCGGACTATAAAGAAATATTGAGAGATTGGCGGGATGCTCCGGAAGACAGTTTGCTTCCGGGGTATTTTATATATGTGCTGCGGCAGGCCTCGATAGAGAATGCGGCAAAAACATGGCATAAATCTGCCGCAAACTGTGGCGCACATCTGCCGGAAAGCAATTTTCAGACACACTCCGGGGCACACTCTAGAATTTGTACATGGAAACTGGAAATTTTCGACTAGGATTTAAATTGCAGAAAAGATATTATTTTATTAAAGGAAGACAAAAAGAAATGCACAGACCTACGGCCGGAAAGGGAGCATGATTATAAAAATGAAAACAATCGGTATAGCAAGAATGATATGCATTGCATTCGCTGTTTTTGTAACGGGTATTCTGTCCGGGTGCGGGGCAGAGGAAGAAACGGACAGGAAGGAAGCGGAACTGACGGAACTGATTTGGTATCAGGTGGGGGAGTCGCAGAAGGATGACTCTATGGTACTGGAAGCGGTGAATCAATATATTGAGGGGAAAATCGGTGTAAGGTTAACTATTGTAAAGGTAGGTTGGGCAGATTACAGCCAGAAGATGCAGGTGGCCATCAATACGGATGAACCATGGGATATGTGTTTTACCAGTTCATGGACCAACGATTTTCTGCAGAATGTGCAGAAGGGAGCGTTCTTGGAACTGGATGGTCTTTTGCAGGAGCAGGGCAGGCAGATGTATGGGGAAATTGACAGCCGCTTCTGGGAGGCGGCTAAGGTAAGAGGGAAAATCTACGGCGTTCCCAGTGAGAAAGAGATTGGAAACAGTCCGATGTGGGTCTTTACGAAAGAATATGTGGATAAATATGATATTCCTTACAGTGAGATTCATTCTTTGGAAGATTTGGAGCCATGGCTGAAGCTGATTAAGGAAAACGAACCGGATGTGGTTCCTATGTATCTGACCAAGGACTATACGGCCCCTACCTATATGGATAAAATACAGGACCCGGTGGGGATAGAATATGACGATGACGGTCTGACGGTTAAGAATATTTTTGAAACAGAGAAAATGCAGGCGGCTTTAAGAACTATGCGGAAGTATTATCTGGAAGGATATATCAATAAAGATGCGGCAGTTGCCTCTGCCGACAAGACGGTTAAGCGATTTGTGACAAAAGGCGACGGGCAGCCCTATGCGGAACTGACATGGAGCAAGGATTTGGGGTATGAGGTAGTGGTGTCGCAGATTATGGACATAAAGATAACAAATGCCTCGGCCAGAGGAGCCATGACTGCCATCAATAAGAATTCCGGGCATCCCGAGAAGGCAATGGAATTGCTGAATTTAATCAATACGGATGAATATCTGAGGAATCTGCTGAACTATGGCATAGAAGGTGTTCACTGGGAGAAAGCGGAAGCTGACGAGGAGGAAAAAGAGGCTGTCAAAGGCTTGGAATATGCCTATGACTTTAAAATAAAGCTGAAAGAGGATGCCGCGAAGAATTACTCCGTGCCCTATTGGGTGCAGGGAGGGCTGTTCCGCACTTATGTGCTGGAGAATGAACCTTTGGATAAGTGGATTGTGGTCAGGGAATTGAACGATGCTTCCATAGAGGCGCCTTCTTTTGGATTTGACTTTCATCTGGAACCGGTAAGCGCACAGGCTGCGGCATTCAGGAATGTATTGGATGAATTCGGAAAAGCATTGTATACGGGAAGCGTAGATCCGGATAAATATTTGCCGGAACTGAATAAAAAGCTGGAAGCGGCAGGCATACAGGATGTCATTGATGAAATGCAGAGACAGGTGGATGCGTGGAAAGATGCCGGATAAGCACTGCGTCTTTTGCGCATGGATTTCAGTACGGAGCGTCGGAATACGGCGCAGGAAACGTTATATGGAAAAATCCGGGAGGATTAGGACGTTTCCGGTTAAGTGGATATTAATTGCAATTAATAAATATAAAGAAGGAGGAAGATCATGAATGAGTATGAAAACAACTCTAAAAAAAGGAGGCAGTGAGAAAGGGAACGCTCAGGGGAAAAAGAAATTCCTGAGAAAAAGATGGAACAGGGATGATACGGAATTATTTATGCTTTCAGTGCCGACTCTGCTGTGGTATCTGATTTTTGCATATTTGCCCATGTTTGGTATCATCATAGCTTTTAAGGTATACAAATTGGCACCGGGGGGACATAGCTTCATATATAACCTACTGCATAGTGAATGGGCAGGGTTTGGGAATTTTAAATACTTTTTCGTTTCCAATTCCTTTGCCATGCTGCTGAAAAATACAATTCTTTATAATATTGCATTTATTATTATCAGTGCCAGCGTAGCGGTAGGGGGTGCGCTGCTGCTGAGCAATATGAGGAACAAGGGCGGCTCAAGGGTGTATCAGACGATGATGTTTCTGCCCTATTTTATGTCATGGGTAGTGGTCAGCTATTTTGTGTATGCGCTGCTGACGCCGGAAAGGGGATATCTGAACGGGATTATCACCGCATTGGGCGGAGATCCGGTGATGTGGTATCAGGAGAGCAAGTATTGGCCGTTTATTCTGGTATTCCTGAATACTTGGAAAGGGATGGGATACGGCATGGTCATTTATCTGGCAAGTATTACGGGAGTAGACAGGACTCTTTATGAAGCGGCGGTGATGGACGGAGCCACAAAGCTGCAGCAGGAGAGGTACATAACGCTGCCGTCCATTAAACCGGTATTTGTCATGATGCTGATTTTGGACTGCGGAAAGATTTTCAATTCCGACTTCGGGCTGTTCTACCAGACTACGGGAGGGATCCCTCAGTCTCTGTATACTACGGTATCTACCTTTGATACCTATATATATCAGGCGTTGAAATCTTCATCGCCCATAGGCCAGACGGCTGCCGCGTCTTTCTTCCAGGCAATCTGCAGCTGCGCAACGATTCTTTTGGCAAACTGGGTAGTCAGCAAGATTGACAACGAAAACAGAATTATATAAAGGGGGTGTGGAATTTGAGGAAAAGACAAAAAGAAACAGATAGTTCATCCACGATGAACCAGATTAAACCGTCAACAAATGTATTGATTAATATATTGTTCCTGATATTGGGGCTGACATGCATTTTTCCTTTGCTGTTCGTATTTTCCATATCCATAACCGGCGAGGAAGCCCTTCGGTCCAACGGATACCAGATTATACCGCAGGAATTTTCGGCGGCGGCCTATCAGTTCTTATGGAACGAACGGGGGATGATCCTCAACGCGGCATTTATGTCGGTGTTTATCACGGTTTTCGGTACAATCATTACGGTGGCTCTGACTACTTCCATGGGGTATGTGGTATCCAGAAGCAGCTTCAAACTGAAGAAATTGTATACATGGCTTATTTTTATACCAATGGTTTTTAACGGCGGCATGCTTTCCAGCTATGTAGTAGTAAATAATATTCTGGGGCTTCGGAATACCATATGGGCATTGATACTTCCGTTGGCCTGTTCGTCATTCAGCGTCACAATCTGCCGGACATTTTTCCGGACCACCGTGCCGGATTCTATCGTGGAATCCGCGAAAATCGACGGTGCGGGACAGTTCCGCATCTGGGCACAGATTGTGCTGCCGATTTCGAAGCCGGTAATGGCGACAATCGGGATGTTTGCGGCATTCGGTTATTGGAATGACTGGTTTCAGGCATCGCTGTATATTGACGATAAGAAGCTGCAGACGCTGCAGTCCATGCTGAATAATATCCGCGCCAGCATAGAATACTTGGCAAACAATCCGTACGGCGGACTGTCCATGCAGCAGTATAAGTCATCCATGCCTACGGAAAGCGTGCGTATGGCAATCGCAATCATTATAATTGTGCCCATTGCATGTACTTATCCTTTTTTCCAGAAATATTTCATTTCCGGCCTGACGGTCGGTTCCGTGAAAGAATAAAGAAGGCCAAAAGGAAGAGGCACTGAGGAAGCGGGCATGAGCTATATATTGGATACAAGAAACAAGAAAGAACTTAGCAATAAAAAGTAATTCAGGAGGAATGGAAATGAAATTAGGTAGATTGTTGGTGGCAGGAATTGCAACCATGCTTGTGCTTGGTACATTGGCAGGCTGCGGAAACGGCTCAAATTCGGCATCCGGGGGAGGAAAACAGGCAGATGCCGGGGACGGAGGGGAAGTCGTAACTTTGAAGTGGGTCACTATAGGGAACGGCATGCCGGATAATTATGATTCATGGGTAGGGAAGGTCAATGAGTATGTAGGGGGAAAGATAGGGGTTAACATCGAAATGGAGGTTATACCTTGGGGGTCTTGGGACGACCGCCGCAATATCATTATCAGCACCAACGAACCGTATGATATTATTTTCGGTACCGGAAAGAACTATGTGCCGGATATTGCTTTGGGGGCATACTGCGACATTACGGATATGGTAGGAGAAAATATGCCGGGACTCAATGAAATGATGCCGGAAAAATATTGGACGGCCGTGTCGGTAAGCGATAGGATATACGGGGTGCCTACTTATAAGGACAATGCAATTTCCAATTATGCAATCTGGGATAAGGAACTGGTGGAGGAATATAATTTGGATATCGCTTCTCTCGTGGAACTGGATTCCCTGACGGAACCTTTTGAAAAACTCAAGGCGGAGAAGAATGACTATCCGGTATATGTGAAAAACGACGGAGTCTATTATATTTTCGACGTATATGACCAAATTGGCAGCGGGACGCAGATTCTGGGCGTAAGATATGACGACAAGGATGCCCGGGTATGCTTTACGTTGGAACAGCCGGATATTTATTCCGCTCTTGAGACTTTCCATGAGTGGTATAAGAAGGGCATCATCAATCCCGATGCGGCGACTCTGACGGAGGCGCGTGTTTATAATATGTGGAGAGTGGCACAGGGCTGGGAGTCGGCCGGCATTACTTCTTGGGGGCCGCAGATGGGCAAGGATGTATTGGTGCAGAAAGTAGGCGATACGATTCTGTCAAGCGAAACCGTGCGCGGTTCCATGAACATGATTTCCACGAACAGCAAATACCCGGAGAAATGCCTGCAGTTCTTGGATTTAGTCAATACGGACACTAAGCTGCGTGATATGTTCTACTATGGGGAAGAGGGCGTTGACTTTGAGTATACGGAAGACGGAAAGGCCCATAAGATCAATAATGACTGGGAAATGGCGGGATATACGCAGGGAACATTCTTTACGGTTACGCAGGTAGATACGGATGAACTGAACCAGTGGGAAGAGATAAAAGAACTGAATGACAAAGCGGTAGATTCCGCGGTGTTCGGCTTTACATTTGACACTTCGCAGATAGCAGATAAACTTTCGAATTGTAATGAAATCTGGATGCGTTACCGCAGCGAGGTGATGACCGGAGTACAGGATCCGGCGCAGTGCGTTCCCCAGATTAAGGAGGAACTGATGAAAGCAGGCTGGCAGGATATCATTGACGAAGCGCAGAGACAGGTAGACGAATTCATGGCAAATAAAGAATAACAGGCAGGAACGGGAAAATGATTAAGATTATAGGCGAAGATATGCCCAATATGCCGTGGCAGGAACCGGAAGGAGCAGAGGGGCTGCCGGTGTGGCGTTATAATGCGAACCCGATAATAGAAAGGTTTGCGACTAAGAACTCAAACAGTATTTTTAACAGTGCAGTGGTTCCTTTCGGGGATGGCTTTGCGGGGGTATTCCGCTGCGACAGCAAGTCCGTCAGCATGGATATTTTTGCGGGATTCAGCAAGGACGGCATACACTGGAATCTTTCGGAGGAACCCATTGTGTTTCAGGGGGCGCATCCGGAGGTGGCAAAGAGGGATTACCGGTATGACCCAAGGGTCTGTTTTATAGAGGACAGATATTATATCACATGGTGCAACGGATATCATGGATATCCCACCATCGGGGTAGGATATACCTTTGACTTCAGAACTTTTTATCAGCTGGAAAATGCTTTCCTGCCGTTTAACCGCAACGGCGTGCTGTTTCCGCGCCGGATCAACGGGAATTATTGTATGCTGAGCCGTCCCAGCGATAATGGGCATACTCCGTTCGGGGATATTTTCTTAAGCGAAAGTCCGGACCTGAAGTATTGGGGCTGTCATAGATATGTGATGGGAACGGTGAAGGGGGATGTCTCCGCTTGGCAGAGTACGAAAATAGGAGCCGGAAGCGTGCCGGTGGAGACGGATCAAGGATGGCTTCTGATTTACCATGGCGTAATCAACACATGCAACGGTTTTGTCTACCGGATGGGATGCGCCTTATTGGATTTGGAAGAGCCATGGAAGGTCATAAAGAGGACGAGGAGATATATTTTGGGGCCTCATGAACTGTATGAATGTGTCGGGGATGTTCCCAACGTAGTATTTCCATGTGCGGCATTGGCAGACGCGGCGACAGGAAGGATAGCCATATATTATGGATGTGCGGATACTGTTACCGGACTGGCGTTTACCACGGCAGAGCGGCTGATGGATTATATGGAAACGAATGATATAGAATAAGAAGAATTGCTGCCGCAAACAGAAAGGAAAGCTTTGCGGCAGCTTTTTACATGGAATTCCGAAAGGAGAAAGCAGGAAATCGAAGAAGGAAAGATGCCGGAAGGAGAGAATATAATGTCAAAAAGAGAGAGTAAGGTTATTGTGGGAATTGATTTAGGGGGAACTGCAGTTAAGATAGGGATTCTGAATCAGGAATATGAGATTCTGGCGCAGACTTCGGTTCCTACGGGCGCAGAAAGGACTTACGGACAGGTGATTGCCGATATGGGGAAGACGGCAATGGCGCTGCTGACCGGGAACGGGTATGGATGGGAGGACTGTCTGGGAGCCGGAGTGGGAAGTCCGGGAACGGTTGACAGTGAAAACGGTATTGTTTTATATTCCAACAATATCCGGTGGGAGCATGTTCCGCTGGCAGAGGAACTGAAAAAATATCTTCCCGTTCCTATTTATGCAGACAATGACGCAAACTGTGCGGCATTGGGAGAAGTGGTAAAAGGGGCTGCGAAAGGGTATGGGAATGCGGTGCTTCTCACGCTTGGCACAGGAGTGGGAGGAGGGATCGTCATTGGCGGAAAAATATTCGGCGGCGGGCATCCCGGCGGGGCAGAACTGGGGCATATTAAAAACGGTTCCGAAGGGAGAAAGTGTACCTGCGGAAGATATGACTGCCTTGAGACGTATGCCTCTGCAACGGCTCTGCGCAACGATGCAAAAAAAATGGCAGCGGAGCACCCGGAATCCTTGCTATGGGAACTGTGCGGGCATGATTTGGAGCGGATGAATGCCAAGCTGCCGTTTGACGCTGCCGCATTGGGCGACGGCTGCGGGAAAAGGCTTGTGGAAAATTATATCGGGCACCTTGCGGACGGCATTACGGATATTGCCAATATTTTCCGGCCTGACATTATCGTGTTGGGCGGGGGCGTGTGCGCGCAGGAAGGGAAGCTGACGGAACCGCTGAACAGATATTTGGAGGAAAACTGCTTTGGGGCATCCGTTGCGTATGTGCCGCGGACAGTCACGGCCAGCAACGGCAACGATGCGGGAATGATAGGGGCGGCCAGTCTGGTGCCTATCTGGAAAGAGGGTTAAAAGGGAAAGGAGAGCCAGGCATCTATGGCGGGAAGGGTATCTGCAGTCTGAAAAAAACCGGAATCCGCTGCGGGATTCCGGTTTTGCCGTTCTTATTTTGGCCCGAACTCCGTGTCTTAGAAATCCACTTCCGTGCCGTAATATATGCATGTAAATAATTTCTCCATGGCAGCAGGGTCAATGGTTCTCGGATTGGATCCGGTACATGCATCACCTACCGCAAGTTCGGAGATTTTCGCAATTTTTTCCTTAAATTCCGTTTCGTCGATGCCAAACTCTTTCAGTGTTCTCGGAATGTTCAGTTTTACATTGAACGCATCAATCTTTTCGCATAAGCTGTTGATCAGAGCCTGTTCGGAATTGCCGGACAGTCCCATCCGACGGGCAATTTCTGCATAGCGGGATGCCGCGGTTGCTTCTTTTGCGTTATATTTGATGACAAAAGGAAGATACATGGCGTTGGCACATCCGTGGGTAATGTGGCCGGTGGAGAAAGCGGCTCCGGTTTTGTGTGCCATGGAATGTACAATGCCAAGCAGGGCATTGGAGAACGCCATACCTGCCAGACATTGTGCATAGTGCATTTCTTCCCTGGCAGTCATATTGCCGTTATAGGAGGCGGGCAGATAATCGAATACCATTTCGATTGCCTGAAGAGCCAGCGGGTCAGTGAATGCGCAGTGGAGAGTGGACACATAGGCTTCAATGGCATGGGTCAGGGCATCCATTCCGGTATAGGCAACCTGCTTCGGAGGAAGCGCTTCCACAAGTTCAGGATCCACGATTGCCACATCGGGCGTGATGTTAAAGTCAGCCAGAGGGTATTTAATGCCTGCGGCATAATCCGTGATAACGGAAAATGCGGTAACTTCGGTTGCCGTGCCCGAAGTGGAAGGGATAGCGGCAAATTTCGCTTTCTGCCTTAATTCCGGGAAATTAAAGGGAACGCAGAGATCTTCAAAGGTCGTGTCGGGATATTCATAGAATGCCCACATAGCCTTGGCTGCATCAATGGGGGAGCCGCCGCCCATGGCAACAATCCAGTCCGGCTGAAAATCGCGCATTGCCTGTGCGCCCTTCATTACAGTCTCCACTGACGGGTCGGGTTCTACTCCTTCGAAAAGGCTGACTTCCATGCCGCCTTCTTTTAAGTATTCTACTGCTTTGTCAAGGAACCCTTGGCGTTTCATGGAGCCGCCGCCCACTACAAGGATTGCCTTCTTCCCCTTTAAGTTTTTCAGTTCGGCAAGGCAGCCTTTTCCGTGATAGATATCTCTTGGTAATGTGAATCTGCTCATTTTGTACCTCCGTTTATATGTTTTGCTTGTATCGTTAATCCTTATTATAGCTTAGAAAAGGAAATAAGGCAATAAAATGTATTCTTACTTTTGGCATGCTACCGGCTGAAACACCGCCACAGGCGTAAAACGGAAAATTGATTTCCGGGAAGGATGGCATTTGAAGGTTTGACTTTTTTGAGAGATAAGGATATTATATAAAATGCGTAATAAATAATATCATGGAGGAGTTTTTATGTTACATCAGGAAAAGGAAGCCGGGACAGTGCATGCAGGCAATGGCAGCAGTCTCAGCAAAAAGATTATCTCAAAAATGGCACTGATAGTTGCCATCATCTTTTTATTGACCATTATTATGGCCGCTTTTCTTGCTGCAAGATCATTGATTCGGGTAAATCGGGAAAAGTTGGCGGCAGTTGCTTTTGAAAATGCATTCTTGGTTTCCAATGATATTGAAAATGCATACGGGAAAGTGACAGGATTTGCCGGTTCGCTCCGGAATATTTCCGCATTGGATCCGAAAGAACAGAGAGCTGCCATTGACACTGCCTTAGTGGGACTTTTGGAAACCGGAGGCGGGTATCCCACAGGATTTGCCTATTTTGAGCAGAATACCATTGCAGACGCTAACGGGGAACCTTACGCGGTACATAAAAGGGATATGGCCTATGAATCGGTGGTATATCCCGATGAAAGCAATACGGGGTATGTTTTTGAAAAGCATGAGGATGCATTTGACAATTATGAGAAAGAATATTATATGCAGATTAAGGAAACCGGCGAACCATATATCATGGATCCTTATATCTATGAATTAATGGGAAAAAATATTATGATGATCAGTATTATCGCGCCGGTTTGGGATGCGGAAGGGGAATTTCTTGGGGTAACCGGTGTGGATATGGGCTTGGACAATATGCAGGAGCAGTTATTAGTCAGCACTGACTTTAATTCTGCCCATCTGACAGCTTTGGCGGAAGACGGCACTATCTTAGTGGATTCTGCCGACAGCACAAAGGTGGGATTGGCCGCTGCGGATGCCGGATATGACATGATGGCGGCGGATGCGGAGGAAATTCATTCCATGCCGGAAGGAGAGCAGATCAACAGCCGTTTCCTCATAAGCAAAGGAAGAAATTATGGCACAGGGAAAAAAGGGATTTCCGTTGCCATTCCTGTGGAAGTGAACGGCAAGACAAAATGGACGTTGCATCTTACCGTTGACAGAAGCGAATTCTACGGGCCTATTATAGAAGGGGCGGGGAAATTAACTTTTTTAGTAGTGCTATTGGGGATTAGTCTGCTATATGCGGTGAATCGCATTATCAAAAGGTTTCTGGATCCGATTCAGCTGATTGCCGACGGGGCGGCCAAGTTGGAAGCCGGAGATCTGAATATCCATATTGACATTGAGTCGGATGATGAACTGGGGCATCTTTCACAGGCTTTTAATCATATCAGCGCAATTATAAGCAATTATGTGGAGGATATTTCCGGACAACTTTCTCAGATGGCGGAGAATAATATGGATATTTCCATTGAGCAGAATTATATCGGAGATTTTATTCCGATTCAGAAATCCATCGAGAAGATTTCACAGTCGCTGAATGATACTCTGCAGCAGATTATTCTTTCTGCCAATGAGGTTTCTGCCAGTTCGGATAACGTGTCGGCAGGCGCACAGGTTCTTTCCGACGGCGCTACGGAACAAGCCGCAGCCATTGAGCAGCTGGCAGCTTCCATAGAAAGCCTGTCAAATGACGTGGCGGCGAATGCGATGGACGCACAGTCTGCCAACGCCATCGTTTCGGAAGTGGGAAGGCAGATTGAGGAAAGCAATGCCAAGATGGAGCATTTGATTCAGGCTATGTCGGAAATCAGCCATACTTCCGGTGAAATAAAGAAGATAGTGCAGACTATCGAGGACATAGCTTCGGAGACGAGTCTGCTTTCTCTGAATGCTTCCATTGAAGCGGCCCGGGCAGGGCAGGCAGGAAGAGGGTTTGCGGTGGTGGCAAATGAAATCCGAGATCTGGCAACTAAGAGTGCGGAGGCTGTCAACCAAACGGCGGCGTTGATTGAAAGTTCTCAGGAAGCTGTGGAAAACGGCCTTGCAATCACGGACAATACGGCCAAATCTCTGGCAGCCGTGGTGAATGGTTCCGGGGATATCTTATATTCCATGGAAAAGATCAGCAATGCTTCGCAAAATCAGAAGATGGTATTGGAAAAACTGACAGAGAATGTGGATTTGATTAACGACGTAATTCAGTCCAATACTTCTTCCGCACAAAACAGCGCGGCGACAAGCGCGGAATTATCCGGTCAGTCCAAACGTCTGCATGAATTGGTGAACCGCTTCCGGCTGAAGCAGGCATAATAAAAAGCGGAACGTTTTCATAATCACTTAGTCAAACCGCAGTCCGTTTCGGGAATGCTATGCTTTCCCGGCGCGTTTTTGCGGCTGAACTTAATGATATTGGAAACGTTCCGCTTTTTATTGAAAATAATTTACGGCAAGGATAGCGATGCCCAAAACGGCCAGCACTATTCCGGTTGCCCGGTTCAGGGTGACGGCACTGGCTCTGTTTGCAAACTTGGCGGCTATTCGTGCCCAGAGCAGGGTAAAGACCACACAGAACAGCAGACACCATAAATCGGGCATGCCTCCGATGGCAAAATGGCTGACTGCCCCGGTAAAGGCAGTGAATGCCATGATAAATACGCTTGTCCCCACTGCAGTCTTTAATTCGTATCCCAGAATGCCGGTGAGGATTAACAGCATCATCATACCGCCGCCGGCTCCGATAAAACCGCAGATAAATCCAACCACAATGCCGCTGATTGCCGACTGCGCCATCCGTTTCCTGACGCTGACGGCCGCCATGGCTTCTTTTGTGGTCATAACCGGTCTGACAATGAACTTAATTCCCAACAGCAATGTCATAAATACGGAAAAGCTGCCCATGGCAGTGTTGGGCATCCGGCTCGCCGCCCAGCTTCCCAGCAGGGTGCATAGCAGCACCGTTACCATCATTACCAGACCGTTCCGTATATCCAGATTCTTATTTTTCCCGTAAGTGTATGCACTGACGGCACTTGCCAGAACATCGCTGGCCAATGCAATTCCCACGGCTTCATAAGCCGGCAGCCCGAGAAAGGTAATCAGCATCGGGCTGATTACTGCCGCCGCGCTCATTCCGGCAAATCCGGTGCCGAGGCCGGCACCAATCCCTGCAATAAAGCAAATAATCAATCGAAACATAATTCTCCTCATTTCTGTAATCTTGAACTGTTTTCTGCTCGCTCTGCAATATTTATTGTTTTCTGCCCCTCTGCAATCTTATACCGTTTTCTGTCTTTCTGCAATATTATACTGTTTTCTGCCCCTCTCTGCAATATTATGTTGTTTCCTGCCCTCTTTTCACGCTTATACACGGTAAAGAAGCAAGCAGCCGAAAACAAGAGACAGACTGCCAAAATCTTTATTCGACAAAATGCAAGAGATATGTTATGCTCGTATCTGCTAAATATTAATAACGGCAAAGAAAGGCGGCGAACCATTGGCAAGGAATAAATATCAGTTTGAAAGTAAAATCCATGTGTACAGAGCCACAAAGAGAATGACGCAACAAGAACTTGCTGATTTGGTGGGTGTCTCAAGACAAACAATTATGCAGCTTGAACGAAATCGTTATAATCCCTCTATGATGTTAGCATATAGCATCTCAAAAGTATTTGATGTAACGATTGAAGACTTATTTGATTTTTCGGAGGTACAAAAGTGATTGAGATACTAAATGAACTTGTGAATAATAGACAAATCCTGTTGACAGGGATATGGTATGGTTTGCCCATTACGATTATTTTGATTGTTCTATTTTTTATAAAATCTTCGCGTGATGAAAGAGGACGGGCAATCATCGGAAAAGCAAGTATTATTTCTATGATTGTATTCATTTTCCTTATTAATTTTTTTGCAAAAATATCAGACTGTATTCCCATAAATTACGATACAGTTGCTTTTTGCATTCAATGGATATACGATATTGTGCTTACGGTTGAGGTGGCCGCAATTCTGATATACAAAAAAATTCAATAGTCAGAACTAATGTTGCTTGTTGCTTGTCACTGAAAAGACAAGCAATATTTTTAGTCTAAAAAGTATGAAATATTTGACACTAAAATAAAAATAATTTATACTCAATGAGGGGATGATTTCTATACTGAATTTGACATGCCTATGAGGGAGAGGTAAAGAAGCAGATCTGAGGGTTTATAGCTTATTATTTTTGTTGTGTTTATTTTAGGCGGCAGCTGCTCATTGGCAGGTACATGGTGGGTTAAAAGCAATAAGAAGAAAAAGAACGCAGACAAACTTCAAAGCAGTAAATAGCAAAGCCGGCCGCGCCAGTTACGGCATTGCAACAGGCGAATCCGTCTTGTGTCCCTTGAAAACGGACACGTCAGCAAGGATATCGAGGACAACATAAAGCGGCGGTTTATCGCCGCACCGTTCCGGTTCCGCTTTGGTGAACAGGAAGCATGAGGAGGGTAATTTCAATGGGGGAGCATAGCGAAAATTTTGAAAAAATAAGAGGACAATTACAGGAACAGGGTTATCATGAAAAAGACGTTACCATTACTTCTGGAAAGGCAATGATTTTAGGTGTTTTTTATGCACTTCCATTTGTAATAGTTTTTGGCTTGCTGTATCGTTTTTTGTTAGTTGAAAGAGCATATTTGTTAGAGGTAAGCGGGCTTTCATTTTATATTTTATTTATAGCGATTATTGCAATTTCAGTTGTTATACATGAATTATTGCATGGTGTAGGCTGGGCGGTTGCAAGCGGAAAAGGCTGGAATGTGGTTCGTTTTAATAGGAATGCAATGATGCCAAGCTGTGCCTGCAAAGTGGCATTAGAAAAGAAACCCTATTTATTTGGCGTTTTAGCTCCTTTTGTAGTATTAGGTTTTGGCAGCGTATTTTTCGTTTTTATATATCCGGGCACAGTGTCTTTCCTTACTATGATTGTCAATTTTATTTCCGCCGGAGCTGATTTAATTATTGCATGTAATGTGTTAAAAGAAAGGGATGTCCTAATTGCAGACCACCCAAAAGAAGCCGGTTATATTGCGTTTTATAGATAAATTCCGCTTTATAGAATGGATGCCATTAAAAAACGGAATAACCGTCTCCACACAAAAACGGCATGCCAAGACAGGAAACCAAGAAATGGTTTCCTGTTTTTTCATGGAAAAATTTTTGTGCCGTGGAAGAATTGTCCGTGTACCATAGTTTTAGATTGTGCCTTGCGATAATGAAAAAGGGTAGTGCAGGATGATGACTGTTTATGGTATAATCATGTAAAAGACAGTATTTTGCACCGATAGAGTGCAGAGAGAGGCGAAAGCAGGGAATATTATATGCGTGAAATTGCTTGGCCGGGCAAAGCAGTGGCCAGGCAAGGTATATCACGGGAAAGGGACAGTATTATGGACAAGATAAAAGAAATCAAGAAGTTGTGCGAGGAAAAACAAATCCGTATGATTGACTTTAAAATGACGGATATCGACGGGAGGTGGAGGCATATTACGATTCCCGTGGAAAGGTTTGGCGAGAGTACTTTTACTTACGGCATTGGCTTTGACGGCTCCAATTACGGATATGCGCCGGTGGAAAAGAGCGATATGGTATTTCTGCCGGATCCGGATACGGCATATGTGGATCCGTTTGCCGAGGTGCCTACGCTTACCATGTGCGGGAATGTCTGCACGATTGGCAAGGGGGAAAACAAGCCGTTTGATCAATACCCGAAAAACGTAAGCCTTCGGGCAATGGATTATATGAAGGAAAGCGGCATAGCGGACCGGATGGTAATCGGGCCGGAATTTGAGTTTTATCTGTTTGATTCCGCCCGTTATGAAGTGTCGCCGCAGCAGTGCGGGTATCGGATCGATACCAGGCAGGCAGACTGGAATGCCAGCTTGGAGCCGGGAAGGCCGGGAAATAACGGATTTGAAGTTCCGCATAAAGGGGGCTATCATGTGGCGGCTCCGCAGGATGTGGGATATGATTTAAGGAGCCGGATGTGCATGCTGATGGAGGACTGGGGCATTAAGGTGAAATATCATCATCATGAGGTAGGCGGCCCGGGTCAGATGGAAATAGAGGTAGAACTTGCAGATATGCCGGCCATGGCGGACAATACCATGATTATCAAATATATTATTAAGAATATGGCGGCCCGGGAAGGTAAGACGGCTACTTTCCTGCCGAAGCCTGTCTATCAGGAGGCCGGCAGCGGCATGCATGTGCATATGCTGCTGATGAAAGACGGGAAGCCGCTGTTCTATGATGAGAACGGTTACTCGGGGCTGAGCCGTACGGCACATTATTTTATGGGAGGGCTGCTGAAGCATATTGGGTCGCTGTGCGCATTTACCAATCCGTCCACAAATTCGTTTAAACGCCTTGTGCCGGGGTTTGAAGCACCCGTGACGGTGGGCTATGCAACTTCCAACCGCAGTGCGGTAATCCGTATTCCCGCATATGCAAAGTCGCCGGATACAAAACGGTTTGAACTGCGTAATCCGGATGCGACGGCCAATCCCTATTATGCCTATGCGGCAATTCTGATGGCCGGGCTGGACGGCATTGAGAATCAGATTGACCCGGAGGCCAATGGCTGGGGGCCTTATGATTTCAATTTGTATACGCTGTCGGAAGAGGAGCAGAAGAAAATCAAGGGACTTCCGAAATCCTTAGGGGAAGCGCTGGATGCATTGGAAGCAGATCATGCTTATCTGCTGAAGGGCGGTGTGTTCCCGCAAAGGCTCATTGATGTCTGGGTAGCCAGAAAACGGGAAGAACTGAAGAAGCTGGAGCAGATCCCCAATCCGGCAGAGTTTAAGATGTATTATGATCTGTAAATCAATGTTATTCAAGTATGGGAAACGCCATAAATTCTTTCTTCATGGCGTTTCCCACGCTGTTCTTGCCGCGTGAGAGCGCGGAGTCTGCTTTATAAAAATCATGCGTATCCCCGGGGACTATGTATTAAGAACGAAACATTTACGGCGGAACCGGTTCCTGCCGGAACGTTGTCTGCAGGCACAAAACTGATTTTCATAAGGAAAAGAAGATAAGGGTAGACAAACGGGAAGGTATCCAATATTATAGTAGGAGTAAGAAGGGAGAGGAAGGAGGAAGCGGTTATGCATATGGCAGATGCGTTGGTTACTCCGGTGGTGGCAGGGACTATGTATGCCTGTTCCGGGGCAGCTATGGCTTATTCTATCAGGAAAGTAAGGTTAGAGAATGATGCCCGGAAGATTCCAGTCATAGGGGTTATGGGGGCATTTGTGTTTGCGGCGCAGATGATAAACTTCTCGATTCCGGGGACGGGGTCTTCGGGGCATTTGTGCGGAGGCATGCTGCTTTCTGCAGTTTTGGGGCCGGAAGCGGGATTTCTGGCAATGATAGGGGTATTGCTGGTGCAGTGTCTGATGTTTGCGGACGGGGGATTGCTTGCACTGGGCTGTAATATCTGGAATATGGCATTTTACGGGTGTTTTATCGGAGCCATGGTAATCTGGAGGCAAATAATGAAGAGGGGGATATCGAAAAGAAAGATTGCCGCTGCATCCGTGCTTGGATGTATGGCCACGCTGCAGCTTGGCGCATTTTCGGTGACGTTGGAAACGCTTGCTTCGGGGGTGACGGAACTTCCTTTTGCAGCTTTTGCGGCAGTGATGCAGCCGATTCATCTGGCCATCGGATTGGTGGAGGGGCTGATTACGGCTGCCGTACTGTGCTTTATTTATGAGGCCAGGCCGGAATTGTTATGGGGGCATACCGGTTGGGCCGGATGCGGACAGAAGCAGGGGGAAGAAGGAAAGAAAGGCAGATTCACTTATAAAGGGACGGTTGCCGCATTGCTGGCAGCTGCGGCTGTGACGGGCGGGCTGCTGTCCCTTGCGGCCTCTTCCGATCCGGACGGATTGGAGTGGTCTATGGAAAGAGTGGCCGAAACATCGGAATTGGAAGCAGAGGGCCGTGCTTATGAAATGGCGGGGCGTGTCCAAGAAACAACGGCGGTGCTTCCGGACTATGCGTGGAAAAACAGTGAGTCGGCCGCAGGAACTGCATTTTCCGGTATTGTGGGAGGGGCGGCGGTAATCCTGCTTTGTGTCGGCTGCAGTTTTCTGTTCCGTTTTTTCCGGAACCGGGCGGCAAAAAATGAATAAACTGGGGAGAGCCATACATAATATTCACGCGGCGGATGCGGGGCGGCAGGGCCGGGCCGGGGCGGTTCATCCGCTGGCTCGTCTGCTTGTAGCTTTATGGTATGCGGTGGCAGTGGTTTCCTTTGGCCGCTATGATATCGCGGGACTGTCGGGAATGCTGCCTTATCTGCTGATTTTCGGCATATGGGACGGAATATCGGTGAAAGATATGGCAGGCAGGATTTTTCCGGTTTTGGTTTTGACAGGCATAGCAGGGGCTGCAAATCCCTTTTTGGACAGGGAAGTTTATTGGCGGATTGGGCAAAACGGGGTAACGGGAGGGATGATTTCTATGGCAACGCTGATGCTGAAAGGAATTTTCTGTGCGGCTTCCTCTTATCTTCTGATGTGGGAGATCGGAATGGAGGGTATTTGCTACAGTCTGCGTTGCCTGCATGTGCCAAAGGAGTTTGTGACGGCACTGCTTCTTATTTACCGTTATCTTATCGTTCTGCTGAAAGAAGCAGAGAGGATGATGCAGGCTTATAAACTTCGGGCACCGGGGCAGAGGGGGATTCATATAAAAGCATGGGGCGCATTCGTGGGTCAGCTCCTTCTGCGGAGCATTGACAGGGCGGAAACGGTATATGAAAGCATGCTGCTGCGGGGGTATCATGGGGAGTTTGCAGGGAAATATTTTCGGTGGGAAAAAGGCATCAGCATCAGCTATGTTCTGCTTTGGGGCATGGCTATTGCCTGCTTTCGTGCAGTTCCCGTGTTCGAACTGACAGGAAACCTGCTGCAGCGCATATAGAAGGCGTGGATGAAATCATAGGCATATTTCAGCGTATGCAGAAGGCGGATATGACTTCATTATGCGTCCCACGGGCTGAAAAGAGGGACAGGATTTGGATAAAATAAAAGTGGAGAACTTATGCTTTGCTTATCCCAATGGGAATCAGGTATTGCATAATGTAAGCTTCCGCGTGACGGAAGGGGAGTCCGTGGGACTGATAGGGGCAAATGGGGTTGGAAAGTCCACGCTGCTGAAGCTGTTGGTGGGTTTGGCTGACGGTTATCAAGGGAGAGTCTATGTGGGCGGTGCATCGGTGGAAAAAAGGAATCTGGCGGCGGTCCGGAAGAACGCCGGATATGTATTTCAGGATTCGGACAGTCAGCTGTTTCTTTCTACCGTATATGAGGATGTGGCATTTGGGCCGCGTAATTATGGCTGCTGCGAAGAAGAGACAGAGCGGCGCACAATGGAAGCACTTCGGAAAGTACATTTGGAGGATTTAAGGGACCGGCAGATTTACCGGATGTCCGGGGGGCAGAAGAAGCTGGCTTCTCTGGCCACGGTTTTATCCATGGAGCCGGAGATTATGCTGCTGGACGAGCCGTCCATAGCCTTGGACCCGAGGAACCGCAGGAACTTGATTTCTGTTTTAAATGAACTCAGTGCGGCAAAAGTGATAGCATCCCATGATCTGGACATGATTTGGGATACATGCGGAAGGACGATATTGCTTTTTGAAGGGAAGATAGTCAGGGACGGAAGGACGGAGGATATTCTGCGCGATAGGCAGCTATTGGAGGAAAATGGGCTGGAACTGCCGCTGGGACTGCAGCGGCGGGGCATAGATCCGGATTAAGGAGGGTGCATTTGGAAGCGAGAGATGTTTTGGAGCAGGTGAGGGCCGGGAGCATGTCTGTGGGGGAGGCAGAGAAGTATTTTAGGAAGCAGTCTTATGAGGAGATGGGATACGCGAAGCTGGATTCCCAAAGAGAAATCCGCTCCGGGTTTCCGGAGGTGGTATATTGCAGCGGAAAAGCCGACCAGTATCTGATTTCCATTTACCGCAAGCTGTGGGAGGAAAACGGGGAAGCCTTTGGCACAAGGGCGGACCGTCGGCAGTATGAGCTGGTCAGGGAAGCGTTGCCTCAGGTGGTTTATGATGAAATATCCCATATTCTGAAGATTGAAAAGGAAGGCAAGGAACGTTACGGGAAGGTGGCTGTCTGCACGGCGGGGACGGCAGATATTCCGGTGGCAGAAGAAGCGGCACAGACGGCGGAATATTTCGGGAGCAATGTGGACCGGATTTATGACGTGGGCGTCAGCGGTCTGCACAGGCTGCTGTCGAAACTGGATGATATACAGGACGCAAACTGTGTGATTGCGGTAGCCGGCATGGAGGGTGCGCTGGCCAGCGTACTGGGCGGCTTGGTGAGCCGTCCGGTGATTGCGGTACCCACTTCGGTAGGCTATGGAGCCAGCTTCCACGGGCTTTCCGCGCTGCTCACCATGATAAATTCCTGTGCCAACGGCGTGGCGGTGGTGAATATAGACAACGGATATGGAGCAGGATATATCGCAACACAGATTAATCGGTTGGGACGTACCTCGGCATAGTAAATGAGAATTCGATGTACCGGCGCTCCGTAAGGCCGCAAATTAAAGTTCCGCTCTGTCCGTTCCATGACGATGCGCTGCGCCCACAGGAAATATGGGTGCCGCAACGGCGTGGGGCAGGCAGGGCGTAACTTCGATTTACGGAAGGACGGAGTGCGGGAGGAAGAGGAGTGAGAAGGATGGGAAAGACGTTATATTTGGAATGTAATTCCGGAATCAGCGGGGATATGACGGCAGCGGCCCTGCTGGATTTGGGGGCGGACCGTGAGGCACTGGAAAAGGCATTGAAAAGCCTGCCGGTGCATGGTCTTGAGACAGAGATACGGCGGGTGAAAAAGGCTGGTCTGGATGTATGTGACTTTTATGTGAAACTGGATACGGAGCATGAGAATCACGACCATGATATGGACTATTTATTTGGGCACGGCAGTCACGGACATCATCATGAGGAAGAAGCGGCGCATCCTCATGGGCACGCCGGCCATGAGCATCTTCACGCGGAAGGGAATTTGCAGGAAACTCTGGGCCATGGGCATTTTCATGAGGGTGGGGAGCATCCCCATGGGCACGCCGGCCATGGGCATCTTCATGCGGATGGATATGCGCATGAGCATAGGGGGCTGCCTGAGATATTGGAGATGATTGATCAGGCAGAGATGACCGGCAGGGCAAAGGATACGGCGGCCCGTATTTTTCACATTTTGGCGCAGGCAGAGTCGAAAGCCCATGGCTTGCCGGAGGAGCAAGTGCATTTTCACGAAGTGGGGGCAGTGGACTCCATTGTGGATATAGTTACCGTGGCGGTGTGTCTGGATAGCTTGGATGTGACGGATGTGATTGTGCCTTTTGTATATGAGGGGCGGGGGAGCATCCGATGCCAGCACGGGATTCTTCCCGTTCCGGTTCCGGCGGTGGCCAATATTGTGCAGGCCCACCGGATTCCCATGCGGATAACGGATATGGAAGCGGAACTGGTAACGCCTACGGGGGCGGCAATCGTGGCAGCCATACGGACATCCGGCAGGCTTCCGGAGGAATTTATTGTCGCCCAGACAGGAATCGGCGCGGGGAAGCGTAATTATGAAAAGCCCAGTCTGCTTCGCGCAATGCTGCTGGAAGAAACCGAAGCGGAACGTCGGGATACAATCTGTAAATTGGAGACGAATATAGACGACTGTACGGGAGAGATTTTGGGATATGTGATGCAGAAATTGCTGGAAGCGGGAGCAAGGGACGTATATTATACGCCGTCCTACATGAAGAAAAACCGTCCGGCGTATGAACTGAATGTTATTTGTGACGAGGTGCGCAGAGCGGAAATGGAACAGATTATTTTCCGGGAAACCACTACCATTGGAATACGTCGTGTGCAGATGGAACGAACCGTTCTGCGCAGAGAAATAGGCAGCGTGATGCTGCCATGGGGCGAGCTGGCGATAAAAAGATGCACACTGCCCGACGGAAGTGAGAAATGTTACCCGGAATATGAGAGTGCGGCAGAACTGGCCGGAAAAAGCGGCATGACATTGCAGCAGGTTATGGACGAAGGAAGCAGATACAAGTGATTGGGAGGCGGCAGTGGGCAGAGAAGAGCAGGATATTTTTTGCAGGAAGAAAAACGGGCTTTTGAAGCGGATGGCTCAATATGCGGAAACGGATATTATCGTGGCCTTTTCCGGCGGCGTGGACAGCAGTTTGCTGCTGAAACTGGCTTGTGAGGCGGCAGGGACAACAGGAAAGAAGGTCTATGGGATTACCGTTCAGACGAGGATGCATCCTGTCAGGGAAATGGAGGAAGCAAGGAAAATTGCGGAGGAGACAGGTGCTCTGCATATGGCAATTTTCATAGACGAACTGAAAGAAGCAGGCATTACGGAGAACCCCATAGACCGGTGTTACCGCTGCAAAAAGTATCTGTTCCGCAAAATAAAGGAACGGGCAGCTCAAATGGGCATTCCTGTCATATTGGAGGGGACGAATGAAGACGACCTTCATGTATACCGCCCGGGCATAAAGGCACTGAAAGAACTGCGGATTGCAAGCCCTCTGGCGGAGACTCATATGACGAAAGCAGAGGTACGGCAAATGGCGGCGGAGTATGGACTGTCGGTGGCTGCAAAGCCTGCCGCTCCCTGTCTTGCCACCAGATTCCCTTACGGAACTTCCTTAACTTATGAGAAAATACAGCAGGCTGAAAAAGGAGAAATCTATCTGAAATCATTGGGGCTTGGCAACGTAAGGCTCCGGGTGCATGAGACTGTGGCGCGGATTGAAGCGGATGAGGGAGATTTTTCCAAAATTATGGCACAGAAGGATCAGATTGCCGCCTTTCTGAAGGAGGTGGGATACACATATATTGCGTTGGATTTGGAAGGATTCCGGTCAGGAAGCATGGATATTGACATGACACATGAAAACATGGTATCATGCACTCAAACGATTGATAAACTATTATAAACTGGTCATTTTTATGGCGGAAGGAAGGGCATGGACAGGGTGACGGTATCTGCCGTAAAAGTAAGACACAAGGGAGAAAGAGAGGAGAGTAACAATGAGTTTCAAAAGACTAATCGGCGCATTCAGTATGAACATACTGATCCTTCTGGCAATCGGCGTCACAATGCTGTTCAATGCCGGAAAAGACTTCATTATTTCCTTTAAGCCTGCCATCAGCTTTCAAGACATGCTGGACGGAAAAGAAGTTAAGGCTGGTTCTCATGTGGAAGGGGACGTAATTTATGTGTTGGATTACTTTGCATCGGAAAGTACTTATACAAAACGTTCGGACGGCAGCAGAAGCGGGGATAAGGCCAACGGAAGATATTACATGATTCCTACCGCAGACGGCTATATCGGATTGAAAGGGCGTCAGGCAGATGTGGACGTTATGGCTCAAATAACCGATGAGACTTATGAATTTCTGATGGGCGGCGTAGAACCTACGACGACTGTACATATGGCGGGAAGCGTAGAAGTCATGGAAGAGCAGTTGGCCGAATATTATAAGGGATATCTGAGGGAGATGGATTATACGGAAAGTGAAATTGAGGAGATGGGAGATCCGCTGGTGATTCAGTTCAGAAGCTTTACGGCTGTCCGGGTACTGTTTCTCATAGGCGTAGCGCTTGTGGCAGTGGGAGTATTTCTTTTCATCCGTGGGTATAGAGAAAATTAAAGTAAAGAGATAACCCCGCCGTTTGTGGCGGGGTTGCTGAGTTTATAAATATATGAAAAGAACGATGGAAATAAAATGGGACATCCGCTGGTTGCAGCGGATTGACGGTTAAGGAGAGTTTATGAATATGGAAAATACGGTAAACAGTCAAATCGAAGAAGCAATAGCCCAATTTGCCACGGAAGGCAGGCTGACGGCAAAACAGCCATATGGGAACGGCCATATTAACGATACATTTTTGCTTACTTACGAAAGACCCGGTGAAACAGCGAAACGGTATATTCTGCAGAGGATGAACCACGAAATTTTCAAGAATCCCCATCAGCTAATGGAGAATGTGGTGAACGTGACGGAATATCTCCGTAAGAAAGCGATTGAGCAGGGGAGGGATGCGGAAAGAGAAACCTTAAACGTGATTATGACAAAAGAAGGAAAATCCTATTATGAGGACAGTAACCATAATTACTGGAGAATGTTCCAGTTTATGGAAGGGGCTCTCTGTCTGGAAAAGGTAGAATCTGCCAAAGATTTCCATGACAGCGCGGTGGCTTTTGGCTGTTTCCAAAGGAAACTGGCAGACTTTCCGGTGGAAAAACTTCATGAAACCATTCCTGATTTCCACAATACGCCTTCCCGTTTCAGGAACTTTAAGCGGGCGGTGGAAGAAGATAAGATGGGGCGGGCAGCTTTGGCGGAGAAAGAGATTGCATTTGCCTTAGCGAGAGAAAACGAGACTTCCGTGCTGACAGAACTTTTGCAGGCAGGGGAACTGCCTCTGCGTGTTACCCATAATGACACGAAACTGAATAACATCCTGTTTGACAGCAGCACGAAAGAAGTGCTGTGCGTAATAGATTTGGATACAGTGATGCCGGGCTTGTCCCTGTATGATTTCGGGGATTCTATCCGCTTCGGTGCAAGCACAGGGGACGAGGATGAAAAGGATCTTGATAAGGTAGAATTGGATCTTTCGCTGTTCGAGGCATATGTGAAGGGATTTTTGGAAGGCTGCAGCGGAAGTCTTACGGAGAAAGAAATAGAGATGCTGCCGATGGGGGCAAAACTTATGACTTATGAGTGCGGCATACGCTTTCTGGCAGACTTTCTGGAAGGAGACACTTACTTTAAAATCCATAGGGAAAACCATAACTTAGACCGGGCAAGGACGCAGTTCAAGCTGGTAGCGGATATGGAAAAGAAGTGGAGCCAGATGGCCGGCATAATAGAGAAATGCAAAGCCCAATTGTGATATTTTCCCGATTTTTCACAAGGGGCACAAATCTCTCACAAATTGTGACGCACATCTGCCGGAAAGCAATTTTCAGTTTTATGCCAAACTAAAATATACTATTGCATTTTTCCCGAAGAATGGATAATATAGAATAGACTGGGCTTTCTCCCAGAAAAATATTTGTCTGCAATCTGAATATGCAGGAGACAAGAAAGGCAAGGGATTGAGATGAAGGATGAAAAAAACAGAAAAGTACGCCATTTAGGAAACAAAGTAAACTTAATTGTAGTGTGTCTGTTGGCAGTCAGCATTTTTCTGGTAGTACGTCTATGTGTTGCTATGTTTACCAGCCTGGCGATGGATATGCTGCATGACCGGTGTGTCAACGGAACGAATATGCTGGCATATGAATTGGATGATTACCAAGGGCCGGAAGATAAAACAGAGATGCTGGACGAACTGAAAGAACTGATGCGGTGTGAGTTTACGATTTTCCGCGGAGATGAGAGGGCATATACTACCATTGTGAAAGACGGGGAACGTGCCGTAGGGACAAAACTTTCGGAGAATCTGAAGGTGAAAATATTGGAACAGGGAGAGAGTTATGTCGGAACCATGGAAATTCTGGGTGTGGAACATCTTTGCTCCTATGTACCTACCAGAGATGAGAATGGGCAGATTGACGGGCTGATTTTCTGCGGCATTTCCGTGGAAACGGCTACTCAGCAGATCGATGAAACGGTGCGGATGGCAACTTTGGTAGGGTGTGTGCTGGTTGTCATCAGCGTAGTGATTATGTCGATTTTTATCATTCATTCCGTTTCCAAGCCGCTGTCGAAACTGACGAATCTGGCTCAGACGATGGAACGGGGCGAATTGGGACTCGATTCCAATAAGCAAATGGAAGTGAGCATACGTTCCAATGATGAAATCGGCCACCTAGGGGTTATCTTTAAAAATATGATACATACCCTGAGAGGGTACATAGGTGAAATTTCTACGATACTGGCGGCTATTTCGGATGGGGATCTGACAGCCGGAACGAAGCAGGATTATGTGGGTGATTTTGCTTCCATAAAGAAATCACTGGATGATATACTTACGAAACTGAACAGTACCATGGCGCAGATTGTGGAAAGCACGGAATATGTTTCCGGCGGTGCCGAACAGGTATCCGTAGGCGCACAGGCATTGAGCCAAGGGGCAGTAGAGCAGGCCAGTACGGTGGAAGCATTGGAAATGAACATGCGGGAAATCTCCCAGAACGTGACGAAGTCGGCGGAAAATGCGGAGCAGGCAAGTAAGTATGTGGAACTGGTCGGGGAACAGATCATGGAAAGCAATCAGAAGATGCAGGAAATGATTGATGCTATGCAGGAAATCAACGACAGTTCCAATGAAATCAGCAAGATTATTAAGACTATTGAGAGCATTGCCTCCCAGACAAATATTCTTGCGCTGAATGCCGCAGTGGAAGCGGCCAGGGCAGGCGAGGCAGGAAAAGGCTTTGCCGTAGTGGCAGAGGAAGTGCGGGCATTGGCAAGCAAGAGTGCGGAGGCATCTAAGTCCACCGCAAAACTGATTGCACGTTCCATAGAAAAGGTAGAGCATGGCACGCTGATCGTGAACGAAACTGCGTCTCAGCTGGCTTCCGTGGTAGCCGGGGCAAGCGAAGTTATGGAAACTACAAACCATATTGCAGAGACATCCCGGACACAGGCACAGTCCATTGTGGACATTCAGGAAAGCATCAGCCAGATTTCCAGCGTGGTGCAGACCAATTCCGCTACGGCTCAGGAGAGTGCGGCAACCAGCGAGGAGCTTAGCGCACAGGCCAATATGCTGAAGAATCTGACATGTATGTTCCGGCTGAAAGGCTCCAGGAAATAGTTATGTCAAATGCGACGAAACTGGCATTGGAAGCATCCTTGAGGAACATGCTGCTTCATAAGCCGTTGGATAAAATAACGATTAACGACCTGACATCGGACTGCGGCATCAGCAGGATGTCATTCTACTATCATTTTAAAGATATTTATGATTTGGTGGAATGGGTGTGCATAGAAGACGGCAAACGCGCGCTTCAGGGGAAGAAAACATATGATACTTGGCAGGAAGGGATGCTTCAGATTTTCGAGGCGGTTTTGGAGAATAAGCCGTTTATTCTCAATGTTTACCGTTCCGTCAATAAGGAAAAAATAGAAAATTATCTGTATAAGCTTACTTACGGGCTGATTGCAGACGTAGTCGGTGAAATATGCGCCGGGACAGATGTGGCGGAGGAGGATAAAGCCTTTGTTGCCGAATTTTATAAATATGGCTTTGTCGGGATTATTTTGGATTGGATCGACCGCGGCATGAAAGAGGACTATAAAGTAATCGTAAATAAAATAGGAATTGCGCTCCATGGGAACATTACAAATTCCATCCACAATTTTGAACGGATGAAAAAGAATTAGGCATGTTGGGTATGCGCTTTATCAAAACAGGCGGAATGATAAATTTTTTATCATTCCGCCTGTTTTGTAAATAGAAAAAGAAAAACGGAAAGAATAGAATAAGGACATGGAGCAAAACAGATATAAACAGGAAAGGTGGAAAAGAATATGGCAAGTAAAAAAAATATCGGATTGGGCGTAGCGGCATTGGCAGCAGGGGCAGGCGCAGCGGCAATTGCGGCAAAAAATCATAAAAAAGCGGAAAAGAAAGCAGAAGAGAGAGCATCTCATGCAGCGGCTGATAAAACGGAGTACCGCAATACGGAAAGAGGGAAAAACGAGAAAAACAGTAAAGGGATTTATTATACAAACGGAAATTATGAAGCATTTGCAAGACCCAGAAAGCCGGAAGGCGTGGAAGGGAAGAATGCATATATAGTAGGAAGCGGGCTGGCAGCATTGTCCGCTGCGTGTTTCTTGGTACGCGACGGGCAGATGCCAGGCTCGCATATTCATATTTTGGAAGCCATGGATATAGCAGGAGGAGCCTGTGACGGAATCTATGATGCCTCTAGGGGATATGTAATGCGCGGCGGCCGGGAGATGGAAAATCACTTTGAATGCCTTTGGGACTTGTTCCGCAGCATTCCGTCCATAGAGACACCGGGAGTATCCGTATTGGACGAATATTACTGGCTGAATAAAGAGGATCCCAACTATTCTCTCTGCAGAGCGACTATGAACCGTGGCGAAGATGCCCATACAGACGGAAAATTCAACCTGAGCCAAAAAGGCTGCATGGAAATTATGAAATTGTTCATGACGAAGGACGAAGACTTATACGATAAGACAATAGAAGATGTATTTGACAAGGAAGTATTCGATTCTACTTTCTGGTTATATTGGAGGACAATGTTTGCCTTTGAAAACTGGCATAGCGCATTGGAAATGAAATTATATTTCCAGAGATTCATTCACCATATTGCCGGGCTTCCGGATTTCAGCGCATTAAAGTTCACAAAATACAATCAGTATGAATCCCTGATACTTCCGATGCAGAAATATCTGGAGGAAGCAGGCGTTGACTTCCAGTTCAATACGGAAGTGACCAATGTAATCTTTGAAAAGGAAAACGGAAAGAAGATTGCGAAGACCATTGAATGTAAAGTGAAAGGAATAGAAAAGGGGATTACCCTGACCGAAGATGATTTAGTGTTTGTGACTAACGGAAGCTGTACCGAAGGCACCGTATACGGCGACCAAAACCATGCGCCCAATGGGGATGCGGAGGTAAGAACCAGCGGATGCTGGAGCCTGTGGAAAAACATTGCAAAGCAAGACCCTTCTTTCGGACATCCGGAGAAATTCTGCTCCGATGTGGCGAAAACAAATTGGGAGTCGGCAACGGTTACCACTTTGGATGACAAAATCCTGCCATATATCACAAATATATGCAAACGTGACCCTAAGAGCGGGAAAGTAGTGACCGGCGGCATTGTCAGCTGTCAGGATTCCGGCTGGCTGATGAGCTGGACGATCAACAGGCAGGGACAGTTCAAAGAGCAGGATAAGGATAAAGTGTGCGTATGGGTATATGGCCTGTTTACCGATGTGCCGGGTGATTTCATAAAAAAACCCATGCGGGAATGTACCGGCAAGGAAATTACGGAAGAATGGCTGTACCATCTGGGCGTTCCGGAAGAACAAATTCCTGACTTGGCAGAAAACAGTGCAGTATGCGTGCCGACCATGATGCCATATATTACGGCATTCTTTATGCCTAGGGCAAAAGGCGACCGCCCGGATGTCATTCCGGACGGATGTGTTAACTTTGCTTTTTTAGGGCAGTTTGCGGAGACACCTAGGGACACTGTCTTTACTACCGAATATTCGGTAAGGACAGCTATGGAAGCAGTGTACGGACTGCTTGGCGTAGACCGCGGCGTGCCGGAAGTATGGGGCAGCGTATATGATATCCGGGAATTGCTGGACAGCACGGTAAAACTTATGGACGGAAAATCGCCGCTGGAAATCGAACTTCCCGGCCCTCTCAATGCACTGAAAAAACCTATTCTTCATGTGATAAAAGGCACCGTGATAGAAAAAGTACTGCAGGATCACAATATACTGAAAGAGGGAATGCTTTCATAAAGACGGGGCAGAGCGTGTTAAAAAATTGCTGTTCGGCAGATGTGCGCCACTTTTGTGGGAGATTTGTGCCAAATGAGGAGCGCATAGTGGGCTATGTAGCTTGAATTTGGCACAAGCATTCTTCTCGCATTCCTTTTCTTCCATTGCATCTTTCAGAGCGTCTAACAGAAAGCTTACAAAACCGTTGAACTGTTTGTCTGTCAATCACTAGGGTCAGTCAATGGATAATCAATAATATAAAACCCCGGTATTTATGCGGATACTTGAACATCAGGCATAAATACCGGGGGCATAATAAAGCGGAGAGTGTGGGATTCGAACCCGCATATACTACTAGAAAATCCTTATTATCTCAATGTTTTTTAAATCATGTGATATTTCGTGTTGCATTCTCAAAGTAATCATTAATCTGGCTGCTGAATTTTTTAGTGTAATCATCCATGGTGTTTCGGTAGACGGCCTTTAAAACCCCGTCCGAACTCCATCCGCCGCGCTGCATGATGTACTGGTCCGGAATCCCTATGGCATGCATTATGCTGGCAGAGTAATGGCGAAGGTCATGGAACCGGAAGTGCGGAACTTTGAGCCTTTTCAAAGCAGCGGAAAACCTCTTCGTGATGCCTGCCGGATTTATGGAAACTATGTCCCCGCTCCTCGGAAGGGCGTCCATGACGAACTCCGGCATCGGTATGTACCTGTCGCTGGATGCCGTCTTGGTTGTTTTTTTAATCCAGTTCCCGTCCTTGTCCATCACTAAGGCGGCGTGAACATGCACTATGTTCCCTTCTATGTCCTCTCCGGACAATGCGCATATCTCCGAACGCCGAAGCGTGCCAAATGCGGCCAGATAAACCGCCTTTAGCATTTCCGCATCATGTTCCTTGAAAAACTCCACTATGAGCCTTATATCGCTTTCTGTTGGTATGTACGGGATCTCCTTCTGCTTCCTCGGCATCGCGGTGCGAAGCGTAAAATCAGGCATGTATATCGAAAGCATGGCCGACAGAAGCCCATGCGCGTTCCTGACCGTCTTGGCATCCTTCTTTGCGGCAAGGGAATTCACCCATATCTGCACGGTTTCCTGCGTGAGGTTTTCCATCAAGAGTTCTTCTATATCCGCATATATGTTCCTCCTCATGGCCTTGTATCCCCGTATGGTGCTGGGGGAAAGAACGTTTCCCTTAATCTCTATGTAATTGTCCAGCGCGGCTCCAACCGTCACCTTAAGCGGCTCTGGGCGTTCCTTTTTTGTGTCCGCGTATTCCGCGGCCAGATGCTCTGCCCCTCTTTTGGTTCCTGCCGTGAAAGACTTGTAATGCCGCTTTCCTGCCGCGTCCGTATAATCATAGACTTGGCACCGCCAGTTCCCGGACGGAAGTTTCTTTGCCTTTGCCATGGTATCATCCTCCTTTTTGGGTATAAAAATAACAGCCCGCGGAAAATCCGCTTGCAAGCTGCACCCAAAGATGATACAATATTTTTGGGTGTAGGTATCATCTTTAGGTATCTATTTAAAGCCGTTCCGGTTGTCGCCGGGGCGGTTTTACTTTTATCATAAATATTATTTTTCAATCAAAAACACAAATTTATTATTGCTCCATACATTATCTGTGAAATGTATTTCCACGTTTTGATAATCCTGCGGAACTTCCCATCCAATCCAGCCTTTCATTTTCTTTCCGGCGGCAATTGTACCATCAAGCTGGTTTCCGTCTTTTTCCATAAGTGCTGAAAAAGAATAATTTAAAGAATAATCATCCGCATATGCATCGAAACTCATTACGCTACTAATTGCCAATTCCTTTTCTGTATTATTTGAAATCTCAAATTCTGCCATCAAAAATACATTTCCAACAGTAGGGGTATTAAAATCACTTCCAGTGCTTTCCTTATAATCAGTCAAAGCTACTTGAACTCCGTTTAATTCAGCAATTTCTCCCTTTTTAAAAGCAATCTCTTTGTTTTCATCTTCTGATTTTTCTGGTTCAGAATCTTTTGTTTTCACTTCTTCAGAATTATTATCTGTTTCAATAACAGTATTCTTGGAATTTTCAACTTTTTTCGGTTTATCACTATTTCCCATGTTAGATACGCCAATAATAAGCCAAAGACCAGAAATAATCAGTGCTATAATAGAGCAAGTTTTCTTCTTGCCATCTTTCTTACAAAGATCTATTATTGCAAATATAATTCCAAGCCAAAATGTACAACCCAATATAGATAATATGAGAGAAGCTACTCCAAGTCCGGAATTTTTAATTTTCTGATTGTTTTGTGTTGCTGTCTGGTAATTGTTTTGAATTGGTGGATTCATTGGAAATCCACAATGCGGACATTTTTCAGCTTTATCCGATATTTCCTTTCCACATTCTTTACAGTAAATCATGGCCATGAATAAAATCCTCCTTTTTTTCTCATGAATTTTTTATTAAAACGCCGTAGCGGTTTAACCCATAATCTGACTTTTTAAATATAACGTTGGTTCAAAAAATAATACATCATCTTCTAATGGAATAAAAATCCCATATTCTTCTTTATATCCATGGATTGCTTCCATAAGTAGTTCCTCTGTTATACCCATTTCGTCAGCAATTTCACTTAAATTTTTGCATCCAATTTTTAAAAAATAGGCTACGGTTCTTATGTCTGCCAAATGCTTATATAAAATTTTCCTTGTCTTGCGTTCTTGCCAAGCATTCCCTGATAATCTTTGGTCACGAATATTCCCTACATTGATTTGGTTATGTATCACCTCTTCAGCAAGAACACAAGCTTTTTCTGCTGTTGTTTCTATGTTCTGATTCAATCCGATGCAGTCGCCGCAGATAAGCCCCTTTGCTTGAGATTCAAATGGGACGCTTTCCACAACGTTCAATCCGATATCATCAGCTTTTTGCAGCCACTGTTCATATAGATTCATTCCCCTTGTCACCTCTATTGTTTCTTTTTCTTTGCCATTTCCACTATCAAAGCGGAGTCCCTTTCCATTTTCTTTAATTCTTCATCGGTAATTTCAGCATCATTATGTGCGGCCTTTACAAAAAGATAATCGGTATCTTGTTTTGTATTCATTGGTACAACTTTAGTTTCCGACGTTGACCGCTCCCATTCCTCGTTTAGTGTGAAGTCAACCATTTTCTTTCCGTGGGTATCTAGGACACGGTATTTTTTTACAATATTTTCAAATTCTTCTGGAGTTGCAGTGTTTTCATAAACCAGAGCGTTCATATCGTCTTGATGCAAATAATTAGCATCACACCCAAGAGCATTAAATAATTTATACATCAATTCAATTTTAGGAGAACTAATTTCATTTTCATAATTTGCAATTGCGGATGATGTTACTCCTATTCTTTCTGCTAACTCATTCCTTGATAAATTAAGTTGTTCCCGACGCTCTTTTATCCTAGAGCCTAAACTCATTTAATCACCTCCACAACATTATTATATCAAGAAGTATCGAAAAGTCAATACATGATTTACAAAGAACTTGTAAAAAACTATTGACATTACAAGATGCATGATATAAAATACAGATAGTTACAAGAAACTTGCAAAGAGAGGAGATGAAACATATGATTACTTGCAATTATGAAGATGTAATTTCCAATATTAAAAGCGTTATTTCCGACAAAGGAATGAAACAGAAAGCTGTTGCAGAAAAGGCAGGATTTACGCCGCAGGAATTTAGCAACATTTTAAATGATAGAAGAAAACTTCTTAGAGTTGAATATATTCCTTCAATAGCCTTTGCCATCGGCGTAGATGTCAATGATTTGTATGGAATTAGAAAGGAGAGAGAACCTTGATAAAGCATTACATAACAAAATACACAGAGAATAACAAGCGATACGCTGAATCGTGGTTGCAGATTAACCTTTTCGGAAACTGCTACTGTTTCAGCAAGAAACGGATTGAAATATAAAAGTCACTGCCGGAAACAGTGACTTTCAAGGGTTAAATCTTTTTCCATCGGTGCCCTTCCTCTTGGGTAGGTGGGAGCCTATCGCCTAGGTCAATGGTGACTTGACGGGCATTGCGAACAGCACCGCCACGCTTGCCGACTTCGAGGTATTCGCCTTTTTGCTGATTGTCTTCGCCGGGCTTGTGTAAAATAGTGCTTTTTGCCATTTTTGAAATTCCTTTCTTTAATATACAGATATTGGTTACAAGGCGATTGTACATGGAAAGTATTGGAAAGTCAATATTAAGAACACAATATATAGATATTTTATAATATTTTAAATCAATATATTGCGATTCTCTAAAGATTTATTTATGAAATCGAAATTTGCAGACAAAGAGCCAGGCAAGGTTCTGGTATAGAGAGGAGGTGAGGGAAGTGAACGTAGTATTTGAAAAAGAACTGCCCAAAAGTGAAAAAATAGAAATTGTTCGCGAGATTATAAAAATATTTTGCAAAAAAGGTGTCACTTTCGGGCAGGCTTTTGAACTTTTGAGTGATGTACAAGTAGAACTTCAAAAAATTTCGCTTAGCAAATCGTCATAGTGAAATAACCGTTTGCTCTTCGCAGATTTTTTCATATTCTTTCAGAGATGTTGCAATCGTTTTTAGATGTTTCAAACCATCGTCTGAAAGAACATTAGAACAGTTAGGACAGGAAATGTGTTTTTTTTCAAGTAGATACCTAAATTCTACATTGAATTGTTCTTCACATTTACCACAGCAAAATTTAAATTTAGTCATGTTTTTTCTCCTCTTTCTTCATACTTGGCTCTGGCGGGAGCCTGTACTTAAATTATAAAGGGGAAAATAGGAAATATCAATAACGAGGAGGTGAGAAGTTGTTATATGCAAAAATTGAATCCCTATGCAAAGAGAAAGGAGTCAGCATTGCAAAGGTAGAAAAAGAATGCAATATCGGCAATGCGACTATTCGCAGATGGGACAAGTCGTTCCCCAGAATTGACACACTTAAAAAGGTTGCTGATTTTTTCGGCAAGCCGATTGAGTATTTTTTTTTGGAGTAGGAGGTGATGGAAGTGGGAAAGAAGAAAAAGAAAAAGGCTTCAAAGGCGGTGCGAACGCCTAAGAAGCCAGTTTTGGTAGATGTAACGCTTGGGGATAAAGTTATTTATCGTGTGGAAATTCAGCGTTAATCATGTCTAGCGCATGTTTGTAATTTTCCATATAGATGCGGAAAGCGTCAACACGTTCTTCAGTGTTATTACTCAGAGCATTTTTTGCTGATTCATATTCTATTGCCTTTGGCAATAATGCGATTGATATATCATGCGCGCGTTTTTCGTTATCAGTCATTATGCTACTCCTTTCTCTTATACTTGGCTTGGCAGAGCCTGCAACGAAAGGATAGCACAAAATCAAGAAATTTTAAAGGAGGTGCATCTTATGAGCGAAAAAGAAAAAAACATCATCAGACGGCTTTCTGATACCGTTCCGAAGTTGGATAAGGACAAGCAGAACTATATTCTCGGCGTGGCTGAGGGTATGGCGATTGCTAAGGACAGTCAGAGAGACAAGCAGTTGCAGGAAGCGTAGAGGGGAGGTGAGGGAAATGGAAGGAAAAGAATTTTATGAAAAGACAGAGGAGTTTGCCAAGAAGATTATCAATCTTGCGGCAGAGGAAGGATTGACTTTTTATGAACTTTGCAAATCGGCAGATACAGCGAAGGGAATCGGTGCGCATTCTTTGGTAGAGAAAGAAAGTGCAAGTAGAGTCGATTACCCTTCGCAACATATCGCTTGCCGCCTTGACGGAAAAGAATTATTCAGAGACTGATTTGTCCTTCTTTTCTTTTTCGCCGTCATGTATCGCTTTTTGGGCGAGGATGTTAATTGAACAGAATCCCTTCCAGTACAAAGAACAGGTATCCATACAAGGAATCATATTTTTGTCTGTGCTTGACTTATCTGGAATGGATGGGTCTTTGCTCATGAATGGACAAAATTTTGTCATATGTGTTTTATCTCCTTTCTTTCGTATTCCAGATGTCGGTCTGGTACTTACAGTATAGGAGATAAAGGAAACAAATTCAATATAGGAGGATAAGCGTTGAAAAGAAAAGATGAAATTTCAATCATAGTCAATTCTTTGGTGAAGGAAGGACTTATTGATGAAAAACAGAGTGATAGAGCAAGGTCTATTGTTGGTGGTTCCATAAAGACAATAAATGCACGTAAGTATTCAGAAAATCATCAATGCCCACTGGAAGAAATAAGTGAATCTATCAGTAAGGAAATGAGAAAAATCGGAAACTCCCCTTTTTCGGTCAACATTCAGTTAGACGGAAAGGAAATTTTTAATCAACTAGTTAGGAAACCGACACGCTATGAACGCATCAAGATAATAAAAAGTGGCGCACATTCTGCGTTGGTTGTTGGAGACAATATGGTAGATTTAACGGCATTTCAAATCGAGGACACCATTGTTGGTACAACATTGATTTTAAAAATCGTGTGCAATCCTAATGAATTGGAAATTGTTTTGGGTTCAGACAGGGCATATCCAAAAGAAGAAAAAGGACTTTTTGAAGATTAAAACGCCCCATTCAGTACCGAGAATACCGAACAGGGCAGTAACCAATAACCACGACTTACTGGCTACGGGTAGATTGTAACATATTCTTCCTGTACCGGCAAGAGAACAGGAGGAAAACATGGATTGTGATGAAATTATTTTAAGGAGCGGCAGGAACCGCCGGGAGCCTATGAGTTTTGAGCGGCTGAAATTTATTTTGTATTTCGTGGCAGGAATGACGGCTATGGTGATGGGATTTATCGCTCTTTACATGATTATTTATTTTATGGGAAATTAGGAGGGAAACAGGGATGGGGAAATCAACGCTTGGGATATGGACGGAGAAAAACATAAGCCTTTCCCGCGCAATCAAAGCCTGTATGGAAAGGACCGGGACAAACCGGGAGAAGATAGTGAAAAAAGCCCACATCAGCCTGCCGACTTTTTATGTCCACTTGCGCGATCCGGATAAGATCACGTTGGGAGAATTTCGGGCATACATAAACACACTGAAGATTCCCAAAGAAGACATACTGGACGCGCTGTATCTGGAAAAGGAGTGATTGGGTGAAAAAATTTATGATTCTGACAATGATACAAAAAGACGGAAAATGCATAAAAGTGGTTGGAAACAGGGTATTTCCACATCCGGCCAATAAGGAGGAAAAAAGATGCCGTATCAGATAGAAAACAGGATGGTGATGGATTCGCAGTGGCCGGAAGATGAATCGGATGAAAACCTTCCGGCCTGCGAATGCTGCGAGGAAAAGATAAGGCAGTTCTGTGCACTGCATATATTGTCCGGAAAGAAAAGGGTTTGGATTTGCGACAGGTGTATCGAGGATCTGAAGGAAGTGACAGGATATTAAGGGAGGACAAGGGTGGGACAAATTAAAATTACTGCATCTTCAATCACTAAGGAAGAGCAACTGGATATTGCAAGGCTGCTTATAAAGGCAGGGTATACCGTCAGTATTACCAAAGGGAAAGTTGTGGATGGTAAAGGCAGTAGCTTTATAAATTATGAAAAACAGGAGGGTTAGGGAATGGATACAAAGAATTTGCCAAAGGCAAAAACAGATGATAGTTTGGGAATTACAGCATTTTTGAATAAGGATGCAGTAAAGCAGCAGGTCGCACAGGCGGTCGGAAAAAACAGCATGAGATTTGTTTCCTCTGTTGTGTCGGCAGTGACAGTCAATCCGGCGTTGCAGGAATGCACGAACAAATCTATCCTGTCAGCAGCACTTTTAGGGGAATCGCTCAATCTTTCTCCATCACCGCAGCTTGGGCAGTATTATATGGTGCCCTACGATAGCAAGAAAGAGGGCGTGAAGATTGCGCAGTTCCAGATGGGATATAAGGGATATATCCAGCTTGCGATTCGCAGTGGGCAGTATAAAAAACTGAACGTCCTTGCTATCAAGGATGGGGAGTTGATGCGATTTGATCCTTTGACAGAGGAAATCGAAGTCCAGCTGATTGAGGACGAGGAGGAACGGGAGCAAGCGAAAACAATCGGCTACTATGCCATGTTTGAGTATGTCAATGGATTTAAGAAGGCGATCTATTGGAGTAAGAAAAAGATGCTTTCCCATGCGGACCGGTATAGCCAAGCGTTTTCCAAGGATTCCAAGAAAATAAAGACTTACGATTTCAAAACTAAACGGGAAGTCTGGAAAGAAAAGGTTTCCTTTGCGGACTTTGAAGCCGGCAGTTATCCGAAGGATGATGAATGGATGTATTCCTCTTTCTGGTATAAGGATTTTGACGGTATGGCATATAAGACCATACTCCGTCAGCTTATCAGCAAATGGGGCATTATGAGTATTGAGATGCAGAGGGCGTACGAAGGAGATATGGCGGAAATTCGGGAGGACGGCGCAAACAGTTATGTTGATAACCAGCCTGAGGGGGAAGTAGAAGAAGACTCTTATGTAGATTCCACAGTTTCTGATGGCGCAGAGGATGCATTTGCTGGAAAAGAATCTGACGGTCAGCAGCAGCTTGATTCATGAGGTGGTGCAGATGAGAAGTAGCGCAAAACCAGAAAACAAAGAAAGAGTTCTTGGGATGGCACAGATGCGGCTTGATGGATATTCCATGCGGGATATTGCGGAAAAATATAATGTCAGCAAGCAATATGTGCAACAGGAATTAAACGTTTTGTCAAACGGAGGCCGTTCATACAGCGGAAGACTTGATGCAGATATTATATTTCCCAATCTCGCAAAGTGGATGTTTGAAAATGGAATGACTATTTCTGACCTTCAAGAAAAAATGGGATATAAAAGTAAAAACACCGCATTGATAAGAAATAGATTGTACGGTTATACCAAAATTTCCATGAAGGACATTAAGAAAATTCTTGAAATAACGGGTCAGACGTTTGAATATTTGTTTGCAGAAAGGGTGGTAGAAGATGAAACTGAATGATGATAACTACTACTCAAAAGAGAGCAATCAGGAGTATTTCAGTGTGAGCCAGTACAAGGATTTTCGCAAGTGCGAAGCTTTGGCACTTGCGAAAATCCGCGGCGAGTTTGAGCAGCCTACAACAAAAGCTATGCTGATCGGAACTTTGGTTGACCGTTGGTTTGAGGGGACCTTGGACAAACTGCGCGAGGAATCCCCGAATGTATTCTACTGCCGCAACGGTGCTTTAAGAGCGGATTTCCGCAAGGCTAACCAGATAATCAAGCGGGTTCAGCGGGACGAGCGTTTTATGCAATATATGAGCGGGGAGAAACAGAAAACTCTCACATTCGAAATGTTTGGTGTTCCGTGGAAAATGCGGATGGATAGTTTTGTTGAGGGTATCTGCATCACTGATTTAAAAGTGGTGCAGAATTTCAAGAGCCTTGCATTTTGGCGGTATGACCTGCAAGGGGCAGTGTACCAGGCAGGGGTAGAAGTAAACAGCTACGGCAGGCTTCCTTTCTATTTGGCAGCAGCCACAAAGGAGGTGGTCACAAACTTTGACATTTTCCAGATCGATCAGCCGACGCTTGACATGGCACTCCGGGAGATTGAGAGGAATATGCCACGGTTCATAGCTGTAAAATCGGAGGAAGAAGAGCCGCATTACTGCGGCGTGTGTGACTACTGTAAAAGTGTGAAAAAGGCAAGAATAAGGAATTATTCGGAATTATTGGAGGTATAGGGGAATGAAATTGGTAAAAGTATTACCCAACAAAATACAAATCAGGACGGATGATGCAGAATTTAAAAACGTCCGTCTGAATGACCTGATATCCGTATCAGATGGAGGAGTGGAACTTGTGACCATGATAATCGCCATCACGGACAATGACGTGGAAACACGAATGGATGACAATGCCATTATGGAGGAATTGCAGCAGCCGTCTTTGAAAGTGATTGAGTGTTCCATTCTGGGAAGTGTAATTGACGGAGAGTTTAAGCAGCAGATAGACCGATATCCGAGTACGGATGTTGAGATTAAAAAAATAAGTCAGACAGTGCTTTATTTTATGCTTGCGCCCGATAAAAAAGAAAGCATTTTTGAAATTGGAACTTACGCAGGATACGGAACAATGGCAAGGCTTGACGGCAACAAATTCTATCAGCGCCACTCCTGCATTGTCGGCAATACCGGCTGCGGCAAGTCCGAAACGGTCACAAAGATTGTGGAAGAAACCGCAAAGCTGCCTGGGGCGAACATTGTCATATTCGATATCCACGGAGAATACAGCCAGTTATCTTATGTGGACAATATAAAAATCGGTGTGAACGTTCCATTTACTTCTTGGTTTCTTGGATTTCAAAGTTTGGTGTCAAATCTGCTGAAGGTAAAGGAAGAATCGACAGTGCTGATGTCTGCATTGAGAAAAGCATTCTACGAACAGAACCCGAAAGGAAATGAAAATAAACCGTGCCGTTTTGATTTTTATACAGCAATGAAGTATATACAGAATCTCAATGCTGAAAATGTCGGGACAGGAGAGTTTTACAAGACAGGTGATAAAGCAGGGCAGGAAAGGACAGTCAAAGGGGAATATAACGGGAAATTATCTTCTCTTGTAAGTGCAATGGAAACACTGTTTTCTGATAGTCGATATGAATTTTTATTCCTTGATGAAGAACAGGGCGCACTTAATATTTTTCTAAACCGCATCATGGGAGGCAACAAGCCAGTAAAGAACATTGACCTGTCTGGCATACCGCACGACATTGCAGTGCTGATTATCGGCACAATAACGAAGTTGATTTACAATATCCAGATTATGCAGAAGGACGCTCGTCCGATCACTTTTGTTTGTGATGAAGCGCACGTTTACATACCGACAGACTTTCAGCTATCGGCAGCACAGCGGCGCATGGTAGAGATTTTCGAGAATATCGCCAAAGAGGGTAGGAAGTTCGGAATCACGCTGTTTGTAGCGTCACAGAGGCCGTCGGAGCTTAATAAGACCATCATGGCTCAGTGTGCGAACTACATCGTAATGAAACTCAACAACGAGAATGACAAGAGTATGATTAAGGGCATGATGCCGGCCGGCAGTGCGGATGTAATTGAAACGACTACCATGTTCAGTCCCGGTGACTGCCTTGTGGTCGGGGATGCCTGCCCGATACCACTTAAAATCCATGTGGAGTTTGCAAAGGAGCGGCCGCAGAGTAAGACCATAGATTTCTGGACGGAGTGGGGCAAAGAGCGCGGTAGCGTAGATTATACAGCTTGTCTGGAGGAATATTTGGAGAATTAGGCAACTATCAACCTTAGTATTTATTCATGCGATATATCACGAAATAAAGCGGCGGCAGGGTTGGTATCTGCCGCCGGAAAGGAGGAAACCATGAGTAGATGTTGTGGAAACTGTGAATTTAGCAAATATGACAGGAATGAGAAAGAATTTGTCTGTAAATGCGAAGAAAGCGAAAATCACGCACTTCCTACAGAATACAGGGATAGTTGTGAAGAGTTCGTGGAGAAAGACTGATGGAATATTTACTGACAATCCACGGCGCGCTCCCAAACCTCAACGACTACATAGCCGCAGAGCGCACAAACCGCCACAAAGGAGCCAAGATGAAGGCAGACAGTGGAAATATTGTTGCTGTGGCAATCAGGCAGTACCTGAGGGGCGTGAGGATTGAGAAACCGGTATTCATGGAGTACACATGGGTAGAGTCGAGTAGGCGGCGCGATAAAGACAATATTTCGTCGTTTGGTCGGAAAGTGATCCAGGATGCGCTTGTGAGTACTGGGGTACTAAAAGATGATGGCTGGAAGCATGTTGTCGGATTTTCCGACAGGTTTGAGGTGGATAAGGAAAATCCACGGATTGAGGTAATAATCAAGGAGGTATAAGCGGTGGCTAAGGAGGGAATCCCAAGTTTTCTCTTAGATTGTCGCACTAACGATAATATCTCTGAAATCGAAGCAGAATATGGAGTAAAAGGGTTTGCAGTAGTAGTCCGGCTCTGGCAAAAGATATACGCCGAAAAGGGTTACTACTGTGAATGGATTGAAAGAAGTCCGTTGCTGTTTTTGTCAAACTGGTTTGGTGGGAACAGCGGCGTGACTGTCAGTTTAATAAATGAGATAGTGAAAAGGTGCTTAAATAACGGCATATTTGATGCCAAGATGCATGAGGACTACTCCATCCTCACATCGGCAAGGATACAGACGCAATACTTTGATGCAGCAAAAAGGCGCAAAGAAATCCTTGTAAAAAAACAGTACCTTCTGGTTAGTGTTGACAAAATTGAGGGTGTTGTATACGAAAATGACGTTTCTGTATGCATAAATCAAAAAAATGTATGCAGAAATGACATAAGGGAAGGTAAGGTAAGTAAAGGTAATGATAAAAACAGTATGTGCAAAACTGAAGCTTTGGCACTTTTTGAAAGACTATGGAAACTGTATCCAGTTAAGAAAGGAAAAGGGCAGGTATCTGACGCTAAAAAATTAAAGCTCCTTAAGATTGGCTTTGACGAAATGTCAAGAGCAATAGAGAGGTACAAGCAGTATGTTGACAGCATAGACTACCTGCAATACCAGAACGGTAGCACATTTTTTAACAGTGGATATGTAGACTATCTGGATGTGAATTATGCGAATACTGTACCTGGAAAGTCAAAGAATAATTTTAATAGTTTTCCACAGAGAGAGTATGATTTTGGGAATTTGGAAAGGAAGCTGCTTTATAACCCGTGAGACGGAACGATTGTTGAAAATGGCTGTGCATATGAAAAACTGCCCGCAGTTGTGCAGGAAAAGGAGGAATAAGGGAAATGGAATGTAGTAGATGTGATTATTATAAAGCCCATAATTGTAAACGACAGTGTATGGATTTGCCAGAAGGAAAAACATGCGCTGATTGCATACACGTTATAAGATGTACGACTATGTTTGGGGCGAAAACAGAGAATAATTATTGCGGTTTTGAACCTGTCAGATTTGTGGAAAAGAATTAAGGCGGTGATGCAATGCGAAGGAAATGCCACACTTGCCTGTGCCAGACATGCTTGAATACATGCTGCAACCGTAAAAACTGCACAGGGAAAAAAGAGGCGTGCGAGAATTACAGCGGCTTTAGGCAGTTGAGCATTTTCGAGCAGGACGCAGGGCATCATATGCGCGTGCTGGTGGCCTGCGAGGAAAGCCAGCGCGTCTGCATTGAGTTCCGGCGCCTTGGGCATGAAGCCTACTCCTGTGACATAGAGCCTTGTTCCGGCGGGCACCCAGAATGGCACATACAGGCTGATGTGCTGCCCCTGCTGGACGGGGAGTGCAACTTTGAGACGGTGGACGGCGTGGTGCATAGGATTGACGGAAAGTGGGATATGATTATTGCTTTTCCTCCTTGCACATATATGACTAATGCAGGGGCGGTAAGAATGAGGGTGAAAGGAGAAATCGTGCAGGAACGCTATCAAAAGGCGATGGAGGCGAAATTATTTTTTATGCGGATTATGAGCGCTGATTGCGAAAAGATAGCCATTGAAAACCCTGTGCCCATGAAACTGATAGGACTGCCGCCATATACCCAGATAATACAGCCTTATGAGTTTGGGCACCCGTACAGCAAGCGAACCTGCCTGTGGCTGAAAGGTCTGCCGAAGTTAAAACCGATGGAAATACTGGAGTATCATGAGCCTTACATCAATGGCGGATGCAAGGACGCACACGGGAATTATCGGAGGTTTCAGGGGAGAAAAGAAAGAGATCCCAAGACTAGGTCAAAGACATTCCCTGGTATTGCAAGGGCGATGTCGGAGCAGTGGGGGGAAGTCAGTGAACCGATTAGTTTGCAGAGTCACTCAGCACCTCGGCATTCTTGGCAATATTACGGCATAAGCAAAGAGCGTTACCGGCAACTAACAGAGTACATACTGTCCGGCAGATATACCTCTGTAGCGCGTCAGGCGGCTCATACAGCCAATAAAATGATTGCAGAGTATTTAATAAAATCAATCGTTGAAAATAAAAGTTATGACAAATTGGAATTTGATGAAAAACTTGGAAGAATATGTTATGGCAGAACTGACTTCTACGGTTGCAGACGGTACTTCATAGCGTGCTTTGACAAAGAAATGCGGAGGATAGGTAAATGAGAGAAAATTTGAGAAATGCTAGAAAAGACGCCAGCATGACACAACAGCAAGTGGCGGATAAGATAGGCATAAGCCTTAGATATTATCAGAACATAGAACAAGGCAGTAGAACGGGAGATTTTGAGATATGGGATAACCTTGAAGATTTATTTAACATTCATCAACGGAAACTCCGAGAGATTTCAAATAATCGTCTCGACCGAGAAGATAATCCGTAGAAGTGTTTAAGGTATCTGCAATTTGTATCAATAAATCAAATGACGGATTGCGAGTACCCGTTTCATAGCATTGGTAAGACCGTAAAGCCACATTGATAGAATCAGCCATGTTTTGTTGAGTGAATCCCCGTTTCATACGCATTTCACGAAGCCTTTTGTTGAACATGGTACACCTCCATAAATTTTACTTGACTTACGTGCATATTGTACGCTATAATGAAAATGAAATATACGTGCAATGCGCACGTAATAAATAGGAGGTACATACCATGTCACAAAGAGAAATGACTTTTAAGATTGAGGAACTGCGGTATGCAATGGAGCAAATCAACAGCTTGCAGACTACTCTGTTTGCGGCGATTTACCGTCAAAAGGAGTTTTCAGCAGAAGATTTTGAATGGGCGTTTACCTTGCTTGAGGATATTTCGGGTGATGTGTTAAACGAACTGATAAAGCTGACAAACTGCGCTTTTGAGAATTTGCGAAAGGACGGTGAGAAGAATGGGAAGAAAAGCGATTGATATGACAGGACAGAGGTTCGGGCATCTGACAGTCATTGAAAGAGTTGGTACTAACGAAGAAAGAAAAGCAATATGGAAATGCGTGTGCGACTGTGGGAACGAATGCGTTGTTAGGTCAGATTGTCTAAGGCTTGGAAGAACAAAATCTTGTGGGTGCAATGAATTTCGTCCACTTGACCTAACAGGACAAAAATACGGGCATTTAACGGTTAGAGAGAGGGCGGGCAGAACCAAAGACGGGAAAATAGCTTGGAAATGCGTATGTGACTGCGGAAATGAAACTATTGTCAGTTCAAACAATCTAAGGACTGGAAATATAAAATCTTGTGGTTGCGGAAATTTCAGAAAGGGCGAAGAAAAGATTGATAAAAGAATACAGCGTATATGGGCTGGAATGCACACAAGATGTTACAACGAAAATGTTGATTATTATAAGCATTACGGTGGCAGAGGAATAAAGATGTGTGATGAATGGATTGGCGAAAATGGTTGTCGGCATTTCTACGAATGGGCAAAGAAGAACGGATACAAAGACGGACTTACTATTGACCGAATAGACAATGACGGAAACTATGAACCGTCCAACTGCCGTTGGATAACAAAGGCAGAGCAAATGAGTAATATGCAGAAATCTATTAGGGTTTCGTATAAAGGAAAAAAGGTAAGTCCTATAGAATTAAGCGAACTTACTGGAATAAATTTAAATACTGTTTATTCCAGATTAAAGAAAATCAGAAAAGAAAATATGGATATAGGCATCATTGATTGCACCGATTGGAAACCGCCAAAATAAAATGGTACAAATCTTTTTCAAGTATAGAGTACAATATAATTATCCCTCTAAATTCTCTTTCGAGTATCATTAGGGGATTTAGGGGGAGAATGGAGGGAAAGGATAGGGAAATGAAACTATATTTTTATTTTTTAGAAACAGGAAAAATCAGATGTGCAGAATGCGAAGTTGAGGAAAAGCCAAAGACATATAAACCTGTTGATAGGTTTCCGTCAGGGTTTTACAGGTGCTGTGTCAAGAAAGAAGATATTGGAGAACTGATTGGATATGGTGATAATATCGTTGTTTTGACAGAAAATAATATCCAAAAGGTTGCCAATGTGTTTCGCGGAAAAATGAAATATAGAATTGCAAGAGAAAAACAGAATATTGCTTCTGCTAATGAATCTATCAATCAGTGTAACAAAACATTGTCTATGATTGATGAATGGGAAAGTAATCAAAAATGAATATCAAAGCAACCATAAACAAACTCCAAAAAGCACTGATACAGCGTGGATATATCTATAAAATAAACACATACCAATTCTTCTCCGAACAGCAGCATCGCATGATTACCGGCTACCGCATCACGCAGAAACAGCCATACCGTAAGAAAAACGGAGAAATGTCGGCGAAAGATGTGGAACTGCTGAATAACTGTTCGCAGGTGGAAGTGTTGAAGTGGTTTGCTGGGAAGTGGAATGAGGCTGAAGATGAAAAAGAATGAAAGTAGGATTGAAAGAGAGAAAAAGGAAAGCCATGTAATGGGATTTGTAGAAGGTGTTGAATGTACAAAAGAAATTATAACTAATAAATTGAAAGAAGCTATGCAAAATGGAATAATTGTAATTACAAAGGGATCGGATAGACTTTTTGAAATCATTAATTTGGTTGGAGTGCTAAAATCAGATAATTAATTATTATTAAAATGGTTTTCTGGAGAACGGGAGAAAAGGAAGAATGAGACTGATTGACGTAGATTTACTCTTAGAAGAAATAAACAGCTTTTCTATGAGAATTACAGGACCGTCTAATGCTATGGCGATTATAATCATGGAAGAAACAAAGAAATCTATTTCAAATATGGTTGATGAACAGCCTACCGCCTATGATGTGGACAAGGTTGTGGAGCGGTTGGAAAGCGTGTCTATTCCAGAAGATAAAGTATTATATGCAAGTCCAGATGAATTTGGACAGTTTATAGAACTGAAGGATGCAATTGAAATAGTAAAATCCGGCGGCATTGAATGAAATAGGTGATTGTATGGGCGGTGGAACATGGATAAGCTAACTCCAAGGCAGAAAGCGTTTGCGGACGAATATCTGAAATGCGGAAATGCGACAGAAGCGGCTAGAAAGGCAGGATATAATGAGAAAAGCGCAAGGCAGATAGCAACGGAAAACTTGTCAAAACCGTCCATTTCTGCCTATATAGCTGAACGACAAAAGCAGATAGAGGATAGCCGTATAGCTGATGTTTCGGAGGTAATGCAGTTCTTTACAAGGATATTGCGAAACGAAGAAAAAGATGCTTTTGGGCTTGACTTATCTGCCGCTGACCGCATGAACGCAGGGCGTGAGATATTGAAACGCAATATTGACAATAAGAAGCTTGAAATCGAACTCCTGAAGCTGGAAAGCCAGGTCAAGGACAGCCAGCCGGAGGAAGAAGCAGAGGACAACTTCATGGACGCACTGAACGGGACAGCGGCGGAAGTGTGGGAGGAAAGTGAGGTAGAGGAAGATGGAGAATGATAAAGATTTTATAAAAGCGTTACATTGCTTTATTAGAATGAATTCAAACATTGATTGTCCTGTCACAGAGGTTGACGATCAAGGCGCTATAAATTGCGATATATGCACTTATAACCAAAAGGAGTATGATGTTTGTGATGAATGCAAATTTTTAGAAAACGTATCAAACAAATTGGAAGCTATAGCGAAAGAATTACAGCAGTACCGGGCAATCGGCACAGTCGAGGAATGCCGGGAGGCAAGGGAAAAGCAAATAGCAAAGAAGCCTATCCATGGTGGGCTATATGCCTGCCCTAACTGTCACACAATTATGTTGCAAGGTGTTTTTGAAGCGAAAGGAAAATGCTGTAAAGAATGTGGGCAGGCATTGGATTGGAGTGAAACGGTTTGAGCGACATCAACACCCGCATAGAAAATATTCGTAAAGGCATAACAAAACGTGCTGCCGCCATGAAAGCAAAGGTGCAGAAGCAGGGCTTTCAGTTCAAGCCGTTCTCCACTAAGCAGAAGAAAGTCCTCACCTGGTGGTGTCCTGCCAGCCCAGTCAAGGATATGGACGGAATCATAGCAGACGGGGCAATCAGGAGTGGTAAAACGCTGTCTATGTCGCTGTCATATGTGTTCTGGGCAATGGATACGTATAACCTGCAGATATTTGGAATGGCAGGGAAAACAATAGCTTCTTTCCGCAGAAACGTCATATTTTGGTTAAAATTGATGCTGAAAAGCCGGGGATATACAGTCATAGACCATAGGGGCGACGACCATTATCTCATTATCAGCAAGGGAAATAAGACAAATTACTTTTACATTTTCGGCGGAAACAACGAGCGTTCGCAGGATTTGGTGCAGGGGATTACTGCGGCAGGATTCTTCTTTGATGAGGTTGCCTTAATGCCGCAGTCCTTTGTGAATCAGGCTACAGGGCGCTGTTCTGTTGAGGGGTCAAAATATTTCTTCAACTGCAACCCAGGTGACCCGAAACACTTCTTTAAAACCGATTGGATAGACCAAAACGGAGAAAAGAACCTGATATATCTGCACTTCACAATGGACGATAATTTGTCTTTGAGTGAAAAAATAAAAAACCGATATCGCTCAATGTACAAAGGAGTGTTTTACAAGCGTTATATTCTTGGTGAGTGGTGCGTGGCAGAGGGACTTGTCTACTCCATGTTTGACGAGGAGAAGCACGTCAAGGACAAGCACATAGAGGGCGCAAAAGAATGGGTAGTATCTATTGACTATGGAACGGTAAACCCGTTTGCTGCCGGATTGTGGGCGTTTGACGGCCGGCACGCACAAAAAGAATATGAATACTACTACGACAGCAAAGAAACAGGAATCCGGCGGGATGATGAAACACATTATCAGGAGATATGCAAGCTGATCGGGGATAGAAAGGTATCATTTATTATTGTTGACCCGTCTGCTGCGTCATTCATTGAAACGATAAAAAAGCATGGTGATTACATGGCCAAGGGCGCCGAAAATGATGTGCTGGACGGAATCAGGGTGCAGACAACATTCCTGAACAGAGGAATTATCAGCTATTACAAAGACTGCGAGGCGACCATAAATGAGTATGGGCTATATTCGTGGGATATGGAAAGCCCAGAGGACGCTGTGATAAAGGAATTTGATCACTGCATGGATAGTGACAGATATTATTGCTATACATTCCTGCGGCGGCGATTAAGGTGGCGGTATTAAGAATCTGGCTATGCAGTAGAAAGAGAGGACATGTTGTTTAGACGTAAAAATCATTATCTATTCAAGTTTAAAGATATACGTGAAAAAGAAAAATATGTTGTAGTAACGGCAAAAAGTGAAGCTGACGCGGTTTGGAAGTTCATAAACAATCGTGTATTTTTTATGGTAAATCTTGATTTTGAATATAAGGTAATTGGAGAAATAAAAGCGATTTGAAGCATCTGCCAATGTGGTAAGGAGAGGATAGGGAAATGAATCCATTATGTCAAACATGTACCAATATATTTGATTTTCCTAAATGTTGTACTGAAAACTTAGAGGGCAGCGTTAAATTCATTACGCATTGTAGAAATTACAGTGCAGGATTCGCAAAAGATATACCAGAAGTAAAACTGAATCCGCAGACGGTCAAAACTCTTGACGAGGACTGGAAACTGCACTATGAATTTGGCGGATATTTGCCGGAGTGTGACGTGTCCGGGGCATATACAATTACCCAAAGTATTATTGCAAAAGTAGCAGACGCGCAAGAATGTGCTTGCATTGAAGCGATAAGGATATGGGCAAGAGAAAAAGGATATGATGATGTGATTCTGATGGACGAAGCAAAGCTGAAAGAGATTATTCGACTTGGTTCCGCGGAATATGACAGATTACATGGAGGAAATGAATGAGCATATTAGAGTTTATAGTATGTCTTTTTGTTCTTGCGTTGATTGGGGCTTTGCGGCATCCGTTTATTTGTTTAATGGCGGTTCTGTTTTTTATTTATATCAGACATAATACGAGGTAATATAGATGCCGTTATTACAGTACATATCATTTAGCATAGAAAAGGCTATTGAAATGCTTATGGATAGTAAGACAAGCAAAATGGACGTTGCATTATTCCTGATGGATTTCAAAAAGATTCTGAATAAGCCTGAAAAGGAAATTGTGGATGGAAATTTTAAAGAGGTTGAAATAAGAGGGATTGATGAAAGGGGATTGATAAAATGAGCATTAGCGAACAGGTAAAGGAATTGAGGGAATTAGCAGACGGAAAAATACATTATTGTGAATGGAAGAAGTCGGAAATATTAAAACAAGCCGCCGACACCATAGAAGCCTTATCCGCAAAGCTGCAAGCGGCGAATATGGAGAAAGACCAGCGCCTTGATGATGGATGGGTATATTGTGATGAATGGTTGCCGTCTATGGTGGAATACATGGAATTAGAGCCAACACCGCATATGAAGCGGATAGAGGTTGCCTATATGACAGATTCAGTTGAATATCTGATTGGTTTTTACGATGGCAGTAAATGGATGGACAAACACCACAATATCATCAAAAATGTGATTGCGTGGAAACCATTTGTGAAATTGCCGGATAAACGCCATGAGCCTTGATAAATCCATCACTCACGGCAAAGAACACCGCAGGCCATACCAGGGAAAGAAAGGGAAAAGAAAATGAATGAAGAAAGATATACAATCGAACAAATTATTGACGCTATTGTGCAGGCTGATGATGAAATTATCTGTCCAATACAGTATGGAGATAGGGAAGGACTAGAAGATGTCTTGAAGGACTACCTGCATTAGGACGATAAAAGGAAACTGCAGCAGGTGCAGGAGTTGGAAGAATATAACGGTTAGGAGATGGGGAAATGAAAGTAATACATATAGAACCACCAACAAAGGAAGAAATCGAAATATACAAAAAAGCAAAGCATGAGGAATTTTTGAAGTCATTTTCTGATGAAGAAAAAATGCAGAGAATGAATCCTAAAGCCGTTGCAAAAATGGGTCGGTTAAAATTTGGAATATGCCCTAAATGCAATCATTGTTTGGTGGAAACCAACAGCTTTTGCGATGAATGTTTCCAACGGATAGATTGGAGCGAATAGAGTTATGGGACTGATAACATGGATAAAGGAGAAATTATGATAACAGCAAGTGAAGCTATAGAGGATATTGAAAAAGCATTAGAATGGTGTGCTACCCGTCAAGTAGACAATCAAAAAAACAAAAGTTTTTCTACCCG
>CAJUIM010000001.1 GCA_910586275.1 uncultured Lachnospiraceae bacterium | reverse complement strand
ACTCTCAATGATGGGAGTCAGATATGCCAAATATCAACGGTACATTACACTAGTATTTGTTGATGATTTAGTTTGTTGTACAAATATTATCGGAATGCATGAGTAGATAGGAGGCAGGAGAGTTGTTGTCAATAATATATGTATTATCAGTTTTAAGCATTATCTGCATGTTGCTTTTTTTACCTAAAAGTAAAGACCGCCAAGAAGTTATTATTTGGCTTCCCATATGTTATATTATATATGAGTGTTTAATTACATTGGCTGCAAGTGTATTTACTATACTCCATATTCCGGCAAATTTAATTTCGTTAGGTTTCATGAATATTGTAATTAGTATTGCCGGGTTAATTTGGATAAAGAGAACCGGAAATATTCAGAAGTATTATTTTAAGTTAGAAAATCTTATTTTCTTTTTACTTTTGGCTGTAACTGTAATTTTGGCAGGCTATGAAATATATGGCAAGGATTTTCAGATTCGCTTCGAAACCAGTGATCCGGCTTCCCACTTGAAAATTGCAATGGACACAGTTAACAGTCAATCGGTAATAACGACAATGTCTACTATGTTTTTGACTCCGTTTACAAACGGAGTTTTCATTCGGATTCTCTCTCCGATTTTTAGCGGGACGGACAGTTATAAGTCTTTCATTATAAAGGAACTTATTAGCTTTGGCTTAAGCGGAGCCGTCTTTTACAGCGTTGTTCATAAACATCTGAGGACGTTTTCTGCCAAGTTGTTTGGCATGGTGATTACGTTTTTTTATCTATTTGGATATCCTTACAATAATTTGCTTTTCGGTTTCAGTTATCTGGGACTATCCGTTACAGTTATAATGTGCTTGATTTTCATTACGGATATTTTCTTGGAATCGGAAGAAAAAAATCAAATAGTATTATGTTTCATGAGCTTGGTATGTTTTGGCGTTGCAGAATGTTATACTATTTTTGCACCTTTTGTTTATATAGGGATTTTCATTTGTGTGGCTTACAAAGTGAAAAAGGAAACAGGCTGTTTAGTTACTTCTAAACGCTTTTACATGGATGAACTTAAAGTGTTTCTTTTGCCTACGCTTCTTACGATATGGTTTGTGATAATATATCCACGCTTTATAGGAAGTGAACTTTTAATTGGCAATGATTATGGTTTGGTGCTTACTTTTGAAGGATATACCTACCGAAACTTGTATTCGGATTTTCTGGTATTCTTTCCGTTTGCTTTATATGGTATATGCCGGCAGAAAAAGGAAAAAAAGATTTATGCAAATTCATTTGTATTTTTCACGCTATTTGCATATATAGTTATATTTTTTTGCAGCATGCATTATGGTGCAATATCATCATACTATTATTATAAATTAAATTATGTTGTTTGGATGTTGTTATTATCTTTATTTATAGAAGGAATACGCGGCATTTATTCCCACGCGAAAGGACTTGTGCTTTTTTATTGCGGATGTTGGGGGATTGTTTTCTTGTTATGGTTTACTCAATGGGACATGAAACTATATGAGAAGAATGTCCTGTTTAATCCCCTTCCCAATGCCAATAGCTGTTATGAGATCTATAATTTCAATAGGGCAATAAGAAAACAAAAAACAACTGTTTCTCCCGGACTGGTTCAATTATGCCGTGAAGTGGATATGAATTATAGAGACGGGGATCAGGTAATTATGTATCTGGGAAACTGGCTGGATAATTACTGGTATGAGGCTTTGACGAATCAGAGACAGAGTGCATATTGTACCTATGACCCTATTGGTTTTACGCAAAACTTCATTAATGGAACGTATGGTGATTATTTAGTGGTTGCCAAAGATGATGCATCTTTGGAAAGCTGCTATTTGCTGATACAAGATTGTGAAGTGCTTTATGAAAATGATTATGGAGTTATTATAAAGAGAGAAAAGGAATCACAGTGATCTCTTGTGAGGGGAGTAAGATTGAAATGGGAGTAAATATGAAAAGAAATTATTCCATTGATTTGTTAAGGATTTTTTGCTGCTATTGCATCATAATGCTTCATGCAAGTGCGCATCTGGATTCCACCGGGAACTTTTGGCGATTAGTACAAGGGGTTGTCCGTCCGGCACTGTGGTGTTTTCTGTCACTTTCAGGATATTTTATATTATCCAAGCCTATTGTTAAATGGTCGGAATTTTATTTCAGGCATTTGCTGCATTTGTTGATTCCTTTAGTATTCTATACATTTATTTATCAGCTGTATTATTCAAATGGGGGGAGGATTTCCCTTTTGGCAATTTTGGCAGGGGATTCGGTAGGTCACTTATGGTTTGTATATAGTTTAACAGTGCTGTATATTTTAGCGCCATTTCTTCAGAAGATGCTGACGAATTTAACTATTGCACAGTTAAATGGCTTACTGATTACAATGTTTTTTTGCGGACGTATCATAAACATTATGACGGCGCTTGGTGTTGGCATAGGTATTCCTATTTCTGTAATCGGAAACTGTGATTTGTTTTTCTTTATATTGGGGTATTGGCTATTTCGCACTAAAGTTAATGTAAGCTGTAAAATTATACTCCCATTGCTGATAATAAATATCATATATTGTGGATATACATTTACTAACCCGATTTTGATAAATGGGACGGCAGATCTTTCTTTGAGCATGGTTTCCGGAGTGCTGCTTTATTTTTTCTTGTTTTCAAAGTTGTTTGCCTCATGGCATAATGGATTAAAAATAATTGAATTTGTATCAGCCAGAACTTATGGAATTTATTTGATACATATGCTGATATTTCAATACTTCATTGTCAGTGGAATTTTAGAGTTGGATCCTTATTCACATTCTCATTTATGGGTTTTACCGTTAAAGTGTTTTGTTATTTTTGTATTAGGTTTGCTGTTTTCAACAGTAATAGATTTTATAATTTGCAATCCGGTGGAAAAAGTTATGCAGAGAATAATCGGCCATTTGTACGGCAAATGTTCAAAAGCTGCGACTTAAACCGTGTTGTGTCCCCTTATCCGCTGAGAATAAGATAAGATTTAGGCTTGCTTAAATAGCAAGCCTTTTCGTTTATTGTCTGATAAAATTTGATAGGCTTTGTCAGTGCGGTAGGCAAATAAGTCAATTTTATATTTGGAATCAGGTAAGCTGGTGAGAATCGAAACGTTTACAATTATATACTGTCCGGCATATATACTACTACATATAGTAATATGTTAAATAATATTTATCTAAATTATGTTTGTGCAAATATTATCCATGTGGTATACTCGGAATATGTAAAAATATGGGATTATATATCATAAAAGATACCTTAGAAAGCTTTGTCTGGAGGGCAGTGGATATGAAAGGGTTTGGCAGAAGTTTGATGGCAGTGGTGCTTCTTTGGTTATGGTTTGGCAATATGACAGTGAAAGCTGAGGAAAACAATGCAACGATTGATTTTGTACTGGTAATCGATTGCACAGGTTCGTTGTCAGACAGTGATCCCTATAAATGGGGAGTGAAAGCGGCACAGTTATTTGTGGAAACTCTTCCGATAAAGAATGTGAGAGTTTCTGTAATTGCTTTTGGACCCCAATGGGACACGGAGGAAGTGTATACGGCGGAGGGCGAAGAGCAGTCGTTTAGCCGGGTCACGGAAGCATTCCCCCTTGCGGAGTCAGGAGAGAAAGAATCAAATAAGAGGATTTGCAGCGTGCTGGAACGGATAGGGAACGAGGACGGCGATTATACGCCGATAGGCGATGCCTTATCGGCGGCAGTGGATGTGTTGGAGCAGGGAAAGGCGGCTGAAAATTCGGCTTGTATTATTTTGGTGTCGGACGGAAGGATAACGGGACAGTATGATACGCAGGACGGACAGAGATATGAAAGCATAGAAAACGCAATAGGCATAGCTTCTTCAAATGACTGGCCCGTATATTGTTTGGAACTGAATTATGATAAATTGAATGCAGGAAATGAAACGGAGGGGCTGCTGGCCAGGGAGCAGCTTGACCATATTAGCGAAAGCACAGGAGGGGAAAGGATAGAGGTAACAGGGACGAATGCCATTCTCAATAAGTTTATAGAAATTATAAAACGTTATTTTGGCGTAAAGTCAAATGGCGGGACATATACAATTGAGGACGAAAAAGTCACATTGCCGTTCGAGGTGACGGAGATGACAGCGGAAACCAATATTATTGTTACCGGTGAGGAACTGAATCAGATTGACCGGATTGAAATAACGGATCCCGATAAAAATACAGAAGAATATCGGGGGAATAGCCATACCGAGAACAGAAGAGTCATATTTGATATTCCGCATTATATTACGGGCAAGCTGATCAATCCTCAAGAGGGGCAGTGGCTGATTACTGTTTATGGAGATGACGGTGTAGATATTGAAATTCAGATTATTCCTCTGAGGGAAGTGGGATTGGAACTGACCGCGGGAAAGGATCTGTCAGAAGGTGTATACAGGAATGAAGAGATTGAATTTACCGCCCATTTTGTTTATAATGGCCAATCCTATTCTTCGGATACTTTTTATCGGGACAGTAAGGCCTATTTGGAAATCTTGGAAACCGGAGATAAATCTCCTTTGGAGGGAGGAAACGATAACTATAAAGGAGTCCTCTCTTTTGAAAGGGCAGGTAATTATACTGTCCAAGCTGTCGTAGAGGACGGTATATTCCGCAATGACAGGAAAGTTTCAGAGAGTTGCAGCATTGAGGTGAAGGTGGATTCCATGCCGTTGGAGGCATCCATTCCGGAACAGACAATGGCCGTTGGCTCTCGTCTGGTATTGGATTGTTCCAGATATTTTAGCGGAGAGAACGGCAAGCAGGTTACATATGAAGTTTCTTTTGATAAGGCCATGCCGTTAAAATGCAGCATTACGCAGGAAGGGGTTCTGACCATTGAGGCAGGAGAAAAGGCCGGGACAGCTGAAATTGCCGTTTTTCAGAAGGATGTGGATTTGGAGGAACCGGCTGTTCAGAAATTTCCGTTGGTGGTCACCAATGAAAAGCCGCAAGTGATTGGGGAGGGAGCGATAAATGTAGAACTTATTGCAGGAGGCAATGCCGTTCTGGAAAAAGCGGCTTCCGTATTTGGCCTGAAGCTGCAGAAAGAAAAGGTATTGGACTTGGGCATGTATTTTGCCGATCCCGAGGGGCTGCCGCTTCGGTATGAGAGAGAGTATGAAGAAGCATCCCGTGCTTTTTCGGCTGAAATTGATGAAAGCCGGTGTGTGCTTGTACTGCGGGCGGAAGAAAGCGGAGACGGAACCGTCCGTCTGCATGCTGTGGATTGCTGCGGAGAAGTTTCCGAGAAAATAGCCGTTCATGTGAACGTGTTAGGAGGCGGCGCATTCTTTTTCCGGTATACTTGGGCGTTTTGGGTTGGTCTGATTATCATCTTCCTTGCGGCCGGGATAATTTTGGCAGCGGCATTCGGAAAATGCCAGCTATATGGCACATGGGAGGTGACGATAAATTATGGGGCAACTGTCAACGGATCGCTCAGACAGTATAAACAGGGCAGGAAATGTAAACTGTCAGAGTTGATTAATACGATACAGCCTTGTGATTTTCAGAGCATGGATGTTATGGTATGCGCAGGGAACGGTATCACCAAAAAGGTATTCTTCAAGGGGTTGGATCAATGCCGGCAGCTGACGGTAAAGAAAGAAGGAGAGGAATTAAAGGATGTACGGATGTTGGTCTGTGATAGGCAGTCACGGGAATTAATTGAATTTAGGGATGCAAATGGCAATGTTGCCAGATTTCAGAGAATAAGTTAGGAGGTATCGGAGTGACAGACGATAAAAGGCAGAAAGTATTACAGATTGGTGAAGTAAATGTACAGAATCAGACTTTATTTGCAGTGGCGGTACCAAGGAATTATAACGACGATAGGCTGACGATTATGATTGGCAGCGGAGGGAGCGGAATCGATGCAATACTGGATGCAAAGAAATCCGCGGACAATATATTGAGGGAGAATTATAGGAATCAGGTAATGTTTATCGCAGTGGACGCGGATGGGAAAAAATTGCGGCAGGCAGAACGCTGCGGAGTTGCTACAATCAATCTTTCGCGGTCCGGGGCAACCGACAGAATCAGTAAGTACAATTATCGGGATAGTTTTTTTAAAGCTTGGATGCCGGCCAACTTTTCCGTTAACTTTGATGACGAAGGCTCCAACCAAAGACGGATGGTCGGTAAAGCCAAGTTTTATGATGAGTCGGACGGATCCTATGTGAATGTTCTGTTCCGGAACAAACTTAGGGAAATTATACAGGGGTGGGGAGCTTACCAGGGATTGCCTATTGACATTATCATTGCTTCCGGGCTGGCGGGAGGTACCGGCAGCGGAACTTTTATTGACTTGGCAGTAAATGCCCGGATTGCCTGTGCGGCACAGGGCAGGACTGCTCAAATATACAGTTATCTGTTCCTGGCGGATACTGTGGAAGAATTTAATCAAAATATAACCGATTTGAATTCGGTATATACGAATTGCTATGCAGCGTTAAAAGAGACAGAAAGTTATCAGTGCCTGCGGCAGAATTCAAAGCGGAAGGAAGTATTTCAGGTACGCGACGGCGCATCCAAAGAGTTTGATTCGGTATCGCCGGTGTTTGACCGTGTGATATTGGTTTCCGGCAGTTATAAAGGATCAAAACGGATTGTGGCAGAGTGCTTGGCAGATTTGCTGTCGGATACGGGCGGTGCCTTTGGCCATGCTGTCTTTTACTCCAATGCGGATACATACCGGAGCAATAAGCTGAACGGGGCAATGAATGCGGGAATGGTAAAAGAAGGGTTCTTCCCGGAGGATTCCCATTCCTATTGTGCAATCGGCATGGCGACGGCTTCCATACCGGAAGAGGTGGTGGTGGCAAATGTGGTAAGCCATGTCTGTGAAAGGCTGTATCAGGAACCCCCTTTGACTATTCATGAATCCGGTCAGGTTCTGACGGAATATTTCAGGGAGCAGGACAAGGTACTGAACAGGATAGATGCCGAGAAAGAGGTTCGCAGACTGTATGGCTGGGGAGACAATATAAAGCTGGAGACAGGCCTTCTTTGGAAGGGAATTGACGATATGATAAAAGACCGTGTACGGTTAATGCAGAGTAAGATTGAGATTACAATTGATCAGATCAATGCAGGAGATACGGCGCAGTTTATTGCAGGGTATAATGCAACGGCCAGGATGAACCAAGCGGTGGAAGAGATACGGGATCATTTTCGGGATATGTATTTGGATTTTGAGAATAAGGCATCTGCGTTTATGCAGAAGTATGGGCCCAGGGCATTTCTTTCTCTATATTACGGGCGAGGGCCGGCCAACGAGAAGGGTGTGCTGCTGGATTTCCATGATATATCCCTTCTCAATATGATGGAGACTGCTCAAAATGGCATTTATGATGTCAGCATGGAGGTGATCGGCGATTCACAGTCAACTATAAAAAGAGGCATGCTGGGGCATGGAAATAAAGCAAAAATCGCTGACTGGAAAAGCCGGACGAAAGCAATTGAGGAGAAAAAAATCAGGAAGGAAGTCTGCGGGAAGCTTCGTGGCGAGAGCGGCTTGTTTGGAACAGAGTATGTATCGCGCGTAAAGGGATTTGTAAGCCTGGTTGAAAGTTTTACATTGAACTTGGAAGAATTAATTAGTTTTTATCATAACGAAGGCTTGGTTTTGGAACAGGAAAAACTAAGTGAGTTTACGGCAAAGATTTCCGGGGATGTCAATGTAAATCTCTGCGATGAGCCGGATATATTTGACTGGGTAAAACAGGAGGCAGGCAAGACGGTTGACGATGTGGATATCCGTGCGCTTAGAAGAGAACTGATCGATGATTTTATGAAAAACAAGGAGCAATGGGTTTCCGAGGTAGTGGGCGTGGCGAGAAAACGATTTGACAGAATCCTCAGCAAGGCTTGCGGAATCGGGAAAGAAGCAGCGTTGGACGGAAAGAAACTGGATTTGAGCGTTGAGAGATATTTTGAGAAAAAGCTGGAGAAGGTAGAAGAAAAAAATATGAGTGAGGAGGTTGACAGAATAATCAAGCCGATCATCTCACAATTACTGAATAAAAGCCGCCCGGCACTGTTGGCGGAGGGTGTGGTCAGTGTTGCAGTGAACCGTTTTATCCTTGTGCCTACATCTCTGGTAAATTCTTCCAACGGAAAAATCATTAAGAATTCGATTGAAAATGCCATCAGCAAAAAAGATGTTATAACTAGGACGGCGGAGTCGGACTCTGTGACCAAGATTGTATGTTATCAGACATCGGTTGCCAATGCATTGTATGACATCAAAGGAATTGATGTTTGGGAGAAGGCGTATGATGCCAGTGTCAGCGGCTGCGATATGGTGCATTTGTCGAATGGGGAACTGCCCGGCCGGTATGTGGAAACGGTGTATGAAAAGGGAGAGACGGAACAGGAGAAATATATATTCGGCACGAATTTAAGCTGGAGGCATTATCCGCCGTTGGCTTTGCATAGAAAACATAGGCTGGGAAGCGATGAAAGCGCGGAAAAGCGTTTCCTGAAAAACTGTTTTGACCCTATCTTTGATTATGCCCTTAAAAACCGGATTATCGAGCGGGTTGGTGATATGCAGAATGGTTTTTCTTATGTGGTATATATAATACCGCATTCGTGGAAGAAAATAGATATCAGCGGATATCAGAGCAAAGAACTGGGTGAAAATTTGTTTCGGTATCTTTCCGGGCTGCCGCAAAACAGAGCCGGCGGAGAGACGGAATTTAAGAGGATGCTTCAGTTGGAGGATTCCGGAATTTACTCTATGCGGTTGGATCCGTCGGAAGCGGTAGCGGTACATATGGCGGAGGATGAAATTCTGCGCCGGTACGATAGCTATGCACGCGCAATTTTGCGGCGGAATACACAGTTATTCTGTGAACTTCGTTACACCCTGAATCAATTTGCTGCCATAAAAGATGATCTTGCCAAAGCAATCGAAGCGAAACGTATGAAGGAGGATTGTGGCGTATTTATTGATGCACTGATAAGCGGTGTGATTCAGCGGAGCGGGAATGTCTGGAAGGTTATGCGGGATAATAAGAATTTTGAGGAATTTCTCAATAATGATAAATTCTCAAGGGTTACTTTCTCTGCTTTTTGGAAGGAACTTTATCAGAAAAAAATGCATCTTCCGCTGGTTTTTTATGCGTTTCGTAATTCCGATATGTGTCAGCATAATATAGGACAGCTGAAAAAGATAATAGAATCCAATCATAAGAAGTTTGACATTGACAGGGAAAGATATGAACGTATGCTGCAGGAAAGAATAGATGATTTTCAGGATGGAATGGATTTATATGACCGGGAGTATTTACCGATACCGGAAGACGACCGGGGAGAAAAACTGAGAAATGACTATGGCTGTGATGAACTGGACAGCTTGGCAATTGTGCAGATATACGACCAATGGAGGGAATCAATAGCGGAATAGCCTTGAGAAGCTGAATATGGAGACGGCCGGTACTTTGAGGGATGAGGAAGAGAAAATGTATAAGCAATACAGCATGGCAATGAGGGCGGCAGTGATAGTTCTGGATTTTGCAGAAGATGCGGAAAATATTCACCGGCTGTTAAAAGAATGTTTTCTGTCGGGCAGGGAATATGCATATTATGACAGAAAAACTTCGGAAGATCTGCTGGAATCCGGCAGTATAACGAAGGAATTGGAAAAGAAGACAAAGGACGGGGAATTGGAGATACCGGAAAACAAATTTGTTTTTGCTTTTTGTCTGAATCTTTTTGAGACAAATAAAACTGTGGTGGATAGCATTCACAGATTAATGAAGGACTTTAGCGCAAACCTTCATCCGGAAAATGCTTCTCAAGTGGGCTACCTGATCTGTTATCGGCAGGAGTGGGAAAAAGAAAGCATGCTTACCATGGATGAATTGTCGGAATCGATCAATGAGAAAGTTACAAATACGATTCATGCGGAATATATTCTTTATAAAGGTATATTCGGCTCTTATCAGGAGCAGGAAACGGCGTTAGTGAGGTATCTGCATATGCTGAGCAGGGATACGGCTGACACAAAGGCATCGCTTCTGAACGATAATGGATATCTGTGTGCGTTTGCTTTTGAAGGATATGATGAAGAAACGGCAGAAATCAATGAGAAGCAGATCGGGAAATATATGAACTGGCTGCGGAAGGAGGATGAGAAATGGAGCAGCAAACTGATCCATAAGATTGCCGGAAATGCAAGGGATATGATAAAAGGGTATTTTGACATGCAGGGGGAGTTTGCTTACTGGCAGAAACTGTTTCCAAGAACAGCACAAGACTATAAACGTACTCGCTTCTTCTGGCATACGTTGGCCTCCTTAACGGCATCTCATATCGAGGAAGAAAAAAAGAGATGCGAGACGGAGTATCTGGAATGTCTGGAACAGGAAGCGGATTGGGACGAACTGAAATGCTGGATACAGAATAATGTTTATTATGCCGATTTTAAGAAACTGTACGAAGATGACATAAGGAAGGGTTTTCTGGAAGGGGTAAAAAGGATACTGCAGAATGAGTATGCAAATCTTATTTATGCAAATGAATTGGAGCAAAAGGCCATACATCTCTATGAAAAGAAACTAATAGAAAATCTGAATGGTTGGGAGGACAGGCACAGAGCCGTAGAAGAGAATTTATATAAATTGCAGGCAAAAGTAAAGAGTGATGGCAAATATAGGGATTTGCCGGACTGCCTGCGGAATATAAAGAAGAATATAAAGTTTTCGCTGCCTCCTGCCATTGTAAGGCAAGGATGCATGGAATGGCTGCTGCTGAAAGAAGGGATTCCGGCAATGGACTCTCCGGGCAACGGAATGTATGATGCTGATATATTTCTGTATCCGGATTTGCAGCCTTGGGAAGTTCAGCTGATTTCCGTTGCTAAGTATAAGTCGGATAATAAACTGATAGATCAAATATTGAAGAAAGGAAAAATAGATGAAGGACAGGATTTGGGATGAGGAAAACGGAATTTCCGTTGCGAAGAAACAGGGAACTGATTACAGGCTGTATTATTTCAAATTCCGATTGTCCGATGAGGATTATAAGGAAAACAGTGTACGGCTTCATGAAATAGAGTATAGCGGCATGCATGGGAAGCAGTCACTGATTTCCTTGAAGGAGGGCGAGTGCGTCTGCCTTATCGAGAAAGAAAGGGGGAAAGAGGTAGGGCGGTATGAATATTATTACTCAAAAAACAGGGCAGAAAGCCGTTTGGAATGCAGGATGGCCAAGGCCCGTTTTTGGGGCAGGAATACTTGGAGAATTGCTTTTTTCTGCAACGGTGCGGAAGGGGACGCCATCGGAAGCCGGCATTTTAAAGTCTGCTATAAGGAACGGCGGTTTGCGTTTCCGCAGGAAAAAATTATAGTCAGAGGGAAGAAAAGGCAAAAGAAGAGTGAATACTTTATTACGCTGCCGGACAAAGCAGATATAAGGGATATATTTGTAAGCGCTGATGATTTGGTCCGGGGAAAATATACATATGATTACAAGAGGAAATGAAAATGGTTTATTCATATTATTGCGTAGATTGTGGCAGAAAACTGGAGGGCGGGAATATCGTCTTTAATTTAAGCAGTATGTTGGGATTGCAGGAGGACCCTCTTACGCTTTTTGTTTCTTGGAAGGATTTATGTTCATATGCCAGGAATTCCGGCATTACGCAATTTGAAAGTAAGAAAACCCAATGCATTAAGATCACGCTGAAAGATGTGATGGACTTATGTGCGGAAAAAGCGGAAAATCCGAGTGTGAAAGAGAAAATCCTGAATATGGAACCGGACGAAATTTGGGAAGGGAAATTTATTCTGGATTTGGAAATCTCCGGACAGAATGAGTCCGTTGCTCAAAGAGAGGCAAAAGAGTTCGGCAACCGTCTGAAAAGAAATTTTTTTAGAAAAATGCCGGAGAAAGAAAGCACGGAAGCAGGTGAGAATTCCGAAGTGTCTCCGGATGAGAAAAAGAAAGCCTACTATAAAGAAGTGGCGGTTTCTCCCGAGTTTATAGAAGATGAAGGCGGTTCGGCAGAGATTTATACAGTGTGTTATTCACAAGATCCAAGTAATACCGGGAAAGTAGACAATTTTCGGTACGAGGGCGAGGAAATCAGAGGATATTGTCCCCATTGCCATGCGCCTGTCTTAAGAGGAACGGGAAAATACAGGCATATGCCGGTAGGATTTATCGGAGGCTCCAGGGCAGGGAAGACAAGTCTGATTATCGCCATGATTCTGGAACTTTTGAATAATCCGGAATCCGATTTTCCCGAGGTGAGAGAATTAGCGGACAGCAGAATCAAGAATCTTAGAAGGCAGAAGGAGTTATACCAAAAGGGATGGAAAATTGAAAAAACACTGCAGGAATCTATTCAGGATTCTTTCAATGCGTCGGTATTGGTGAGAAATCAAAACGGACGGGGGGAATATGCGGTATTTACATTAGTGGATATTGCCGGAGAACTCTGCTTGCACAGGGACAGGCAGGGACGCGAATATTTTGATGTGGATGCAATAAGAAAATATCCATTGATCGATCAATGCAGCCTATATTTGTTATGTACCTGTATTTCCGATGCCGGATTTAGGGAAGACGGAGGCGGAGGCGGAATCGGAAAGGGGATTTCCGAAATTATGAACGGCATAGCGGATTCTTTTGACAGAAGGGGAGAATGGCTGCCTCCGGTGGGGATTGTGCTGACAAAGTCGGATTATGTGAAGGAAAACGTGAAAGAAAATGTGGAAAATAACCCGTTTCAGAATATTGTGCATAAGACGGATTATTTTGCGGAAGGGAAGAAGATGCTGACACAGTTAAAGAGAGCTTATGATACATATCATACGAATCAGGATTATAAGAATCCCTTAATGTGGGCATGCAGGCTATTTCAAAACTATAAGGCAAAGACATATATGTCTATTTTTTATTGTTCTGCAACGGGGAAAAATTCCATCCCCTATAAGCAGGGAGAAAAAGAGTCAGACAGCATTGAGCAGAATTATGATTCCGATAAACAGGAGATACATTTTCAGGCAGAAAATGTAGAGGTGCTATTGCAGTGGATTTTCCGGGCGGCAGGATGCATTCCTTTAAAGGATAACGGAAGTTATTGCTGCTATGATATTCCGGTATATGGAGAAGCGTTTCTTTTAGACAGAGACTTGCCGCAGCGTAGCGGGGCAGTCCGGCAGGCATGGCCATGGAAGGATTGGCAGAGGAGGAGCGAAGCGGTTTGCGCGTTATTTTTGAATCAGTCGGAACTGGACAACCAGTTAATGGAGATTATCCGTGCAGACCAGGAAGATAACAGAGTTCTGCGTTCTTTGAAAGGCTTGCTGAGCCGTACGGCGGATAAAAAAGTCTGGGATGTGGTAAATGGATATATAGATAGGTTTTAGGACCATTGCTATACCGGTTATTGGTTGGTATTTAGGGATAGGCCCGAAATAGAGAGAGGGATATATATGAAGCAAAAATACGGAAAAGTGGTATGGACGGATATTACTGATGTGGAGAAGTCATATATAAGGGACGGTACAGAGAACTTTTTGGAAGGCATGGGAGCGGAATGTGCGGAACAGGATATTACTCAGATTACCGATGTATTTATGTGCGCAGGCAGCATGCGGGGCAGAATTTTCTATAATGGGTATTTTAAACCCTTTGATAAGGGAAATGGCTCGCTGAGACTTTCCGTCTATGGTGTGAAGGGGGAGCACAGGGAGAAAAGTATATCGCATTATACGCATTGGTATGTCAGCCAAGAAGAGGAACTGTTGGGAGAAAATTTTTTCCGAGCCATATTCGGCAGTTACTTTGGATCGGAGGCAGAGTATAGGATGCTGCAGGAACCCGAAAAAATATTTCGGGAGCAGCAGGATTTCCCGCTGCTGAAAACAGATCATACGCAGGGGGATTTATTTATACATATTATGGCAAAACTATGGGAGATTTTGGAGGACGATCCGTGTGCCCGTTTTATTATTGTACTGCCCCAAAATCAAAATAGGCCGGAGGAGGCTGAGAAAAAAGCGGAAGAGGAGTCGGTAAAAATTCTGCAGCAGATATATCTGATGCTTCCGCAGAAACTGCGGCTGATGCTTGGCTTTGCAACCTGTGTTACTCCAAAAGAAATGATGGAATTGGCGGAAACGAAAGATTTGCCGATTCATCTGTTCATAACGGGTCAGGATGTAGATACGGCGTTGTTTAGCAAAGCTAAATTTCCGTATCATATCTTCCGGATTGATGAAGAAGAACAGTATGTATACAATGAGGAAAAACAGAATGCATTAAAAAAGCTGCTGGGTTATGATGCGGACGGTTTACTGGAAGAACTGTTAGACACATCGGAAGAAGAGCATCTGCGAAGGGAACAGAGATTGACTGGGTTTGAGGGTTATGAAAAGATACTGGAACCGATTACTGTACCTTGGTATGAGGCTGACAAGGACATGGAATTATTGAAACTGTTAGAGCATCGGGAATTGCAGGAAGCTATTTTAGGCTGTGGAGAGCTGGAAAGAATAAGAAGAATTAAATTTCTTGGAGAAGTCCTGCCCGAAAAGAATTATTGTGAGCAGCTGGCTATATGCCTGTTATACGCAAAAGAGAATAAGGATGTAATTGTCAAAGTCAGAGAGAAATTGGGGCTGGGATTTCTTATTGATGCAATGGAAAAGATGCATTCACGCTTAGATAGGATTTCAAATATAAAAATTGGTAAATTGCAGGAAGAGAAGGATAAAATACAGAAAGAGAAAGATAAAATACAGAAAGAGAAAGAAGAGCAGGCAGAAAAGCAAAAGAAAGAAGCCGAAAAGCAAAAAGAAAGGATAGAAAGCTATGACGCAGAAATCCGGAAGAAAGATGAGCAGGCAGAAGCGGCGCGGCAAACACTTAGAGAGAGAGAAGGGCAGATTGCAATCCTGAATGGGGATATTCAGGAAAAAGATAAAAAGATTTCTAAACTGGCGAAGGAAAATCAGGAACGGGAAAATTCTATTGCAAAACTGAGGGAAGAAAAGGAAAAAGAAATATCGAAGCGGGATGTTCAGATTCTGACGTTAAAAAAACAAATCAATGACTTAATAAGTGATAAGCAGTATCTTTTAGAAAAGATCAGCAGCTTAGAGCAGGATAACGAGAACTTAAAGGCAGAAATAGTCAGAAAAGATGAAAAAGAGGAACTGATAGCGCATTGCTTTAAGAGGATAGCCGATCTAGAAGATAGTTATGCAAGACAGAATGATGAAATCTGTAATTTGAATTCGGCCATGGCGGGACTGGAGGATGAGACAGAGACACTGGAGGATGCGACAAGGAGACTGGAGGGTGAGACAAGGAGACTGGAGGGTGAGACAAAGAGATTGAGGGAAGAGGTAAAGAAATTAAAAGAAAAGAAGGGCATAGCTAAATATATTGAGAAGATATTAGGTAAAAGTTTTTAATTCAGACAGGCATTTGTCCGCGGTATTAAGGCGGAGTGTCAGGAACTGCCAGATCAATGGACAGAACAAAGGAGAAAGTATGCCGCGATACTTTCTCCTATTATGTAAAAATCCCTGATACATGAAAAGGTATGCATTTACCTTGACATAAATCAATTATACCATAAAATGTAGTATCTGTAAATATATAAATAATATTTCATAAGATAAAGATGGCCTGCCAAATGGACTTTTCGTTTGGGCCGAAAATTGCTTTTGGCAGTTTGCTTATACTGCATAGGTTTGGTATAAAAAGAAAGCATAGTCTCAACTATACTTTCTTAAATCTTTATACATGTAAAATCCCTGATACATAAAAAGGTATGTTTTTCCCCTTAACACGATGACATTATACCATAGAATGTAGTATCTGTAAAGATGCAAATAATATATTTGGAAATAAATATCGTCTGACAATTACTGACCGCTTTATGATAAGGTGGCATCCGATTTCTGTCCGGCATAGGAAATTACATTTTCATTAGGAACGTAGGAACGGGGAATGGATTTTTCCAGTCTCTCTATTACACAGCTATGCGGTTTGTTTACATTATTTTTATCATAGTTTATGCCGACGAGTAGGATTTCCCCAACATATTTCTCAAGTGCCTGCGTATAGTTTCTATCTTTTATCTGCTGTATGGCAGCGTAAGCAGATTGATCGTACTTTAGTTCCACTACAAGAGCCGGTTTTCCGGTATGCGGAAGCGGCAGAAAAACCAAATCTGCAAATCCATGCCCGGAGGGCAGTTCCCGGAGGATCCGGTAATCTTTCCTTGCGCTGTAATAAGCAAGGCCGATAGCGCAGCTTAAGGAGTTTTCATCGTTGTAGGCCAGTATGGATGCTGCTTCCATGTGCGCTTGGTCAAGCCCGGCGGCAACGCTTTGCCCGTCGCATCTCAAGGTGTCTTCCAGAAGCTTTTCGGAAGCCTTTAAGATTCGCATGACTTCTGGCCACCCCCCGGTACTCATGGCATTTTCAAATTCCCTGACAATTTCTTTGTTTGGGATAAAGGCTTCTTCTGCTGCGGAATCATACCCAAGATAACCCAAATGAATAAGCAGGGTAAGGACATCGTCCTTTGTGTGGAAGTTGCGCATATCGTTTTGGAAGCGAAAGGTATTTACCCTGACTCTTTCACCGCCGAGCATCTGTACGATATCCTCACGGAGCCCGTCAAAATCCATGTCGATATATATTTTCAATGCCTCATATGTTTCGGTAGAAGCCCAATAATTGGAAAAATCATGGCAGCTCATGGCAGCCACTACTGACCTAGGATTGTATATATGCTTAAATTTCCGGAACATATACCCGTCATACCAGTTGCCGGTTCTGGTAAAATCCATGTCAAACTGCCTGCAGAGTTCCCTGACTTCGTCTTCCGTAAATCCGGTATATTCTTCAAAAACATATGGGTTTGTCATGGAGTATTCCCAGAACATATTTAGGGCGGAGTGCTGTCCGTATTTCTTTACGGGCAGGATTCCGGTCATATAAGCTAATGCAACATAGGGCTGGTCCTTTAGGAGGTTTCTTAAAAAATCCAAGTATTGCTTTTGAAGTGTTTCGGATTCTTGTTTTTCACGCATGACACAGTCCCATTCATCAATCAGAAAAATGAATTTCTTTTTTGTTTTTTTATAAATGGCCCGTAAGGCGGCGGCAAGCCCTTTATGCTGCCTGTCCAGAGTTCCTGCGTATTCTTCCGTAAGTTCGTCAAGAACTTCCTGTTCCAAGTAGTCGGTGATGCCAAGTTCTTTGGATTCAATTAAAAACTGTTGCATATTCAGCAGGATTACATCATATTTATTCATATATTGTTCAAACTGGCTGTTCTGTCCTATTTTCCGCCCTTCAAACAATTCTTTAGAGCTGCAGCCGCAGCTGTAATAAGCTGCCAGCATTTTAAGCGTCATGGATTTCCCGAAACGCCTAGGTCTGCTGACACAGACATATTTCTGTTCCGTATTGATAAATTCATTGGTATATGCTATCAGCCCTGTCTTGTCCACATATATTTTAGATTGAACGGCATCCCGGAATCCTTCATTTTCCGGATTCAGATATATTCCCATAAGCCCTGCCTTTCTATTCCGCTCTGCCTTGGAGATGAGTTTTTCCAAAGCCTTGTTATATGTTTTTCCGTCTTATAGTATTATATAGGACGCAGGCATTTTGTTCAATCATTAAAGTGTACCTGAAAATGTATATAGCAAAAGAAGATATAGCTTGTGCTATATCTTCTGTAAACATATAAAATCCCCCTCTTACATGAAATTATATGTACTTCTTACGAAGCAATTACATTATACCAAATTATGGACAGAATGTAAAGAAATAAATAATATGTTATTAAATAAATATCGATATATATTTATGCTAATAGGAATAACGCAATTAAGAATATGTCACAAGCAATTAAGAGGTGACAGACGAAAGTGCCGCCGCACCGCATTAGAACGTGTCTGAAAATCGCTTTCTGGCAGAAAGCAATTTTCAGACACACTCTAGGAACCTATTCCTTATTTCTTAGGAAATTGAGATAACTAAGAACATTGCTCCGTTGGCTGAGATTCAGCCGCAGCAAGTATTGCAGCAGCTTCTGGTAAGAAATATTTTTGACATACTCGGCCTCCGGGAACGAGGTGGCAATCGGCTCATTCACGATTCCATAAATATAATCCGTGCTGACATGATATAGTTTAGCCAGTGCGGCAGCGTGTCTGGCAGGAAGTTCGCGTTTTCCCATTTCATAGTTTGAGTAAGCCTGTTGGGATATATCGAGTTTTTTGCCTACATAGCCTTGGGTATAACCGTAAGATTCCCTTAAGCCTTTTATAATCATAGGGACATCATCCAGATTCATGTTTTCTCCTTTCCGGGTTATCTTATGATTGAGGCAGTAACTGCCTTTTATGTTATAACCGCAGTAATGCTTTCGTTTGGGAGGGATGTGCACGATTTTTGCAGGGCAGATTATGTATTTATCAACGGCAGAAATCGGTGCAGGAGACACCGTAAAGAAAAATTTATGCTGCCTCCGAACTGTAATATCCCCTTTATTAATTTCTGCTTTTCCGGGCGATGGTAAGCGGGCAAGCCTGCTGCAAAGGAGCTGGCTGTAATGCCGGAAGACCATAATACGAAATATAATTACAGCCTTATACAACAAAACTATTTCCTAGAATTTTATTATAGCGTGGATACCTATGTTTGGCAAGGGAAAAATGGGAAACGGCGTGAAAATTCTGCTTTTATGCACAGAAACAGTCATCCGGCTTTTTCCTGCAAATAAGGCAAAAAGCTAATATTTAAACCATGACTTGTTGTCAAGGCCTATTTTGCGGCAGACTACGTTAAGAGGCAGCTTTGCAAGCCCCCAGTAAACGTAGTCGGCACACAGCATTGGATTTTATAAGCGTGTCCTTAAGACAATTGCATAAGATCCAATGCGTCCGGCTTGGCATCCGGCACGACACTAAATAATATATTGAAGTAAACTATAAATAATGATATAGTAAAAAAGTATAACCATAAACGGATAAGGAATCACGAACCACTTATAATAATGACAAGCAATAAAAGGTAAAAATACTTTCAGGAAAGAGGAAAAAACTATGAAAAATGCATTAATTACAGGAATTGCCGGGCAGGATGGCTCCTATCTGGCGGAACTTTTGCTGGAAAAAGGATATCATGTCTATGGGATTATGCGCAGGAAAGCAGTGGTGGATTACGGGAATGTGGAACATATTAAGGACAGGATCCGTTTTATCTATGCGGATATGACAGACTTGGTTTCACTTATCAATGCAATGAAGGTGTCGGATGCGGATGAAGTCTACAATCTGGCGGCGCAGTCTTTTGTGGCTACTTCTTGGGAGCAGCCCCTTGCCACGGCGCAGATTGATGCATTAGGTGTGACAAATATGCTGGAGGCAATCCGGATAGTGAAGCCCTCCTGCCGTTTCTATCAGGCATCCACATCGGAAATGTTCGGGCTGGTGCAGGCCATCCCGCAATGCGAGACTACGCCTTTTTACCCGAGAAGTCCTTACGGGGTGGCAAAACTTTACGGGCATTGGATTACAAAGAATTATAGGGAAAGCTATGGTATGTATGCATGCAGCGGCATACTGTTCAACCATGAAAGCGAAAGACGGGGAAAGGAATTTGTGACGCGTAAGATAACGGAAGCGGCAGCGAAAATAAAGCTGGGCATGCAGGACTGTGTGGAACTGGGCAATCTGGACTCCAAACGCGACTGGGGGCATTCGGAGGACTATGTATATGCCATGTGGCTGATGCTGCAGCAGGAAAAAGCGGACGATTACTGCATAGCCACCAATGAAACGAGGACGGTAAGGGAGTTTGCGGAGACGGCGTTTTCCAAAGTGGGGATAGAAGTGGAATGGTCGGGGAGCGGTCTGGACGAGACGGGGAAGGACAAGGCTTCCGGCAAGGTTATCGTGAAAGTGAATAAACATTTTTTCCGGCCTGCCGAAGTGGATATTCTGATTGGGAACCCGGAAAAAGCAGAGAAAGAACTGGGATGGAAACGCAGAATTGATTTTGGAGGATTGGTGGAACGGATGGTGAAGAATGACTTGCTGCTGGCGGAAAAGGAGATGGCATATAACAGGCTGTAAGGTGCGGATATTATGAAAAAAGCATTGATTATAGGGGCTGCAGGATTTGTGGGCAGTTATCTGACGGAGCACTTGCGTGACGAATGCGGGATGGAGGTGCATGTCACGAAGCTGCCGACGGAAAGCCTTCCGGAACAGAAAGACCGGGCGCATGATCTGAATATTCTGAATAAGGAAGAGATTGTTTCGCTGCTGTTTGAAATACGGCCGGATTATATTTTTCATCTGGCGGCACAAAGTTCTGTGGGGATTGCATGGAAAAACCCGGCATTGACCATTGACATCAATATCAAGGGCAGCGTGAATGTGATGGATGCGGTGCGGGAACTGTACTATAAGCCGCGGATTCTGCTGATCGGTTCGGGGGAGGAGTATGGGCATATTCCGGAGGAGGAAATACCGATACGGGAAGAAAACAGGATTCGCCCCGGAAATATTTATGCGGCCACAAAGGCATGCCAGAATATGATAGGGAGCATATATGCACAGGCGTATGATATGGAAGTAATGATGGTTCGGGCATTTAACCATATCGGGCCTACTCAGTCGTCTATTTTTGTGGTTTCGGATTTTTGCCGTCAGGTGGCGGAGATTGAAAAAGGGCTTCGGGAGCCGGTGATGTATGTGGGGAATCTGAATGCAAGAAGGGATTTTACGGATGTCCGCGATGTGGTAAGGGCATACGGGCTTCTGATGGAATATGGGGAGCCTGGAGAGACTTACAATGTAGGACGGGGAAGTTCGGTGAGTATCAGAGAAATGTTGGAGATGATAATTTCTATGTCAGGTAGGGAAATCCGTGTGGAGACCGACCGAAATAAGCTGCGGCCGGTGGACATACCGGTTATAGAGGCGGATATATCCAAGATTCACGCCCTTACCGGTTGGGAGCCGAAGATTCCTTTGCGGCAGACAGTGAGTGAGACGCTGCATTATTGGCGGGGGAAAGTGTAGGAGGAAAAAGTTATGGGAGACATTCATTCGTTATTTTCCACAAAAGGGATTACGGATTCCGTCAGGATGCTTCATACGCCTGGGGAATTTGCCAGAAAGAATTTGCTTTATGTGCAGGAGGTGGGGAGGCTGAAAAGCCTGCAGCCGCATAAGTCACAGAGGGAAAGCCTGAATTCTTTCCTGTTTTTGGGGGTAGCCGGCGGGGAAGGGACTGTTTTTATAGGAAACGAGAGTTATGCGGTAAAGAGCGGAGACTGCGCTTTTATTAACTGTGAGAACTATTATGCCCATGAGAGCAGCGAGGAGAATCCGTGGGAACTGATCTGGGTACATTTTAACGGCTGCGGGGCGGAAGGATATTTTCGCTTGTTTATGGAACAGAATGAGCAAAAGGATGTGTTCCGCCCGCGGAGCATAAAGGAAATGGAGAAATTTATAAATAAACTGATGGAATGTCAGAAAGACAGGGATCTGGAAGCGGAGCTGCAGAGCGGGGAAATATTGATGCAGCTGATGAACGCCTGTATCCTTTCGGTGATGCATCAGAAAGACGGGCATCAGGATCGGTATAAAATAATCTGTAAAGAAATCCGGGAAACCGTCAATGAGAAATACAGACAGGGGGATCTTTTCGAGTGGCTGGCGGCAAAATACAGGATGGGGGAGGAAGAATTGGACTCCTGTTTTCAGAAGACCTACGGCATTATGCTGAGGGATTATATACTGAACCGGAGATTCACTGCGGCGAAGGAACTGCTGAGGTTTACCATTAAGCCGGTGAAAGAGATTGTAAAGGAATCCGGCATCGGGAACGATGATCTGTTCCGCAGGCTTTTTCAGGACGGAGAAGGGATGACCGCGGAAGAATATAGGATGAAATGGGCACAGTGGGTAAAGTAGGGAGGGAAGCATTTTTTAAACATACTCTAAAGTAATTTCCCAAAAGACCGATAATAATAATAAGACATCAGTAATGTTTCACGGAAGGAGGAGTGAACGATGCGTATTGAGGCATATACACAAGTTCAGCAGATATATAACGCATCTAAAATTGATAAAAGCCGCAGGAACGTGAAGGCAAATGCTTCGGAGACAGACCGTCTGGAGATATCCGGCACGGGCAGGGATTACCAGATTGCGAAGCAGGCGGCAGCGGCAGCGGCGGATGTCAGGGAAGATGTGACGGCTCCTCTCAAAAAGAGTATTCAGGCAGGTACTTACGAGGTGAGCGTCGGAAAATTTGCTGATAAATTATTGCAGAGAATGGAAGAAATGAGGTAGGCTCGTGGCAAGTTTAATGGAAAACCTAATTGTGACATTGGGTGACTTATGTGAGGAATATGACAACTTGCTGGGGCTATCTACCCGGAAAAAGCCGATCATTATATCGGGTAATTTGGAAGAGCTATCAAAGATCACGGATGAAGAACAAATCGTTGTGAGCAGAATCAATCATATAGACCGAAAGAGACAGGAAGTGGTTCATGATATCGCCAACGTAGTAAACAGGGATGTTGAAGATTTGAAGCTGGAAAATATTATTCAGATGCTGGAGCCGAGGCCGGCGGAGCAGCAGAAGCTGGCCAGAGTTTATGACAGATTAAAAGATTTGGTGCATAGGGTGAGGCAGGTCAATGAACAAAACAGGGAACTGATTACCAATGCGCTGGAAATGATAGAATTTGACATAAATATGTTCCAGGCAATGAGGGCAGCCCCGCAGACAGCCAATTACAATAAAGGCGCTTATAACACAGGGAGCGTAATCGGGGTAGGCAAAAGCGAGTTTGATGCAAAACAATAATCCTAGAGAGAGGTGATATCATATGCCGTTATTCGGAAGTTTATATATCGGTGCGTCTGGGCTTCAGACGTCACAGAACACATTAAATACAACAGCACATAATATGGCAAATACTGATACCAAGGGGTATACGAGACAGCAGATACTGCTTGGCACAAGAAGCTATATTAATCTATCCACCAGCGCCTCCGCCATTTCGTATCAGCAGTATGGTCTGGGCGTATTCTATTCCCAAACAAGGCAGGTCAGGGATGTATTTCTGGATGAGACATTCCGCAAAGAGTCCGGCCGTCTTTCTTTTTACGAGACAAATACAAAAGTAATCGAGGAAATGGAAGATTTATTCGGCGAGTTTCAGGGCGTGGAGTTTTCTGAGTCATTGACCAATTTGTGGAAAATCATGGAGGATCTGTATGAAGATCCTTGTGAACTGACGAACCAGAATATGTTCATCTCGCGCTGCGACCAGTTCCTTACAAGGGCATCCTTGGTATATCAGGGACTGTGCGAACAGCAGGATAACCTGAATAAGCAGGTGGAGAACATGGTGGAGCAGATCAATGCCTACGGAGAGGAACTGGTAGCCATCAATAAGCAGATTATGCGTCTGGAAACCGGCGAAACGGAACATGCCAATGACTTAAGGGACAGGAGGAACCTGATTCTGGATGAACTGTCCAAGTTAGGCCAGATACGGTATGAGGAAGATTTCAACGGCGTAGTCAGCGTGAAATTTGAAGGCGTGGATTTTGTGACTTCCGATCTGGTGAACCGTGTGGAACTGTATACGGACGAAGAGACCGGTTTCCATACGCCATACTGGAGGCAGCTGGCAAATTATAAAGTGAATAACCGCGGAGAGCGGGAACTGGATTTGGATGCGGCACGTCTCTATAATCCGACGCAGAAAATATCCACTACGATGAATACGGATATCGGTTCTATGCGTGCGGCTCTGCTGGCCAGAGGAGAGAAGCGTGCGACTTATAAGGATTTAGAGAATGAGACAACATATAACAAAGATATATCCCAGTCACTTTTAATGAATGTGCAGGCGGAATTCGACCGTCTCGTCCATTATGTGGCGACTACCATCAATGATGTGCTGGAGCAGGCGGCTCTGAGCGAACCGGACACGAATTACCTAAAAGATGCGGACGGCAATCCCTACCGTATGTTTGAACTGGTATCGGATGATCCGGAGATGGGATTTTCTATCCGGAACATGATCGTGAACGAAGAACTGAAACGGGAGCCGGGTAATCTTTCCTTCCGTCTGAAGGACGATTCCGAGGATAAGCAGGCCATCCGCAAGATGCTGGATGCATTTGAGTCGGAGACATATATGCTGAATCCTAATCTGCAGACAAAGACCAACATCCGCCGGTATTACGATGCGCTGATTAACCAAATCAGCAATACCGGGGAAATGAACAAGGACTTTCAGGCAGGGCAGGAAGCCACGATTAACGAAACGTTTTCCGCAAGGGAGCAGGTATTGGGCGTGTCTTCCGACGAAGAAATGGAATTTATGATTAAATTCCAGAATGCATATAACGCATCCAGCCGTTATATTAACGTAATTGACGAAATGATAGAACATATCATTAATACATTGGGAAGGTAAGGTGAGTAAAAATGCCATCACAATTTTTCGGTTTATCAATAGCATCTTCAGGACTGCGTGCGGCCAATGCGGCGTTAAATACCACGGGCAACAATATTTCCAATGTATATACGGAAGGCTACAGCAGGCAGCAGGTAACGCAGGAAGCAGCGAATGCCCTCAGAGTGTTCGCAACTTACGGCTGCGCCGGCGCCGGCGTGGATACGGTGGCTATTGAACGTGTCAGGGATTCCTTTTACGATATGAGATTCCGAGACAACAACGCGACTCTGATGGAATACGACATTAAGAAATATTACTGCGACACTCTACAGGAATATTTCAAAGATGAAGATGATTCCGGTTTTGCAGCTATTTTCAGGGAGTTTTCCGATGCGCTGCAGACTGTGTCCACGAACCGCAGCAGTACGGACGCAAAGGCACAGTTTATTGCTACGGCTCAGAAAATGGCGGAATACTTTAATAATACGGCAGGCAATCTGAAGGAATTGCAGAAGGATGTCAATTCGGAAATTAAAATTCGTGTTGACCGTATCAATTCCATTGCTACCGAGATTGCTACATTAAATAAGCAGATCAATGTCATTGAAATGACCGGAACCAACGCAAAGGCCAATGAATTAAGGGATAAAAGGGATTTGCTGCTGGATGAACTTTCGGAAATCGTGGATGTGGAGACGGAGGAATTTCCGCTGACCGATTCCAACAATCCGGAGAGGGAGACCGGCGGAACCAGATTCGTGGTATACATTGCCGGAAAGCAGTGCTTGGTGGACAACACTGATTTCCATACGTTGGAATGCCGTTCCAGAAAGGATGACGAGAAGATTAACCAGACGGATGCAGACGGACTGTATGACGTATTCTGGGATAACGGCAATGATTTCAATCTCCACAATGCTTCCATGCGCGGTTCCCTGCGGGGGCTGATTGCCATGAGGGACGGCAATAACAATCAGGCATTTTCAGGCTTGGTGACCGGCGTATCTCAGAACGGCGGCAACACGGAAGTCAAGATAAAGGTGACAAAGGAGTATCTGCAGGATATGAACAAATGTATGCTGCCTAACTTCCCTACCGACAAGGGCGGCGACATATTGATCGGCAATACTCAGTTTTACTATACATCATGGACATTTGACGAGGCAACTTCCACCTATACTTTCATGATGAACGATGCAAAATGTGATTCTAAGGTGACTGCGGGCATGATGGGCAAAGAGGCATCTGTAGGCAAGGATATCAACTATCAGGGAATTCCTTACTATCTGTCCCAGATGAATGAATTTGTCCGCACTTTTGCCGCTAAAATAAACGAAATATTTGGGAAAGGCTATGACGTGAACGGAAACCTGTTCGGGAAAGGCGGCAATGAACTGACATTCTTCACAGCCAAGAAACCGGTGGCGGACGGCAATAATCTTCTGTCCCAGTACGGCATCCCGGATTTTGAGGACGACAACGGATATTATGAGATGACTGCTTTCAATATCGAGATCAACAGCCAGCTTATGGCCAACGCAGACTTGTTGGGTACCAAATCCGATGCCAATATTGGTAATGAGGAGTGCGGTCAGATCGACGAACTGAAAGAGGCGTTGGTAGATAAGACCAAATTCAGCTTCCGGAATTCTACCGCAGGCGAGTTCCTCGATACGCTCCTGTCGGATGTGGCATTGAATGCAGGCAATGCGGAGAATTTCTATGACACATATTATGGCATTGCGGTGACGATTGAAAATCAGAGGGCTTCCATCTCCAGCGTAGACGAGGACGAAGAAGCCACGAACATGATAAAATATGAAAATGCGTATACTTTGTCGTCTAAAATGATACAGACACTGACAGAGATATATGACAGGCTGATTCTGCAGACCGGAGTTTAAGCGACCGTATGAAGGAAAAGGAGACGGAAAACTATGAGAATGACAAACAAAATTATGCAGAATAATTCCCTGTATAATATTAACAATAATAAGCAGCTGGTAGATAAGCTGAGTACCATGATGTCCACCAACAAGAAAATTACCAGACCCTCCGACGATCCGGTTATTGCGGTTCGTGCGCTTCGTCTGCGCAGCGATGTGGCACAGATTACCCAGTACCATGAGAAGAACGCAGAAGATGCAAAGAGCTGGCTGAAGGTAACAAGCGATGCTTTGGATACCACTACGGAAGTGCTGCGGAAAATGACGGAGCAGGCTACCAGAGGCGCAGAGGACGATTTAGGCTATGACAATCTGGAGATTATCGTGACGCAGCTGAAGTCCTTGAGGGATGAATATTATTCCACCGGAAACGTGGATTTTGCCGGCAGATATATTTTCACAGGATACCGGACCAACTCCACGCTTACTTATACCGAGGATGCCAAGGAAGAATATAAGATATATGAGAAACTGGATGTTTCAGCGGTGGATACGCTGAACTATACTACTATCGGCGACTTAAAAGGAATATCCAAAGAGAACTACGATCCGACAACGGCGACACAGCCGGGGGAGGATGAGAATAATATTGTAAACGGGGATATTTACCGTATTATGCTGTCTTATGACGATCTGAAGAGTGCTGCGGATGGGCAGAATCTGAGCATTGAATATGTTACTAATGAAACAACGGTTCCGCCGCAGACTGCTCCGTTGGTTCCTGCTGCGGATATTATATATATGTCTTCTACGGCGAACCCCAATCCGTATGAGGCCATTCAGGATCCGCTCAATGCGGGAAAGGCGATACTGATACCGGAAACGGGGGAACTGCTGCTCGGCAAAGATTTATATGATCAGCAATTCAATATTAATAAAACACCACTTACATCCCCTCTGACCGCAAATTCACAGATTCGGATTTCCTATGACAAGAATACATGGAAAAAAGGGGATATGCGGCCCCAGCATTATTTTGAATGTACCAAAAAAAATCCGGATGGCTCTTCCATTGATTATAACTGGAGCAAGGATGAAAGCACGAATCCTCCTACCCCCTATATTTCCATGAAGGGGGAAAGTCAGATTATAGAGTATGACGTAGGCTATAATCAGAAAATCCGCGTGAATACATTGGCAAACGAAGTGTTTTCCATGGGAATGGACCGTGTCATTGACGACTTGGAGAATGCGCTTGCCAAGCTGAAAGAAATTGACACAGCTAGGACGAACTTAAAAAATATGATGTCCGGAATCAAGGAAGGCGAGCCGGGCTATGAGAATATTAAGGCCACCTATGCTGCGGCGGACAAAGCTTATACCTATATCCGGCATAATATGCAGAAAAAATTTGAGCATCTGATTACGCAGGTAGAGGGTTTTCAGAGTTCTGCCAATGTAGCCGTTACCGACAGCGGCACAAGGGCCGACCGTCTGGATCTGATTATTAACCGCCTTTCCACGCAGAAGACTACATTTAAGACATTGCAGTCCGCCAATGAGGATATTGACGTGACGGAGGTGACGGTTCAGCTTACAAGCATGGATAATTCTTATAATTCCGCTCTTATGGCCACCAGCAAGATTCTGCAGAACTCGCTAATGAATTATCTGTAAAATATTTCTGGGCGGGCAAAAGCCGGGAAAGGAGATTGGGGAGAAATAATGACGATTACGACTAAAATATTTGGAGAAATTTCCGTTGAGAATGATAAAATCATACATTTCCCGGGAGGGATTATCGGCTTTCCGGATTTAACGGACTTTACAATGATTCATGACGAGGAAGACGGAGTGGCATCCATTCACTGGCTGCAGTCCATTCAGGAACCGGCATTTGCCATGCCGGTAATAGATCCTCTGATTGTAAAGGAAGACTATAATCCGGATGTGGATGACGAATTGCTGAAACCGCTCGGTGAACTGACACAGGATGAAACGCTGGTGCTCGTTACGCTTTCCGTGCCGCAGGACCTGACGAAGATGACAGTTAACTTAAAGGGACCTATTATCATTAACAGTGGCAACAGGAAGGCATGTCAGGCAATCATAGACGGGGATGAGTATAAAGTGAAATTCCCGATTTATGATATACTGCAGGCGAGGAAAGCGGGTGAATAAATGTTAGCCTTATCAAGACGGAAGAATGAAGCACTGATTATTAATAATAATGTAGAAATAACAATACTTGAAATCAAAGGCGAACAGGTGAAGATTGGCATCACGGCACCGAAGGACGTACCGATTTACCGCAAAGAAGTATATGTGCAGATACAGGATGCAAATAAGGAAGCGGTGGAGACGGGCGGCATGGAGGCCTTGAAGAAACTGTTGGGTTGATGAACGGAGTGGCAGGCCTGTGTGGCCTGTCGCTTTTTTTTGAGGTCGCATATGCAGGAGCAGTACGCCCGGAATGGCGGTCTTTGGTATGGTGCTGCTTCCCGGTCAGCGGCTGCGTATGCATTTCTCTGATTTCGCCGTCAAAAATGGGGTATTTCTAACTGTTTTTTCTGCACGGATTGCTGCCACGGCGGCTAAACTCCCTTCGGTCAGACAACGCCGCCTGGAACGGCAGCAGTTCGTGCAGAAAAAGCAGTAAGAAATACCTCATTTTTTCCGAGGAAATCAGAGAAATGCATACGCAGCCGCTGACCGGGAAGCAGCACCATACCAAAGACCGCCATTCCGGGCGGACTGCTCCTGCGCGTCCTCTCCGCAAAATCCTCGGCTGAATATTGACTTCATAAGCAGAAATAGTTATACTATAAACGAAAAAACTCCTGTCCGATATATAAATAGCAGAAGAGATTACGGGCATATTGGGCATATTATTCCTGCAGAGGGTAAATTTTTATAAAATTGAGCCGATATACTTACTAGACGTGTAAAATGATTTTCTTTAATTATCATGCAACATAATATTACAATATCACACGGAGGTGATTGCAATGGCATTAGAACCATTAGGAAGTATCATGTCAGTCCAGACTCAGACTGTACAGAAAACGGCAGAGCCAAAACCGGCAGCGGAAAACACGGAAGTTTCTACTCCCGAACAGGTAGCACAAGTGGATGCTAAGACACTATCGGTTGCAAAGTCAGGCAGTAAGGATGGTCAGGGTGGCCAGAGTTCAGGCGAAGGGGGCGGAGAGGCAAGGCAGTCCCAGAACTCCAACGAAAAAATAAAAAAAGCCGTTGAGCAGATGAACCGGAATATGCCCCATTCGGAAGCTGTATTTGGTATCCATGACGGCACCAACAGAGTCATGATTAAAATTGTAGATAAGAACACAAAAGAGGTAATTAAGGAATTTCCGCCAGAAGAAACTTTGGATATGATTGCCAAAGTATGGGAATTGGCAGGCATTCTTGTGGACGAGAAGCTATAGTTTAAGATAGGAGGAAAGAGTATGCCAATCAGAATAACAGGAATGAACTCAGGTTTGGATACTGAGTCAATTATTTCGGAACTTGTAAAGGCGCAGAAGACCAAAGGCGAAGCCACAAAGAAGAAACAGACGACTTTGCAGTGGAAGCAGGAAGCATGGAAAGATCTGAACGCCAAAATATATAAATTATTTAACTCTACGTTGGGAAATATGCGTTTGGCGACGGATTACAGCAAAAAGGTAACGGATGTCTCCAACTCTTCCATTGCAAGCGTAGTTACCGGTGAAAACGCTATGAATGCCACACAGTCATTGAAAGTGAATTCACTGGCATCCAGCGGTTATATGACGGGGGCAGAAATCAGCGGCTCGGATATAACGAAGAATACAAAACTGACTGATTTAGGGATTTCCGCAGGAAGTACGGTTACGGTAACTACCGGCGGAAAGGCTACGGATATTCAGATTACAGCCGACACTACCATGAATGATTTTGTGGTAAAACTGAAACAGGCAGGCGTAGAAGCGAACTTTGACGAGAAAAATAAGAGACTGCATATTGCCGCAAAGAAGAGCGGTACGGAGAGCGACTTTACCTTGACGGCTGCGGACAGCAACGGTACGGATGCGCTGAGGAAACTGGGTATATTAGTTTACGATGCGGCGGCAATGAAAGAATACCAGAAGTATGCAGATATGTCGGCGGCAGATAAGCAGGCAGCAATTGATAAAGACGTGAACAGCAGGCTGGATTCCTATAAGAGCAGAAGAGAGGAATTGCTGAAGACGCAGGCCGATCAGCAGAAAGCGCTGGCTGATGCAAAGACAGCATTCCAAGACGAATTTGGTGCCGATATTGATACGCAGCTGGCTAATCCAAATTATAAATCCGATCTGGAAGCCGCGATCAAGAAGCAGAAGGAAGATATAGAAAATGCAGGCAGCAGCGCTACGGAAGCAGATAAAGAGAAACTGTCCAAACTGGAGAAGGAATTGGCACAGGTAAAGAAATATGAAGAAAGTAAGGCTGCGCTGGCGAAGACGGATGCATCCTTGAATGATGTGGAGTCTTATCTGGATCTTACGGATCCTGCCAATATCAAAGCGGGAACGAAGCTTACCACGGAAGTGACCACGGCTTGGGACAATAAGATTACAGAGGCAACTAATATTGTCAATGCAGGCTCGCTTGCAGGCAGTAATGCGATTAAAAATGTAGCTACGGATGCGGAAATTGAACTGAACGGCGTTACTTATAAAGGCGATACCAATACTTTTGAAATTAACGGACTGACCATTACGGCACTGCAACAGAGCAGCGAGACTGTAACGCTGAACACTCGGCAGGATACAGACGGCATCTATGATATGGTGAAAGATTTCCTGAAAGAGTATAATAGCTTAATTATGGAGATGGATAAACTGTATAATGCGGAGTCTGCCAAAGGCTATGATCCGCTGACGGACGAAGAGAAGGAAGAAATGTCCGACTCGGAAATCGAGAAATGGGAGTCAAAGATTAAAGATTCCATTTTGCGGGGAGACTCTAATCTGTCCACCATATCTTCTGCTATGAAGACGATAATGCTGCAGGGTGCGAATGTGAACGGCAAGCAGATTTACTTATCGCAGTTCGGCATTGAGACGGCAGGATATTTCAGTTCCGGTGAAAATGAGAAGAATGTATACCATATTAACGGTGACAAGGACGATGCCAGCGTAAGTTCCAAAGAGAACGAACTGAAGGCAGCCATTGCTGCAGATCCGGATACGGTTATCGCATTTTTCTCCCAACTGTCACAGAATTTATATTCCGAATTGGATAAACAGTCAAGAAGTGTAGAAGGAATAAGAAGCTTCGGTAAATTCTATGACGATAAGAAAATGCAGGAAGATTATAAGAATTATACTACAAAAATAAAAGAGCAGGAAGCGAAGCTGACGGCATTGGAAGACCGGTGGTATAAGAAATTCTCGGCAATGGAGACCGCACTGGCAAAAATGCAGTCCAATCAGAATGCAGTGTCTGCTTTATTAGGAGGTTGACAATAAGATGGCGCTACCAAAAGGTTATGAGAAATATAGTAATGACAAGGTGATGATGGCATCTCCGGCGGAACTTACCCTGATGCTGTATGAAGGGGCTATCAAGTTCTGTAATATAGCAATTATGGGGATAGATCAAAGAGATGTGGCAAAAAGCCATACAAATATAGTGAAGGCGGAGAAAATCATTGACTATCTGAGAGAGACATTGGATATGCGTTATCCGGTGGCAAAGGATTTCGAAAATATATATGTTTATCTTAGCAGACGTTTGGTAGAGGCCAATATAAAAAAGGATAAGGAGATTCTGGAGGAAGTATGCGGGCATCTCCGGTCCGTAAGGGATACATGGAAGGAAGTTATGCGCCTCGGCAGGTAGAAAGGAACGGTATGATGGAGAACTATCTTCAGGTTCTGGAGGAAAGTTTGCGGAAAAAAGTCAAAGTGCTGGAGAGAATAAGCGAAGTAAGCAGCCGTCAGGAACGGATGCTGAAAAGCAATCCGGTTCCGGAAGAAGACTTTGACCAAAGCATAGAAGAAAAAGGTGTGCTGATAGAAGAACTTAGCAAACTGGACGAGGGCTTTGAAACCTTGTATGGGAATATCCGGGAACAGCTTATGGCGGGGAAAGACCGATATAAGCTGCAGATAGCGGCGATTCAGGCATTGATTGCCAAAGCTACGGAACAAAGTGTTTCTATACAGGCTCAGGAAGCAAGGAACAAATTACTTGCGGACAGATTCTTTTCGGACAGGAAGCAGGAACTGCAGAAGAGCCGGAAAAGTTCCAAGGCGGCAATGGATTATTACCGAAATATGAGTCAGTCTCAGGTAGTTATGCCGCAGTTTATGGACAGAAAAAAATAATTTAAAAAATTTAAATTTAGGTATAAAGTATTTGGAATTCGTTCCGATATAATATACAAGTAAAGCAAATTACTTAGTCAACAATGAATGGCAGGAAAGCGTACGGTTCCTGCCGACATTAAAAAATTGAGTGGCAAGGATGCCACCAAATATTCAAGGAGGAATATATTATGGTAGTACAACACAACATGACAGCTATGAACGCTAACAGAATGTTAGGTATCACAACAAACACACAGGCAAAACAGACAGAGAAATTATCTTCCGGTTACAGAATTAACCGTGCAGCTGATGATGCAGCAGGTCTTTCCGTTTCCGAAAAAATGAGACGTCAGATCAGAGGTTTGGATCAGGCATCTGCAAATGCACAGGATGGTATTTCTTTAGTACAGTCTGCTGAAGGTGCTTTGGGTGAAGTATCCGATATGCTGCAGAGAATGAACGAACTGGCTGTTAAAGCTGCAAACGGCACATATACTACTGTTCAGACTCAGTATATCGCTGATGAAATTAATCAGTTGAATTCTGAAATCGATCGTATTGCAACTACAACCAAGTTCAATGACCAGACTGTATTGGATAACACAAACTCCTTTACATTCCAGGTAGGTAATGAATCCGGTGAAACAATGACAGTTGCAATGAAGAGCATGAAGACAGCTGATATTAGCTTGTCTGATCAGACATGGAGTGCAGCTGGTGCAGCTTCATCCTATATTACTACGATTAAGACAGCTATGGAAACAGTTGCTTCTCATCGTTCCGCTCTTGGTGCCGTTCAGAACCGTCTTGAACACACGATTAACAACTTGGATAACATTGTTGAAAACACGACAGCAGCTGAATCTCGTATCCGTGATACAGATATGGCTAAGTCTATGGTTACTTACTCCAACAATCAGATTCTTGCACAGGCAGGTCAGGCAATGTTGGCGCAGGCTAATCAGACAAATCAGGGTGTATTGTCTTTACTTCAGTAAGTTTCTGAATACTTGCGAAGAGCAGCACTTTATAAAGTATTTAAAAGAGAACTGGAAGTTCCAGTTCTCTTTTTATGCACATGAGCAGGGAGAAGATAAATCGAAAAAGCATAAAGCGGAAATGGGGTAGAAAGATGAATATTCTCATATTGGAATGGGATAGTTTTGCGCATGAATATGTGATGGAAGAATTTATAAAAGCCGGCTGCGGAGTAGACAAGTGTTCTTGGCCATATGGCATCGAGAATATGCGTGATAATGAAAAGCTGTTTCAGAAACTGTCCAAAATATTGAAAGAAAAGGAGTATGCATTTGTTTTCTCCTTTGACTTCTTCCCTGTAGCTGCTAAAGCATGTAATCAGTGCGGCATTAAATATGCAGCGTGGATTTATGATTCTCCGTATATGCTTTTATATTCAAAATACACAATGTTGGATACTAATTATATATTCTTTTTCGATACGTCCTTATTTTATGAGTTCCGGCAGCATGGGGTAAAGCATGCATATTATTTGCCTATGGCGGCTCCGGTGGATTATTATGATAGAATGAAAGCTTCTGAAGACGGAGAAAAGTACCGGGCGGATATTTCTTTTGTGGGATCTACTTATCATGAGGAAGGACAGGATTTTTTTCGTCATTTTGCCGGAGTAGATGATTATACGGCAGGTTATCTGACTGCAATTATGAATATGCAGGAAGAACTGTACGGCAATTTCATTTTAGAGGAATTATTAAATGACAATATCCTAATGGAATTGCGAAGAGTATGCCCGATACAGAAGGAAGAAGATGAATGGGAGCCGGATGGGTGGATTTATGCTAATTATTTTCTTGCCAGAAAACTGACCGGAAACCAAAGAATAGGACAGTTGGAACTTTTAGGGGAGAAGCATACGGTAAAGCTGTATGCTCCAAAGCAAAACCGGGAATTAAAGAATATCGTAAACTATGGCCCTGTGGATTATATGACTGAAATGCCGCTTATTTTTCAGAATTCTAAGATAAATCTGAACATGACTCTGCGAAGCATTCATACGGGAATTCCGTTACGGGCAATGGATATTATGGGGTGCGGCGGCTTTCTGCTTACCAATTATCAACAAGATTTTCTGGATTATTTTGAACCGGGAGTTGATTTTGTCTATTATTCCAGCCGAAAAGAATTGTCGGACTTGACAGACTATTACTTGCAGCACGATGAAGAACGGATGGAGATTGCCAGAAACGGATATCATAAAATGAAGTCGGAACATACTTATAGAAACCGGGTAGAAACATTGCTTGCATATATGAAGGAGCCGTAAATGATGAAGGTATTGTATATTGTGTGGAAAAGCTTTGGCAGGGAGGATATCCGAAAAGAATTTGATGCGCGCGGCTATGAGGTAGACGAATATTTTCTGAATCCGGAGAAGAATTTATTTTCCGATCATCTGAAAGAGCAGGAACTGATAAATATCATATATGGGAACGGATATCAGTTTGTCTTTTCATGGAATTATTTCCCGGTCGTGGGATTAGCATGCAATGTATGTAAAGTGCCGTATGCATCTTGGACCTATGATAGCCCATGTTATTCTTTATGGCATTGTTCTGTGGTATCTCCTTATAATTATATCTTTCTTTTTGACCGGCAGGATTATCTCGAACTGAAAGAAAAAGGAATTGATACGGTATACTATTTGCCTTTAGCCGTTGATGCGAAGAAATATGAGGTATATAAGTTAGATAAGGAGGCAGAGGAAGTATATTCGGCTCCGATTTCCTTTATCGGATCTACTTATGCGGAAAATCAGAGGGATTTTAAGAAACTGAATATGCTGGAACGTTATGACAGAGGATATATAGACGGATTGATGCAGGCGCAGAAGAGAATATACGGCAACTTGCTTTTAGAAGAACAGATCACGCCTGAAATAGAAAAAAAGCTACAGCAATATTATAATTTAATAAAGGATGACAATACTTTTGTAAGTTATAAGAAATATTACGGGCAGGCAGTGCTTCCCAAGTGCATAACGGCTATGGAGAGGCAGGAGATTCTGAAAATGCTGTCGGAAAGATATCCGCTTCACTTATATACAAAGAAAAAGACTCCGTTGCTGCCGCATGCCATTAACCGAGGAATGGCAGGTTCCGGAAAAGAGTCCAGTTTTATTTTCCGGTGTTCCAAGATCAATCTGAATATTACATTAAGGTCTATACGGACGGGCATTCCTTTGCGGGCGTTTGAGATCATCGGAAATGGCGGTTTCCTGCTGACCAATTATCAGCAGGATTTTCTGGATTGCTTTGAGCCGGGGACAGACTATGCTTATTATGACAGCTACGAAGACTTGCTGGAAAAAGTAGACTATTATCTGAGCCATGAAGATGAGCGGAAGCAGATTGCGGAGAATGGATATGAGAAGGTAAAGAAATACCATACTTACCGTCATAGGATGGATGTGATAATAAGGACAATGGGAATAGAATAGGTGGCAGAGTATGATAAAGGTAGAGGATAACATAATTGTCCTGATAGAAAAAATCAGGAGTGCAATTCGCAACGGAACTATATTATTGGACAGCCTGCCTCTGGAGGAACTGGGCAATTTAATGGAATCAACGATGGGGGATTCCTTTTGGCGGTGCATCGGAAGCGAGCCCAATATGGGGTTCCGGAATATGCCGGAAATTTATATGGAGTGTCTGCGTCAGGCCGTGGACAGAAAAGATGCGGAAGAATGCGAACGGATACTGGCCTTATATGAATGCAGTTATCTGGCCTTCTATACGGCACTGGGCGAGGATGAAAAAGTATTCCGCCAGTCGCCTTACCGGCAGATGATCATTTCTTTAGGTACCATGAATGCCCGTATGCAGCAATATCTGCATGCGCAGCGGCAGAAGGATTGGAAAGAAAAGAACGGGTTTCTGACAGGCGGAAAGGGCGTGGTGTATACATACCTGCCGGAAGGGAAGGAACTGCATCAGCCTAAGGCAGTCTGTCCGTGGCTGAAGTATATATGCTTTACCGACGATGCGGGGAAACAGGGAACGAAAGAGGGGGCATGGCATTATCATATAATGGAAAGAGGGGAGCAGAAGGGGAAGGATTTTTGGGAAAGCAGATGTAAAATCATGGCGCATGAATTGCTGGCGGATTATGATTATAGCATTTGGGTGGACTCGGATATTATAATCAGCGGGGATATCCTGCAATTCTGTGAATTGTATGGCGGGGGGAAGAGTTTTCTATGTTTCATGAATGAAGCGGAAGACTGTATTTATGAAAACGTGTCAGAACTTAATATGAAGACGGATGACTTAAACATTGCCGTACGAAAGAAATTGTTCCGGTATGAAAAAGAAGGCTATCCGAAAAACTATGGATTGATAGAGAACAGGGTCATGGTCAGGGATCATAGAGATCCGGAGATGTGCAAAGTGATGGAATTGTGGTGGGAAGAAATAGCGGACTGCTACTCTTTTATGGGCAATATGTTTAATTATATTGCATGGAAGCATAGATTCCCGTTTTCCGTATGCGGGCTGTCCCTCTATTCCAATCCGTATTTTCAATATGCCAATCTGGATTTAGACATCAGTGAGAATTTGTGAGGAAGACAGGCATGAAAATATTATTCATGGAATGGCGGAGCCTTGGCCAGAAGGATATGAATGATGAGTTTAAGCGGAGAGGGTGGGAAGTCATATCCTATCCGTTTCCGAGGGAAGAAGAAAATACAAGGCTGAACCCTGGCCTTTGTGAGAAACTGGTGCGGGTAATGGCATCTGACAGATATGATTTTGTATTTTCTTTTAATTATTATCCTGTCGTTTCCATTGCATGCAATGCGTGCAGGGTGAAATATGTTTCATGGACTTTTGACAGCCCTTTCATACAGCTGTATTCAAATACCATTAGATTTCCATACAATTATGCGTTTGTATTCGACAGGGGGACTTGTGAGGACCTGTGGAAGCTGGGGATTGACACAGTCTATTATTTGCCCATGGCGGCCCCGGTAGGGAGATATGATGCTTTGAATTTTTCGGATGCCGCCAGGAATTTTTACCAAACGGAAATTTCCTTTATAGGTTCCACTTATCTGGAAAAAAAGCATCGGCTGTATGAAAGATTGGGGAAAGCAAGGGAACATACAAAGGGGTATTTGGACGGATGCATTCAGGTGCAGAAAAGAGTTTATGGGGAATTCCTGCTGGAAGAGGCATTGATTCCGGAAATAATGGAAGATATTATGCGGCATTATCCGATCGAAAGGAATCCGGACGGGTTTGAACGGCTGGAATGGGTGTATGCACATTATTTTCTGGCACGTCAGGTTACGGCATTGGAACGCACGGAAATATTGGGCTTTCTGTCCCAAGCGCATCAGGTGGATTTGTATACCTATAATAAGACACCGGAACTTGTGCGGGTAAGGAACAGGGGCACGGCTGAAGTAATGACGGAAGCACCGTTTATATTCCGGTCTTCTAAAATTAATCTGAACATATCGTTAAGGAGCATTTTATCAGGGATACCCTTGCGGGCATTTGACATTATGGGCAATAAAGGATTTCTGATTAGTAATTATCAGGAAGATTATGAGGAATATTTTAAGGCAGGGGAAGACTATATTTATTATACGGATTATGAGGATTTAGGGAGAAAAGCGGAATACTTTCTGGGACACGAGAAAGAAAGGGAAGAAATTGCTTTAAACGGATACCGAAAAGTGAAAGAATACCACACTTATGAGAAACGTGTGGAAACTATGATGGAAATAGTTTTTTAGTCAAAAATTAATTTCTGCGATTATTACCGGGATGTGAGGATGAAAGGATAAAGTTATGGAAGGCGAGAAGACGTATCTTATGGAACGGCATAAGTGCCGGGTCTGCGGGAGAGAGAATGTCAATAAGACTTATATCGTAAAAGAGATGATGTACGGCACAAAGGAAGAATTTAAGTATTTTGCCTGTGAAAGCTGCAAATGTCTTCAGATAGCCGAAGTTCCAAAAGATCCGGGAGAATATTACCGGAGTGATTATTATAGTTTCCATGATGCGGAGAAAAGGGATTTTGAGGGAAGAGGGGAGCATTGCGAGTCGAGAATCCTGGACGTAGGCTGCGGCATGGGCGGATGGCTATTAGAGTTGGCCGGCAAGGGGTATGGAAATCTGTATGGCTGCGATCCCTTTATAGAAGAAGATATCAGATATGGGGAGAGGATATATATTAAGAAAGGCGAAATCGGTCAAATGGAAGGGCAGTTTGATTATATACAGTTTTCGGATTCTTTTGAGCATATGGCAAAGCCTTTGGAGACTTTGGAATGTGTAAGGGAGCTGCTGAAGGAGAACGGGGTCTGCAGGATAGGCATTCCGGTATTCCCTAATGCGGCATTTGATACGTTCGGCGTTCATTGGTATGAGCTGGATGCACCCAGACATCTTTTTCTGCATTCCGTGGAAAGTATGAAGTATCTGTGTGAAAAAGCAGGACTGAAAATAGAAGGAGTCGATTATAATTCCAGTGCGGCTCAATTTATTATCAGTTATCTGTATGAGCAGGGGATTTCATATCAGACATTCCGGAAGAAAGAAGAATTCTTTTTAAGGGAATATATCGGCAATGAAAATATGGCTTATTTTACCGAGGCTGCTTATCGGGTGAACAGAAAAGGTTATGGGGATCATGCAAATTTCCGGCTTACCCATTTGTAAGGGAAATGATCAATGGGGCGGAAAAAAGAAAAAGAGAAGTTGGCGGGAAAAGGAAATGGGAGAAGAAAGGAACATGAACGTTCAGACAGAAAGCGTCACCGTGGCGTTTGTCATATATTATGATGAAGAACGGTATCTTGAGGAATGTATTTATTATATAAAGAAGCTTCAGATACCTTTTGGGGTAAAGGCAGAAATTCATAAAATAAAAGGGAAAACGGATATTCAGGAATGCTACCGGGAAGCAGAGGTAGGATGCAATGCGGAATATAAGGTATTTCTGGATCAGCATGTGCTTATTGTGTATGACTTATTTCTTTATGAGATGCTTTCAGAGTTCATAAAAAATCCGCAGTTGGATGCATTGGGCATACTGGGCGGAGGGGGGACGGAGGATATCAGTTACGGCAGAGTGCTGTTATGGGATGAAGAAGGGCTGGCGGAAATAAACCGGCAGGAAAAGGGAATGCCGGAAAGGGTAAGCAGGATAAACCATATGCTGACTGTCTTCCATCCGTCATCCGGCAGGGAAACAGGGGGGAATTATGCATTCGGTGCAATTCCATGGCAGGAAAGAAACTGGTGCATTTATGACTGCGGAAATCCGGAATTGTCTGCGGAAGAGGAAATCTATCGTTTTATGGTACGCAGGGCGGAGACATGCCGGAGCTTGGAAGCGGTAGAAGCAGTGGAACAGCTGCTGAAAAGCGGGAAGCTGACTTGGCAGGAGCATATTGCCTTTGCAGAAAAGAATGCGCTGGGGAATGGCAGCATTGCGGCATATTATTGGGAAGACTCTCTTCTTATAGACAGAAAGCGCGGGAAGTATCTGAAAGCAGACGGAAGGGCCTGGCTGCAGGACAGGACAAGAAACGAAATGCATGTAGTAGTTTCCTTTAACCATAAATATGCGGTATATGCTGCCGTTATGCTTCAGTCGCTGTATGAGAATCATCCGCTCTGCCGGATTCATGTGCATGTACTGCAGATGGAACTGACGAAGGGAGATAAGGCGGGCCTGAAAAAGCAGGCGAAAGATTGGGGCAATGTGATCTCCTTTTATGCTATTGACAGACAGCTTTTACCGGAAGATATCCTGATAACGGAAGAATGGTCGGCGGAGGCTTATTTCCGTTTGCTGATGCTGGATGTGCTGCCGAAGGACATTGACCGTGTCTTATACTTGGATGTGGATATCATCGTGAATCAGCCGGTCTATGATTTGTATTTCATGGATATGAAAGGATATGAAATCGTAGGATGCAGAGATTTTTCCCTAGTGCTGAAAGAAGAGTTTGGGGATAAGAGAAAGGAACTGTTTGCGGCCGTAAAAGACGATGAGAATTTTGTATATATTAACAGCGGCATGCTCCTTATGGATTTGTCGATGCTTCGGGAAAACGTGGGCACAGCCGATTATCTGCAGGTAATACGGGAGCAGAAGGGGAAGCTTTTGGCACCGGATCAGGATGTGATCAATCTGGTGCATTGGAGAAAGACAGGGCTTGTGGATGAATACCGCTATGATTTTTTTCAGGCGTGCTTAAAGGATGTGAAGGCGGAAGAAGTAAAGCAATATGTATCGATTATCCATTATGCCGGACCGAAACCATGGATGACAGACGACATTGACGTACATGCCCATAAAATATGGTGGGAGTATGCGGTAAAGACAGCGATGGCGGAGGAACTGGTTTATCAGAATGTCCTGGCGGAAAAAAAGCTGATTGCAGGGCAGAAAAAAGTCATTGAAAAGATGAAGTACTGCGGGCATGTGCCGTTTATGAGCTGCGAGGCGGATGGGATCAAGTATATCGGCAGCAGCCAAGATTATATTATTATGAGAAGTATGTATCATACGGGGGAGAACTGGGCAAAAGCAGAAATCGATACTTTTTTTCAGCTGACGAAACTATTTTATGGTTATGGGGAAGACGAGGCGGAAGGAATATTCTTGGAGGTGGGGGGAAATATCGGAACTACTTCCATTTATGTGAATAAGGTGAAGGCGCCGCAGCTAAAGGTAATTGCATTTGAGCCGGTCAGGGATAATATACGCGTATTTAAGGCAAATTGTATCTTGAATGATATTCTGCCTGATAAGGTCACCGTGGTGGAAAAGGCTGTTTCCAATGAAAGAAAGACGAAGGTAATGCAGAAAAATGTCTTTAATCCGGGAATGTCATGTATCGTTTCGGAGGAAGCTTTGGGAGGCGTGAACGTGGAGCAAGTGGAAAGCATATCCTTGGATGACTATTTGGCCATGGAAGGGATAAAAAAGAGCAGCATCCGGTATCTTTGGTTAGATGCGGAAGGATATGAAGGATATGCAATAGATGGTGCCAGGGAGATGCTGACAGGAACCGGAATACCGATTATGACGGAATTTGTGCCCCAGTATCTGAAGAAGCAGAATTGCTATGAATTGCTGATAAATAATTTGTCCGAGTTTTATACTTATTTCATTTGGCTGGAGGAATATGGGAACGGGATTCCGCGCCTTAGAAGGACAGACACATTATATGAGTTTGGCCGGGAATTGGGGGAGCGGCAGGCGGATATATTTTTAGTTAAACGATAAAAGAGAAAGGGACATGGAACATGCTTAAGTTTGACGATAAGTTTTTTGAAGATGAGATAAGAGACGGATATTTTGTCAGAAGCGAAATGAAGCGGCGGTGGGCAGCGGAAATGGAAGTATTGGCAGAGATTGACCGAGTATGCAAAAAGAATGGCATTAGATATTTTGCTGATTGTGGAACGTTGCTGGGAGCCGTACGGCACAATGGATTTGTCCCTTGGGATGACGATATGGATATTGCGATGTTCCGTAGTGACTATATGAGGTTTCTGAGTATTGTCAAAGAAGAGTTATTGCCTCCTTTTATGGGGATTAATATGTATCATTATGCGGATTTTGACAGAGCATTTATGAGCGTACAGAATGGATTGGGCTTGAATCTTAATGAGGATTTTCTGCACCGGTTTCATGGCTGTCCTTATGGTTCCGGTGTAGATATTTTTTGCTTGGATAATATGTGGGAATCTGAGGAGGAATTTTATAATATAATAGAATTAACGGATTTTGTCTCTTTAGTTAATAAAATCGTAGACATGAGAAGAGAAGAAAAAGAATTCGGCAAGTTACAGGAGGACAATGAACACTGGCTTCAAATAAAGAAAGCGTCGGATGTTTTTTCAACGGAGGACTTATTGCTGAAAGTAGAAAGCATGTGCAATCTAAAAATTAACAGGGAGAAAAATATTAAGAATCAGCTGTTCCGGATTTTAGACGGTGCATATTCGCTATGTGATAATGAAACGAGCGAATTTGTAGTGGATATGGCTTTTGCCACAGGTTTTGAATATCGTCGTGCCGGATTGAAAAGAGAATGGTATAGGGAAGCGGTGGAGATTCCGTTTGAGAATATTACAATACCGGTACCCATCGAATATCATAAGGTATTGGAACAGTTATATGGCACCGGCTATCTGTGGCCGGTTCAGTATTCTCATAGCGCAGACGACCATATGCGGGAAAGAATGCAGGAAGCCAGAGATATTATAAAAGACGGGAAGAAACGGATAGAAAAACTGGAAAAAATATTAGGGGCGTATTGATTATGAGCAGAATTGTCAGAAAGCAACTGTTATCCATCCTGAAGTCACTCAAGGAAGCAAACCAGGAATTAGAAAATATGACATATGAAGAGCATGGGGAGGAAATGACTGCATTGCTGACAGAATGTCAGGAAGCTGCCATCACAATGGGGAATGAAATAGAGGCAGTGTATGGAATGGGGTATGGGACTGTGCGCTGCTTAGAGGAGTATTGTGAGACAATATACCATATTGCGGAATATGCAGGCAGCCCGGAAGAAAGCATTAAGTACCGGGTGCAGGCAGTCGGACAGCTTGCCGCAGCCGAACGGTTATTGGAGGAGGAAATACCGGACAGGCTGGAAATTGCGTTTTTCCCGTGCAAAGCGGAAGCGTGGGATTGCCTGCATAGTATTTACAAAGCCGCACGGCAGGATAAGAACTGTGATGCATATTGTGTGCCCATTCCGTATTATAGTCTGAACCCGGATGGCACATTGGGGGAACCTTATGAGGAAAAAGGGAAATATCCGCAGGATGTGCAGACTGCCGGTTGGAAAGAATATGAATTTGAAGTGAGAAAACCAGACATAATATTTATTCATAATGCGGAAGATGATAAGGGGGAGGACGGCAGGACAGACCCAAGGTTCTATTCCCGCAATTTAAGGGGATATACGGAACGGTTAGTTTATGTACCTTATTTTGTCCTGACAGACATAAAGTCAGATATGAGGAACGGGCTGGAGAGGATGCGGCGTTTCTGCGCATGTCCGGGAATCGCTTATGCAGATACGGTTATTGTGGAATCGGAAGCTATGGCCTCCTTATATAAGAACGAATGCATTAAGAATTTGGAAGCAGAAGGAATAGTGGCAGACCAGAAGGAACTGAATCAGAAAATAATTGCGCTGGGCACTCCGAAAGCTGATAAAACGGCGGAGCCGGAGAGCGGGGATCTTGTGATGCCGGCCCAGTGGAGGCAGATTAAGCAGAATTCGGACGGCAAAAGAAAAAAAGCGGTTCTGTATCAGATCAGCATAAATAATCTGCTGTGTGAGGGTGAGGCGCTTCTTGATAAGCTGGATCATGTACTTATGGATTTTAAAGAAAAAAGGGAAGTGGCGTTGTGGTGGCGGACTCCTTCTTCCATAAAGGATATGCTGCCGAAGCTGCGTCCTGAACTGTGGGACAGATATATGAAAATTGCAGAGCGATTTAGAAGGGAAGGATGGGGAATTTATGATGATACAGAGGATCAAGTGAGAGCCGTAAACGCCACGGATGCATATTACGGCGACTGGAACTCTGTCATATGGGCTTATGGAGAAAGTGGGAAACCGGTGATGCTGCAGAATAAGGAGGTATGGAAAGGCACGGAGAAAACGGAATGGCAGATCTTGTCTTTTGAGGACGGACTGACAGAAAATAATGAGATTTGGTTTTCCGATATGACTTTCAATGGTCTTTTTAAGATGTCCTTAACCGGCCGGGAGTGTGAATTTGTAGGAAAGCTGAAGGAGGAGCACGGAGTCAGAAGGCTGCATCGGCAAATAATCAGCTATGGGGAATGGCTGATACTGATTCCGGAAAAGGCAGGGAAGGTTGCTTTTGTCCATAAGCAAACTCATGAAACGGAATATGTCAGTATTGTTCTGCCTGAAAACAATAAAGATGGGGTACAGGCATCCGGTGGATTTATTTTCGGAGACAGGCTTTTCATATTCCCACGTTTTTTAAAGCAAGCCGTTGCAGAAATTGACTTAAGGAGCAGAAAAGTCAATGATAATTATGCCTTAAGAAAGACAATAGGCACTCTCAAGGACTTGGAAGTGAATGAACCTTTTTTCGGACAGGCCGTTATGCAGGAAGATATGGTATGGCTGCCGGTCAGAGATACGGCCAAGATTGCCTGCTATAGACTGGCGGACGGGGAAGTGGAGACTTACTGTCTGGAAGACAAAAAATATAGAATTTGGAGTATCGATGCGGCAGGGAACCGGTTCTGGCTCACTTCGGCTGAAACTTCGGAAATCGTGGAATGGAGCCCGTCCGCAGGGGTACAGAATGCATATACCATTGACATACAGTGGGAAAGGGGTAAAAATCCTTTTTCAAAAATTGTTTCCCTTTCGGAAACAGAGTGCATCATATTGCCTGCATATGCGGAGGAAATTGTATATAAGGCGGGGGATACCTTCAGAAAGCTGGAATACCCTCAGGGATTTCGCCGTCTTGAAGATTTCCGGAAGACGCTGCCTTTGTTTGGAGGGTGCCGGAGAGAGGGGGATAAATTATTGCTCTTTCCTATGGCTGGCAACATGCTGCTTACTTACGATATACAGACGGGATCACTGGAAGGGAAATGCTGTATGGCTCCTGCGGGCTGGGATGTGGAAAGGATTGTTGGGGAGCATGTTCTTCCCTATTTTATGCAGAAATATGTGGAAGGGCATAAACCGGCGTATGAAGAGCAGAAAGAGGATTTGGATAGTTTCCTCTATTGGATAATGAATCATCAGAGATACAAAGAGGAAGAAAACATAGGAGAAAAAATATACCGGTTTTTTAATGCATGATTGGAATAGGGGACGATGGAAAGGAGAGGAAGCGGTTATGTCGGTAGAGAGAAAAATATTGTTGAATCCGGGGCCGGCCACTACAACGGATAGTGTGAAGTATGCACAGATTGTGCCGGATATATGTCCGAGGGAGAAGGAATTTGTCAGTTTAATGAAAGGAATCCAGGATGATTTAGTGCGGATCGTGCATGGGGATACAGAGGAATATACGTCCGTCCTCTTTTGCGGGTCGGGGACAATTGCCATGGATGTCTGCCTGAACTCGCTGCTTCCGTCAGGAAAGAAGATATTGATTGTCAATAACGGCGCATATAGCACAAGGGCAGCGGAGATATGCGAATATTACCATCTGCCATATTTGGAGGCACGGTTTCCCAAGGATGCTTTGCCGGATTTGGAAAAGATAGAGAGTGTATTGAAAGAGAACCCGGAAATCCAACTGGTTTATTCCACTCAGAACGAAACCGGAACCGGCATTTTGAATCCTGTGCGGGAAATAGGGGCTTTGGCACATAAGTATAATGCCATATCGGTAGTGGATACTACATCCACTTATGCAATGCGTCCCATTCATATAAAAGAGGACAATATAGATTTCTGCATGGCATCGGCGCAGAAAGGGCTGATGGCGATGACCGGGATTTCCTATGTTGTGGGAAACAGGAAAATTCTTGAAGAATCAAAGAACTGTCCCAAACGTTCTTATTACTGTAACCTGTATATGCAGTATGAATATTTTGAGAAGCATGGAGAGATGCACTTTACGCCCCCGGTGCAGACGGTTTATGCATTGAAACAGGCATTAAAGGAGTACTTTGAAGAAGGGGAAGAAAGAAAGTGGGCAAGGCATCAGAGAGTGTCGGAGGCCATCCACAGAGGATTGGAGACACTGGGATTTCAGGAGGTCATCCGCAGGGAATGGCAGTCCGGTCTGGTGGTCACCGTGAAATACCCTCAGGATGCGGCATGGAATTTTAATAAGATACATGACTACTGCTATGAAGAGGGATTCACCATATATCCGGGGAAAATAGACGATGCCGAAACCTTTCGCCTCTGTGCCTTAGGGGCAATTGACGAAGAGGATATCGCAAGATTTTTTCAGGTGTTCAGGGATGGCCTGCGGAAGATGGGGGTAAGAATCCCGGCGGCCGGTGATGAGGTGGCAGATGAAGAGGGATGAGATAGCTATTTTGCTGGCGGCGGGATTGGGAACGCGCATGCTGCCTCTGACAAAGACAATACCCAAGCCCTTGGTGAAGGTGCATGGAATTCCGATGATTGAGACGGTAATAAGAGCGTTGGAAAGAAGAGGCGTAAAGAGAATTTATGTAGTGACCGGGTGGCTGAAGGAACAGTTTCATTATCTGCAGGAAAAATATGAGAATGTGGAGATTGTGGAAAATCCCGAATATGGGGTAAAGAATAATATTTCTTCTCTTTATGCAGTGGGAGATATATTGGGCAGTACAGACTGCTTTATCTGTGAGGCAGATCTGTATGTATCGGATATGGAGATATTTAATAAGTGCACCGGAAAATCCTGTTATTATGGCAAAATGGTTCCGGGATATTCGGAGGATTGGGTATTTGAGTTAGAGGATAACCGGATCGTGCGGGTAGGAAAGGGGGGCGAAAATACTTATAATATGGTAGGAATCTCATATTGGGAGCAAAAGGATGCCCGCCTAATCAGAGAGGGAATACGGGAGGCGTATAAGGAAAAGGGGCATGAAAATCTGTTCTGGGACGAGATTGCGGACCGGAAACTTAAGGAAATGGACGTGGCGGTTTTAGGCATTCCGGAAGGCAGCATTGTGGAAATAGATACTTTAGAGGAACTGAGGAATCTGGACTTTGCATATGCCATGGCAGGGGATGCAGACGAATGGCGGTAAACATCATGGGCAATATGGAAAACAGCGCATTGATTGACAAGCTGGAATATTATATGGGGCATTCCGAGGATGAGAAAAGCATGGCGGTCATGTTTACGGAAGAGGAAATAAATATATTGCGCACCATAAAGGAGTTCGAACAGCTCAGGGGCATAATGGAAAGTGAGTATGCAGAGAGAGGAAACGGCGGTACGGACAATGCGGCATATATTGAAGAAGTGTTTCAGCGGCGGGAAAGGGAAAGGGATATTAGCTTCCGGCTGAAAGGGCAATTTGCCTGTCAGGCAGATTTGTTGCTTGAAGAAGGGATGGCAGAGAACTGGCTGCAGGTTCTGACTTGGTATCAGCTGCTTAAGGGAAAGGGCTTAATTGTAAACCGTTTTTGGGAGTTTCCGGTTTTAGAGACAATGCTGCAGGCATTTTTGGAGGAACTGAAATTATTTTATACGAATGGACAAGCCATTTCTGTCTTGGCGATGCATAGCTTGGAAGAAATAACAGGCACATATTTTGACATTGTTTTTTTACTGCGGCGGATGGAATATGGGGTGGAGCCCATTGACGGGATGGTATCTTATCTTTCGGAGAAAGGATTATCAATGACGGTGGTGAGGACGGTTTTGGAAGCTGCCAGAATATTTGATAAGAGAAAGGTAAAGGATTTGTTAGAAGGTTGGTTTGGGAAGGATGGATGAAAACAAAATATGTTTTATAATATGTGCCAATAATGACCGGTTTTTCAATGAGTGCATAAGATATATACGCTGGCTGGAAGTGCCGGAAGGAATGGAGGTTGAACTTCTGGAAATACGGGATGCACGTTCCATGGCAGCAGGGTATAATGAGGGGATGACTGGCAGTGACGCGAAATATAAAGTCTATATGCATCAGGATGTATTTATAGTAAACCGATTTTTTATACACGACATAATGTCCATATTTGAGAGTGATGCAGGCATAGGCATGATCGGCATGATCGGCGTGAAGAAGCTGCCGGAAAGCGGGATAATGTGGCTGGGGGAAAGAGTGCCGCCGGTCCATGAATTGACGGAAAACTGGGAAGAGTACCGATATGACAGGGAGAAAGACGGTCTGTGGGAAGTGGATGGGATTGACGGCGTGGTGATGGCTACGCAGTATGACATTCCTTGGCGGGAGGATGTGTTTGACGGATGGGATTTTTATGATTTATCCCAGAGTTTTGAGATGCACAGAAGGGGATTGCGGGTAGTGGTGCCGGTACATAAGCGCTTTTGGCATCAACATGACGACAAGCCGATTTTGTCTACATGGCACTATAATAAATATAGAAAAAAATTTTTGGAAGAATATGCGGAGATGGGAGAATAAGACTATGAACTACTGGAAAGAAATCTGGATAAAACGTGCAGCGGATAATGAGATTTTGCGGAACGGAAAGGAAGAGGATATTCTGTTAGAGCTGAAAAGAAGCAACGGGTATGATGTCTTTGGGGGAGGTATTTTATTTGAAGACTGGATGAATTGGTATCGGCGAATAAAGCAGAACCTTTTTGAAGGGGCAGATGCCGCAGGGAGCGTATATGAAGTTGGGTGCGGCAGCGGGGCAAACTTATATTATTTTGAGAGAGACGGCATGATAAGCGGCGGGTTGGATTATTCGGAAGGTTTAGTGCAGAGTGCGAAGACAATACTGAAAAGCAATGATTTGACATGTGATGAGGCAATTCATTTGTCTGCAGAGACAATGTACGACGCAGTTTTTTCAAACGGTGTTTTTTCTTATTTTGCAGATGAAGAATATGCGGCGGAAGTAATGGATAGGATGTATCGAAAAGCAAGGTATGGCATTGGCTTTTTGGATATTCTGGATAAACAGAGAGAAGAGGACTTTATTGCTTATCGGAAGAAAAATATAGAAGATTATGAGGAAAGGTACAAAAACTGTCCGAAATTGTTTTATACGAAGCAGTTTTTCTTGGATTTTGCATCCAGCCATAAAGCCGATATAAAATTTACCTATTCCGACTTAAAGGGATATTGGAACAATGAGTATAATTTTAACTGCTATGTTTATAAGAGAAGAGAGGGATAGAAATGCAGGCAGAAAAGTTTGTGGGTAAAATAACGGGAATCGGAATTACCGAGTTCATAGGAGTGCCGGATTCCGCCTTGAAGCCTTTCTGTGATTATATCAACAGTGCCGGGGGGGATTCGTTCCGTCATTATGTCCCGGTGAACGAAGGGGCGGCCGTGGGCATGGCTATAGGCAGCTATCTTGCCACGGGGAAAGCGGCCTGTGTCTATATGCAGAACAGCGGCATAGGGAATGCGGTGAACCCTGTCACTTCCCTGGCCAATAAAGAGGTTTACGGGATTCCCATGCTTATGGTAATCGGGTGGCGGGGAGAGCCGGGGACAAAGGATGAGCCGCAGCATAAGTATATGGGATGCATTACGGAGCCGATACTGGATGTGCTTGGAATCGGACATGCTGTGATCGGAGGGGATACGACGGAAGAGGAATTGGACAGGGTGTTTGGGCAGGCAAAGGCTGCTTTGGAGGAAAACAGCCAGTTTGCTTTCGTGGTGAGACGGGATTTCTTTGAGAGCGGTAAATTAGGGGAGTACAGAAATAATTATAAGCTTATCAGGGAAGAGGCAATCAAAGAAATTATCGGCAGCATGGGGGATGAGGATATTTTGGTTTCCACTACCGGGAAAATATCCCGCGAGGTATATGAGCAGAGCGATGCAGTAAAGGGGCAGCATGCACAGGACTTTCTGACAGTGGGCGGCATGGGGCATGCTTCTATGATTGCTCTTGGCATGGCCGGAAAAATGCCGCATAAGAGGGTATACTGTCTGGACGGGGACGGCGCCGTGCTGATGCATATGGGCAGTCTGGCATTTATTGCTAAGGAAAATCCGGATAATATGGTACATATTTGCCTGAACAATGAGGCGCATGAATCTGTAGGGGGGATGCCCACAGGCTGCACCGGCCTGAAATATGCGGAAGCGGCCAAAGCATGCGGCTATCCTCTGACATATACCGTGGATAGCCTACAGGGGCTGAAAGAAGCTTTATGCCAGGTACAGGGAGGAAAGCGGCTGGCTTTCATCGAGATAAAAGTAGCGATTCAGTCCAGAAGTGACTTGGGCAGGCCGAAAGAGGCGGCTGCGGAAAATAAGGAACGGTTTATGGAATATCATGGAGAACGTAAAATATGATGACGGTTATTATGTTTGCCAAGAAAGAATTGGACAATGTGAAAATGTCGGTGGAAAGCTTTCGGCTGTTCTGTGATATGGACATATCGTTTGTATTAATGGATGACGGTTCCGTGGAAGGGCTGCAGGAATGGGCAAAGGAGCAGGCGGATTTGACTTATGTGTTCTTGGATGAGGGTCAGGTAGGATATGGGAAGGGCATGAACCTAGTGCGGAAAGAATTACAGATCAAAGAGGATTTGCTGCTGATGGAAGAGGGGTTTCTGCTGACTCCCGGATGTTTAGGGCGTATGACGGATGCATTATATGAAGAGGGTGAAATCGGGGCAGTGGGGGGGGTTTTAAATGATGATTTGTATTGTCAGAATATCCCTTCCCATATCTCTTCCTATCAGCAATTGATAGAAGCCGCTGCCAAAGGAATGACGGCAGACAGAAAAGAGGCAATGATGCTATATTCCGGTGCGGTATTGTGGAAAGGCAGCGCCATGGATGCGGTTGGTGCGTTTGATGATAACTTAAGAGGAATGTTTTCGGCAGTAAACGATTATTGCCTGCGTATGGTGATGGCGGATCAAAAACTGAAAGTCTGTTCGGATGTCTGCTTTTGGAACGTAGGTGAGGGAAAGAGGACGGCATGCAAAGAGGATCTTGAGGCACTGGAACGTAAATGGGGAATGCACTATTTCAACGGCTGCTATAATAATGCATTGATTTCACTTATAGAGGAAGAGCGGGAGGCGGAGATTTCGGTGTTGGAAATCGGCTGTGACTGTGGGGCATCGCTGCTGGAAATCCGGAACAGATTCCCTAATGCACGGCTGTATGGAAGCGAGATAAATGCAAAGGCGGCACAGGTGGCAAGCCATTTTGCGCAGGTGGCGGTAAATAACATAGAAGAAAAAAATCTGCCTTTTTCCGGAAAGAAGTTTGACTATATTATTTTCGGCGATGTGCTGGAGCATCTGCACAATCCACTGGAGGCTTTGGCCTATTGCCGGGAGTTTTTAGACAGGGAAGGATGCGTGCTGGCCAGCATTCCTAATTTGATGCATATTTCGGTGATGGAAGAAATTCTCCGGGGAGATTTTACTTACCGGGAGAGTGGGCTGCTGGATAAGACACATATTCATTTCTTTACTTATAATGAAATGCTCAGAATGTTCCTGAAGGCCGGGTACGAAACGGAAAAAATTGTGGTCAATACATATCCCATGAGTGAAAGACAGAAACAGCTAACGGATGGGCTGCTGGCATTGGACGCAAGGGCGGAGCGATTTATGTATGAGACTTTTCAGTATATTGTAAGGGCGAAGAGGAACTGAGTTGGGAAGCAGGAAAGAGTGGGGATGAGATGTGAGTGACAGCATGAAAAAGAGGGTGGCGGCAATTGCGCCTCACGAGGATGGGTGGCTTAATGTTGAGTTAGTGAAGGACTGCGGTTTGATTCCTTATTTGCTGTATAAGAATCATAGCTGTGATGCCGTCATGGTTGGTGTAAATGCGGATGAGTATACATATCTGGACACTTGCGTCAGGGGAATGCAGATGGAGTTTTTGCCGGATGGGGGGATGGAAACTAAGTGCAGATATATGAAAGACCATGCGAAGAGCATAGACTGCCTGATATTGAGAGGATGCTATCCCATTAATTTTTACTTTGCAAAAATATATAAAAGTTGCAATCCTGCAGGAAAAATATATGTGGGGCTGGATGCCAACAGTGTCTGGATGGATCAGATTGACTGGGAGGAAGAAGAGTTCACGGAGTTTATGGATAGCTGTGACGTAATTGCCGTTTCCTGCAGGGTAATGCAGGATTATCTGAATATAAAATGGCCATGGAAGATAGAATGCATTCCCAATGGCTATTACAATTTCGGCGGGTCTCAGCCTGAACCTGTGTACGAAAAAAAGGAAGACATTATACTGACGGTGGGAAGGATAGGAAGCCAACAGAAGGCGACACATATTCTGCTTGAGGCTTTTGCCATGATTTATAAGGACTTTCCCCAATGGCGGGTACGTTTGGTGGGCAGTATGGAAGCGGGTTTTCATAAGTATATAGAGGATTATTTCCAACGGTTTCCGGAATTGAAGCAGAGAATTATACAGGTGGGGGAAATACGGGATCGGGAAGAACTTTTCCGGGAGTATCTGAATGCCAAAATATTTGCGTTGCCATCCGTTGCAGAAGGTGCGCCGAATGTCATTGCGGAAGCTTTGAACGCGGGATGTGTGACCGCAGTTACAAAGTACGATGCATACGAAGATGCAACGAATGGGGGAAAATGCGGGATGGCTGCAGAGATTAATGACATTTCCGGCTTTGCACGGATTTTATCGGAATTATGCGGCAGTGAAAACCTTGCGCAGATGGCTGAAAACGCATATCGATATGGGAAGGATTATTTTAATATGGAAAAAATAGTTGCCCGTTTAAACGAGATGCTCTTTGGGGGGAATTAGGATGGGAAGGATTGCCATAAAAAATAATATTTTTTATTTCTGCGAGGAGGGCGGGGAACGGGTACTGTTGGACTGCAATGATTTTCTGTCTAACAGAAGCAGGGTGCCGCTGCATTCTCTGCAGGGCAGCGTGACGATTCCCGGTATTCTTCTTGACCTGATCAGGCAGCAGGAGGAGTATCTTATGGAGTATCTATTGGTGGATGTGCTGATGGTGCCGTATTTAATGCGTTCCCCACTGCCGGTGAAGGTGCTGGAGATTGGCTGCATGAACGGAATGATGAGTTATCATATTGCCACATTGCTTGGGAAATTCCATAGAGAATCCAAGCTTTGCTGTGTATGTGATGCTATCGGAAATGAAAGCGGCAATGATTGGGTGGATAGGGTAGCGGCGGTGGAGGAGCCGCCCAAGCTTTCACTTTTCGTGACAGATTATGATGACATACAGCTAAGAGACAATCATTTTGATATTGTGGTGATCAATGGATTTGCGTATTTTGACAAGCCGTTCGATATGATAAAAGAAGCAAAGCGTTTGTTAAAGGGGGGAGGGATGATGCTGCATTATTCCCACTGCCATACGCTGCTGCAGGACAGCCTGCGGTTTGAATTTCCGGGGAGTGAGGAGTATATTCTGGATAGCCAGTCCAGTGTGATCATGGTGCAGGATAAGGAAAATGTAAGGCTGCAGCGGGAAAACGGGCATTGGACGGAAATAGCCGGGGAATGCATGGCAAAAGCAGAGCAAGCTTTGGAGAACGGTATGGAGAAGGAAGAGATCCGGGCATTGGTGGGGGAACTGGACAGGCGGATTGATGATGCCATAGCAGGCGGCGAACCGGAATTAAAGCTACGGCTTATCAGGAAGAAGGAGCAGTTGTTGGATCGGTTATTTGAAGCATCCCAATGACGGAAAGAAGGAGAGGATACAATGAATCAGCAGGAATTCCGAAATTGTCTCACCGATTATTCTGCGATGTCCTATATGCTGAGGGCATGCAGTTATGAAGAGATTCTGGAGGCAGCGGCGGCACTGAAGAATATTTCCGCGGAAACGCTGGCGCAGTATCCCATGGGGGGATATTCCAAAGGCATGGGCAGCGGAGCCTATGAATTTGTATTAAGAGATTTGCAGAGAAATATTACACATTATGACTGGCTGTTTTCACATCTCAGGGACGGTATTTCACAATCGGTGTTTACCAATCTGATGGCATACCGGATGGTCCCGGCACTTACGTTTCTGAAAGCAGCCTATGACGATAAGCATCCTCAATATTTTGATAAAGATATTGTTTCCTGCAGTGAGCGGGAAGTATTTGTGGACTGCGGCGGATTTACGGGGGACACGGCGGAGGAATTTATCCGTCAATTTAAACACTATCAACATATTTATGTGTATGAGCCGTTTGCCGAGAATGTCAGGATATGCCAAGAAAACCTTGCCCGATACGGCAATGTCACAGTCCGCCCATGCGGCGTAGGGGAACGGAAGGACTGGCTTTCTATTTACGGAGGAGGTTCTTCCGGCAGTTTTATGGCCGGGCAGCATGGTCCGCAGGATATGCCGATTGTTTCCTTGGATGAAGACATCAGGGAAAAAGTCACGTTTATCAAGATGGATATAGAAGGTTTGGAAATATCTGCTTTGCTGGGTGCCAAAAGGCATATAAAAAATGATTTTCCAAAGCTGGCAGTCTGCACATATCATATCATCAGCGATATGTGGGAGATTCCGAAGCTAATTGATGCAATCCGTCCCGGTTACCGCTTTTATATCCGCCATTATCATTTTCCGGAGAACTGGGAAACGGTTATTTATGCCGTTCCTCCGAAGCAGGAAGAGGAGGGAGGGAAATAAGATGGGAAGTTTAACATTTACAGACTGCAAGTTTATATATAGCCGACAGGGAGAAGAGCGGATTCTGCTGGACTTAACAGATTTTCTCTCCGGCAGCGGGGGAATGTCGGTGCAGCGTCCTGGGGAATACAGGGATCAGGCGGTGATCGAGACGCTGTTCCGGCTGATTGGGAAAATAAAGCAGGAAAAAGAGGAAACGGCTTTGCCTGTCTTAATGATTGATGTGCTGCTGACGGCATATTTGGTTCGGTCTTCCGCTCCGTGCCGAATTTTGGAATACGGATGCGGGGACGGTTGGCTAAGCAGCCATCTGGCAGAACTATTGGGCTCTTTCCATGAGGAATCTTCCCTTGTCTGTGCTTACCATACGCTGGACGGGGCATCCATGGCATGGATGGAACGGATGGGAAGTATAGAACGGCTGCCCAAGCTGAGTTATCTGGCCGGAGATTATGGATGCCTGCAGCTGCAGAAACGATATTTCGATATTGTCCTTATAAACGGAACGGTAAACTATGAGGAGCCGTATGATGTATTGGCGGATGTGTCCGAATTGGTGACGGAAAATGGCATTCTTCTGTGCCATGCAGACGATTCGCCGCTGTTGGAAAGTGTTTTCAAATTATTTTTCGAAGAACGGGAGGAGTATGATTTCTCACCGTCTCAGAAAATATTGACTGCGAAGGCGGCAGACAGAAGCTGGGAGCGGGAAAGACTGGGCTGAGTGGATGAGGGGACGGGAAAACTTAAGAACCGGCAGCGGCGGACTGCGGATGGCATAAGATTGCCCGGAGTCGGGGAATTCCGCTAATTTTTGAACTATGTCCTATAATTAAATTAAAGAAATGTGCCGATATATAAAATACGAGTATATATCGGCATATGTATTTAACAACATAAAATGAAGGTATATATATCTTATTTTATTGTTGGCAGCATAAGACAGAGGGCGGCATGGCTGTCTATGTTATAAAAATGTTGTTTAGCATAATTTATCATGGATGATATTTAAAACAGTGCAGGGATGTGGAAAATAGGGGGACAGGATATAGGCTGTACATTGTAGTTCGTGGTAGAATTCTGCTTGCCATGGGCTTTTTTATTATACATAGGAGCGGAGGTTTATTCATGAAGTTATCTGATTATGTTTTTAAGTATTTAATGGAGCAGGGAGTCAGGCATGTATTCACATTGACCGGCGGAGGAATTATGCATTTGGTGGATTCCATGGGGAGGAGCGGCGTAAAGTATGTATGCTGCCATCATGAGCAGGCAGCCGCTATAGCGGCACAGGCTTATTCCATGTATGAGGAAAGGCTCAATGTCTGCCTTGTCACTACCGGGCCTGGCGGGACAAATGCATTGACAGGGGCTGCTGCGGCTTATGTGGATTCCACGCCTGTGATTTATTTAAGCGGACAGGTGAAGCGGGAGGATTTTGCCCGTCTGCGTGGGGTGCGGCAGTACGGGGCGCAGGAAAACGATATTGTGGCCATGGCCGCTCCTGTGACGAAATATGCGGTGACAGTTATGGAACCGGAAGATATCGCATATGAATTGGAAAAAAGCGTGTATCTGGCTACGCATGGCAGGAAGGGACCGGTCTGGATAGACATTCCCCTTGACGTGCAGTCGGCGGAAATAGAGGAAAAGCAGCTGCGCCATTATATGCCGGAGACAGAGGAAGCGGAGGAAGGTTATTCAGAGGCCGCTAAGTATACTTTGGAACTATTGCAGGAAGCAAAGAGGCCGCTTCTTTTAGTGGGACAGGGAATGGTATCTGCGGGTGCGCAGCAGGCGGTCCGGAAATTTGTGGAAAAGACGCAGATACCTGTTTTGGCTACTTGGCGGGTTTTGGATTTCATGGCTACGGATGAAGACGGGTTTTTCGGCAGCCCGGGGCTTCAGGCACCCAGATATTCCAATTTGATTCTGCAGACCTGTGACTGCCTGATTGTATTGGGCAGCCGCATGGATAATATGATTACTGCTTTCAATGAAAGCCATTTTGCATACCGGGCCAAGAAAGTAATAGTGGATATTGATGCGAATGAGATCAGGAAGCTTGCCATGACGGATGTGTATCCGTTGGCCGGGGATGTGAGGCGATATGCGGATGCCTTGCTGGAACTGTTGGAAGAGGATAGCCTGCCGCAGTATTCTGCCTGGATGGAAAGCTGCCGCAGAATGAAAAGCCGTTTTCCGATTTTGGGTGAGAAGCAGGAGAAGGAAGAAAAAGTGAATCTTTATAAGGTGACGGAGGAAATTTCCAAGTATGCCGAAGAAGATGACACGATTGTCATATCTTCCACGAGCCGCTGCAATACGGCGGGGCATATTGCATTCACCCATAAGAGAGGGCAGAAAACAATTTCCTCCATGGGCATGGGTTCCATGGGGTTTGCGCTGCCGTCTGCAGTGGGGGCATATTATGCCAGCGGGGAAAAACGGACGATAGTGATTGAGGGAGACGGAAGTTTCCAGCTGAATCTGCAGGAATTGGAAACCATAGTCTCAAACGGTGTTGATGCAAAGATGTTTATTTTCAATAATATCGGGTATGCGGCGATTACCACTATGCAGGACAGGAATTTCGACGGATTTTATGTGGGCAGCAATGAGCAAAGCGGCGTTTTCATGCCCGACTTGGAAAAAATCGCATATGCCTATGACATTCCTTATGTAAAGATTGAAAAAGAAGAGGATATCCGGCCGGCAGTAAAGAAAGCGATGGAGACGGAGGGGGCGGTGCTTTGCGATATCGTCGGGTCTTTGTGGTTTGACGAGATACCGAAGTGCATTTCCAGCGTGGATGCCAAGACAGGCAAACGTGTCTCGGCTCTTCTGGAAAATCCATACCCCTTCCTGAGCGAGGAGGAACTGCGGGAAGCGGAGAGGGAATTGATGGGAATGTAGGAAAAATGAGGTGTATATATCTTACAATTTAATATGTTATAATGGACGCATGTTGTAAGAAGTGATGAAAAGAGAGGGAATTACTTATGGCATTATTTGAGAAACCGCTGTTTACATTTGAGATGGCGAATAACCATCAGGGAGATGTGGAACATGGCAGGCGGATTATCCGGGAATTGAAGAAAGTTACAGAGAAATACGAAAATGAATTCGATTTTGCAGTGAAGTTCCAGTACCGGGATTTGGATAGCTTTATCCATCCTGATTACAAGGAACGGACGGATATAAAGAATGTAAAGCGTTTTCAGGAGACGAGGCTTACCACGGATGAGTTTCTGGAACTGAAGAAGGAAGCAGAGGCACTGGGGATGTATACAATGTGTACGCCCTTTGATGAAGTGTCGGTGAAACGGGTGGTCGAGCAAGGGTATGATGTGATTAAGATAGCAAGCTGCTCTTTTACGGATTGGCCGCTTTTGGAGGAAATAGCGAAAACAGAATTACCGGTAATCGCTTCTGCGGCAGGAAGCGATATGGCGGATATAGACCGGGTAGTTTCCTTTTTCAGGCATAGGCAAATAAAGCTGGCATTGATGCATTGCATAGCAGAATATCCTACGCCGGATGAGCATCTGGAAATGAATCAGATTGCTTTGTATAAAAACAGATATCCGGATATGTATATAGGATTTTCGACACATGAATCTCCGGATAATATGGAACCGATTAAAATTGCCGTCGCCAAAGGTGCGCAGATTTTTGAAAAACATGTGGGGGTATCTACGGATACCGTATCTTTGAACGGATATTCCGCAACGCCAGAACAGGTAGGCAATTGGCTGGAGGCTGCTATGCAGGCATACCGTATGTGCGGCGTTGCCGGAAAGCGTTATGAGCCATCGGAAAAAGAAAAAGCTGATTTGCTGGCTCTGCAGCGAGGCGTATTCGCAAACAGAGATTTGCAGCCGGGTGATAAAGTGGATTATGATGATATTTTCTATGCATTTCCATGCCAGCCTAATCAGGTATTGGCAAGCAAAATGTCAAAATATGCAGCGATTACGGTAGCGGATAAGGTGATAAGGAAAAATCAGCCGCTGTATCTTGATGATGTAATCATGAGGGATGACACCGAACATATTTTTGAAATTGTTTACAGGGTCATGAAAATTATAAGAAAGAGCAATGTAGTGATTCCGATTGACAGTACCTGTCAGCTGTCCCATCATTATGGATTGGAACAATTTGAGAAAACAGGCGTTACTATGATTGACTGCATTAACCGTGAGTACTGTAAAAAAATATTGATAATGTTTCCGGGGCAGGCGCATCCGGCGCATATGCATAAAAAGAAAGAAGAGACTTTTACAGTATTATATGGGACATTGGATTTGGTCTGTGATGGTAAGATACGCCATGTGGTGCAGGGGGAGACTGTGGTAGTGGAAAGAGGAGTTGACCATAGCTTCAGCTCCGAAACAGGATGTGTGTTTGAAGAAATTTCAACGACACATTATGCGGATGATTCTTATTATGAAAAAGCAGGGGAGTTTGTGAATCCAAGAAAGACTACCATTTATTTAACTGGGGAAATGCTGGCGAATTTTAGATTTTGAGAGTGTGCCGTGATTATGAGAGGTGATATGCAAGATACGAATGGGGTTATGACAACAGAAAGAAAAACGATAAATGAAAAACTAACAGCTGTTTATCGTAAAATAGGGAAAGAGCCATCGGATAAACTTCATCAGGAGTTGGACCGCTTATTTCAATATAAGCCGGTTGATAATTACTATACATTTGTCAGGGCATCTCTATATTTGCATGAAAATAATTTTGATATGGTAAGGCAGACAATTGGCGGGAAGGAAAGCTGGCATTTTCCTGGGCCGTATGGAGTCCTGCTTGCTCAGTTACAGTATGAGACGGAGGCGAGGGCAGGGGATTCTTTTGGGGCAAAGATGCAAAAAATTTTGGCTTACTATACATATATGGCATTGATGGCAGGAACAAATGAAAGCAGAGAGATTTTTTATGACGAACTTTTTCTGTCAGAAGCAAAGAACTGTTATGAAAAGGAACTTGCACGAGAAAAGGACTTGGTAAGGCAAGGGGTATTGGAATGGGAAACCAAAGCAGTGGAAGATAAGACTGAATATTTCAGGGAACTGTTTGTGACAGAGTATAATTTATCTAAATTCTTTCTGTGCTTGCTTCTGCTGTGCATAGGTGATAAGCTGAAAAGCATTGATTCTTTTTGGCACAGCTTTTTTGGGAATTATTTTATCGGATGTGAACCTAACTGTGGATTTTTAAGGTATGAATTCAGTGATAGAACATCAGATCAGTTTTTGCTTATTCAAGATCAATATTTTGATGGGGAACAAATTGCTTTGACAGAGAAATTGTTGGGAGTGCTGGGGAAAAATTCATGTACTGTTTGTTTGTCCGATGGAAATGAAAATCAGGTTATGGAGCAGCTGAAAAAAATGCTTGAGAAGAATAGCTACTATAATTTGATTGGATCACGTTTCTCTATGATGCAGTTAAAGAAAAATAGTATGGCAGGCCAAGTGGAATGCTTATCGGAATATAGGGGGGAAATATACTTTGATGAAATCTGTTTTGGCTATTTAGGGAGTTATACGGAATATGTGAGCCGCATCTACCAATATGATTTCATTGAGGGATTGAAGAAAAAAGACAAATGTTTATTTTCTGTTGTTATTCCGGCAAGAAATTCAGCTTATACGTTGCGGTACACATTACAGACAGTATTGCAGCAAAGGGGAATCGAAAAAGAAGAGTATGAAATTGTTGTTTCCGACAATTCTACGGGAGGCAATACGGCGGTTAAGCAATTAATTGATGAAATGTCAGAGCCACGGATTAAATATTATAAAACACCGGTTGACTTGCCTCTGCAGAAAAGTTTTGAATTTGCTTATGGGAAAGCGGTAGGAACCTATATTATTCCGTTAGGTTCTGACGATGGCATGCTGCCTTGGGCTTTAGAAACATTAAAAAAGATGGTCCTTCAATATAAGAATGAAAATGTGGTTTGCTGGGAAAGGGGATTTTTCCAATGGTCAGGGTCAAATTCCGTGCAAAGTGGGAAATTTGTTGTTCCAAGAAGTTATAGAAAGGATTGTTATCAAGAGAGCCTGGTAAACGGAATAGAAACTTTAAAGAGTCAGGCTGACGTAAATGGAACTTTGATATATGGAATTCCTTTATATTATATCAATACCGCATTTAGACGGAAATATTTAAAGGATATTTTGGATAAAACGGGAAAAATACTGGACGGATATACACAGGACATTAATATGGCGATTAAAGGTTTGGCTTTAAATGATAATTTTTTATTCTTGAAATACCCCTTGACAATAGCGGGGATGGCAGATCAGTCGTTAGGTGCCAATATGGCAATTGCTGCCAAGAATAATGTTGAATTAATCAATAAGCTAAAGGCTGAGACACCAAGAGGGTATGGATTTACACCAGTAAAAGCGGAACTCCCATTTCAAGTCATAGCCTCTACAGAAGGTTTATTCTGGTCAGAATTTTTTAGGGATTATGCAGAAGACTGCTTTAGGGAGGAACTTAACAAGATCATACAAGGACATGATTTTAAGAAAACGTTTCTGATTCTGACGGGATGCAGGAGCAGGAAAGCGCTGGATTATATTATGATATTAGAAAAACTGCACTACAATGCTTGGTGTCTGGATGATGAATTGGGCATGTGGTATGATCAAGTGCTGTATCCGGCGGCAACAGAGAAATTATATTGGACGGGGGAAGAAGAACTTGCCGAAACAGGGTACGAAACAGGATTTAGCGATAATGGGGGGCTTGTATTAGATGCCCGGCAATTTGGCGTGAACAACATAGCGGAAGCGGTTGAGTTATTCCAAAAAATAACAAATTTATAAAAAGGAGAAGAGAAGATGAGTGATAGTGTATTGACAGAAAGAGAGAGCAATAAAAGAAACAGCCTGAAGGAAAAAAAGCCGTATGTTTATGAAAAAATTCAGAAATTCGAAGAGAAGATAAAAAGAGGGGAATCTATTGCGATTATTCAGATGCAGTATAATTATGCCTGCAATTTTCATTGTACACACTGTTCCATTAAGCGGTTCCGTGGATTGAACAGCAATCATTCCATGAATGTGGATGATGTAAGGGAATTGGCTAGGCAGGCAGACGAACTGGGGCTGGCAAGATTTGTGATCACAGGCGGCGAACCATTGGTGTTTAAAGATTTTGATCAGATTGTGGAAGCGATAGATCCGCAGAAGTTTTATATTAATGTAGACACGAACGGATGGTTTTTGGATTTGGAAAGAGCAAAGCATCTGAAGGAAATCGGCGTTGACCGGGTGCAGTTATCCATTGACAATCTGGAGGAAGAAGGCCACGATGCATTCCGGGCATATGAAGGATCTTATAAGCATACTATGGATGCGGTGAAAGCGTGTCAGGAAGCCGGCTTAGATCTTTTTATCCAGACGGTGGTGACAAAGCAAAGGCTTTATACGGAGGAGTTTATCCGCTTTATAGAGTATTTTAATAATATGAATATCGGTGTATTTGTATCCTTTGCCAAGCCGGTGGGCGCATGGGAAGGACAATATGATATTATGATTGATGATGAAGATTTAAAGTTTTTTAATACATTGGAAAAGAAATATCATGTCTATTCGCACCTGACGCCGGGGTATGGTCTGGAAATGGGATGTATCGCGGTGAAGGGTATGTTTTCGGTCACACAGTATGGGGATGTCCTGCCGTGTCCGTATATCCATATTTCGATTGGGAATATCTTTAATGAGCCGTTAAAAGATATCATTGAAAGAGGGTTCAATATAAAATATTTCGGCGAACATGTAGATGTCTGCACCATTGCACAGGATAAAGATTTTATATGTAAGTATATTGAAAAATGTGTGTACAATCATGAATTGCCCGTTAATTCCGATGAGGTATTTGGAGAAGAGGCTGTAACGAAAATTCCTTTTCATGAAACATTAAAGGAGAAGTAATCAGATGAAGGCAAGATTATTAAACAGTGAAGCCCCGGGGGGAAAGAGGAATAATTTGGCGGAAAGCCTGCCTTTATCCACACCTTATGTAGTTCAGTTTTTTCCGATATATGCTTGTAATTTTACATGCAAGTACTGCCATCATTCGATTCCGAAGCAGGACAGAAAATTTGTGACGGAATGGCCGATAATGAAATATGAGTTATATGAAAAATGTATTGACGAATTGAAGCAATTTCCGGAGAAAATAAAGACGCTTCGCTTTGTGGGCATGGGAGAGCCGCTTTTGCACAAGGATATTGTATCTATGGTAAAAAAGGCGAAAGAAGCAGAAGTTGCCAATACAGTGGAAGTATTGACAAACGGGTCGCTGCTGACAAAACAGATGTCGGACGGACTGATTGCGGCAGGGCTTGATCGGTTGGTTATATCACTTCAGGGAACCAGTGCTGGGAAATATTATGATGTCTGCGGCGTTCAGCTTGATTTTGAGGAATTTGTGGGAAATATCCGATATTTTTATGAGCATAAGGTAGATACGCAGATGTATTTGAAGATTGTGGATATTGCTTTGGACGGGGAAGAGGATAAAAAGCGTTATTTTGATATTTTTGGAGATATATGCGATACCATTGGCATTGAAAATACAGTACCGATTTTTCCTGACGTGGCATATAACGATGATTTGTATGAAGCCAAGAATATGAAGACGCAGTTTGGGCTGCCAATGAAGCATGTGAAAGTATGCCCGCAGGCATTTTATACGATGCAGATTAATCCGGACGGAAAAATTGTGGGGTGTTATGCGGTTTATTATCCAAGGATATTGGATGACTGCAATCACCGGAGTCTGGTGGATATTTGGAATGGGGAAGGATATATGGAATTCCGGCGGCAGATGCTGGACGGAAGGGATAAGGTATGTAAATTCTGTGAGGAGTGCACGATTAATGACTTCCGTATTTTCCCCGAAGACGATATTAGCAATTATGCGGATGAATTAAAGAAAAAATATGGGAAAGAGGTAGAGTGAATGTTTGATATAGAAAAATTTTATCGGGATGCGGAAGCAGGGGAGAAGGTAGATGAAGCAGGATTTCTTAGTTACCTGCAGGAATTTGAAAATGTAATAATTTGGGGAGCCGGAAATTTAGGCACTGCTTTAGGGAAGAAATTGTTGGATAAAGGGATTCGGATTTCGGCTTATTGGGATGCTAGGTATGAAGTTATGAGTACTTGTAATGGAATTCCGGTAATAGAGAACTTTTCGGGAGATTATGATCCAGAGAAAACTATGGTAATTATCGGAATTGTAAACGGAACAAGGGGGCATAAGTGGCAGGAAATTGAACTTTCCGAGAAAGGATATTCCCATAGACTGTTCGGGATGAGAGTTTATGAAGGAATTGGGTGTGAGATGTATATTGGTCAGCCATTGGATGTAATTCAATGTACGAACAGCAGCATTTGTAATTTTAATACATGCAAAAAATATCTTAGGATTTTAGAGAATGATGTTGCTCCCCAAAAGAATGACTTAATCTCTGTGCATGTATTGGAGTTTATTGTGTCACATAGATGTACCTTGGATTGCATTAACTGTGGGCAGTTGGTAGGTACGATTAAGAGAAATGCACCGGAGAATTATGTGGATTATCCGTTGGAACGGATTAAGAAAGATATTGATATATGCATGGATAATATAGATGCAGTTGGCACTTTTTCTATTATAGGCGGGGAACCATTTATCCATCCGGATATATTTGAAATCATAGAACATTGCCTTACGAAAAAAAATGTGGCAATTATTTCCATAACCACTAATGGAATCTGTAGTATGCCACTGGAAAAACTGAGAAGAATAAAGAATCCGCGGGTAAAGATTAATTTTTCCAATTATACGGCAACGTTGGATGAAAAGAAAAAAAGGTTATTTGATGAAAATGTAGAAAAGGTAAAGGGAGCAGGGGTTAATTGTAATGTAACGGTTCCCATTTGGAATAATATAACTAAGGAACTTAGGGAGCAGCCTGATACATCGGCCAAATATTTATCGTGGGTTAAATCACGATGCAATATGGGTCCATCTGTAAGCAATGGCATTTTTTATGCCTGTCCGACAGTGGAAGCATATAGCAAGACAGGGTGGTTTTCCGCTGAGAATCAATATATTGTTTTGGATGAGGCGAAAAATGTAAGAGAAGAAATAAGGGAATTGCTGAACCGTCCATATTATGAAAGCTGTGGAGCACGGTGCGGGAATATAAAAGAAACTTATGAGGTTCTGCCAGGTGAGCAATATGCAGATGGGGAGTGAAATAGGATGGAACATAAGCCGTTAGTCAGCATTGTTATACCGAATTATAACCATTCTGTATACTTGGATCAGGCAATTCAGAGCGCATTGAGTCAGACATATTCTAATATAGAAGTAATAATTAATGATAATTGTTCCACGGACGCTTCTATAAAAGTAGCAAGACAATATTTAAAGCAGGGAGTTATCATTAATAAAAATGCAGAAAACATATTGAATAGTAATTACAGGGTAGTGTATGAACGGTCAAAAGGGAAATATTTTATACTTTTATGCGCTGATGATGTATTGTGTAGTGATTTTATTGAAAAAGCAGTAAAAATTATGGAAGAACATGAAGAAATAGGGTTTGTCCATGGGGAACGTAAGTACATAGATGAAAACGGAAAAATTACTGAGTTAGATCCCTTTTTTAATTGTAGCTTTATAGCCAAAGGGAAGGATATGCTGCCTATATTTATGTTGACGGATGTGGGACAGTCTGCCCAAGGATTAATACGTCGTTCTGCATTTGAGCAGGCCGGTGCGCATGATACGGAACATGATCATATGAATATTGATAAAGAACAATGGTTTCGGCTATGCATGAATGCGGATTATGCGTATATGCAGGATATAGCCGCCAATATCCGTGTTCCGTCCGGCATATCTCAGACATCTATTACGGTGGGCAGTTTTTATCATCCTATTGCCTTATATGTATCCCTCAAAGGATTTGTGCATTGGGGGAGACTGCGGGATTATCCGGAGGTAGTTGAACGGGAAGAAAAGGGAATGAAAAAGTTAGCACAAGAATGTATGGCTATGACTAGATCCCTTCTGACACAACAAAAATATGATTTAGCCAGGAAATATTTGCTTTTTATGAGCATTGCAGATGAAGGGATTGCAGAGACTGAGGAATATAAAGAACTGCTTTTGACGTGGGAGATGAAAGACACAGGATCAGACAATATAACAGAGTATGGTAAAACAAGCAATTTTGCTTTTCATAAACGAAGCTATGAGCCTCCGGCAGGATTTCAGCTTTTGGAAGAGGTGTAAATATGTTCAAAACTTATAGTGTTTTTTTCATTGTATTTGTTGATAATGAAGCGGAACTGATAGACGACACAATGAAGGGAATTTTAGGGCAGACGTATCCTCGTTCCGAAATGCGGGTGCTGTTCATGGACAATGCTTCAAAAGATGGTTCTTATGAAAAAATTTTAGATTATATTCAGGAATATCCTAGCTTGGTCAGTGTTTACCGTATGGACAGACCTACAAAACCGGCAAGGCTGTTAAAACAGGCAAGTAATTATTTGAGATTTTCGCCTGTACATTTTTCCATGTTCCTTCATCCAGGTGATCGGGTGTATTCAGGATTTATTGAAAAAGCCATTGGATTAATGCATATGAATGGTGAAATTGAGGCGGTATATTCCAATATTGATATTTGTCATACTGATAAGAGCCTAGAGAAGCAGGAAGCCATATTTACGGATAATTGTATTATAGATAAAGAGGTGAATTATGGGTTGTTTTTCAATACCGGGATTGGAGCCAAAGTTCAAGCTATGTTTCGTGGACTGCAGCCGGGAGCACTGGAAAGGCTTGTGGATATGGAGAAAAGAATTGACAGGAATGACTGGATGGGGGCGGCTTTTCCAAGCGAAGGAAAAATTGCTTACCTGACCGAAAGTTTTGGATATATGATGGAACGGGTTCCGGATGATGTGATGTTTGATTTAATGACGAAGGCATATTCTTTAAAATCGCAGTTTTATATGACGGAAACAGTGGCTAATTATACGGAACGGCAGAAAAAAGATTGGGCGGATATGGAAGCCGCATATAAGTGTATTGCAGAAAATGCACTCTTACACGCAATAAGGACAGAAGAAACAGGGGATATTAGATTGGCGGAACAGTGTCTGATGTTTGCTGAAATGATGTGTTTAGATATTGTGCAGGATGAAGCATACATTTTAATTAAGAAAGCAATAGAGAATGAAACTTCAATGCAAGGAATAAGAGAAAAAATAGTAAAAGGCAGTGTTGAGCCGCCGCGGGACTGTTTCATTTTTTAAGAGAGGAGAGGGAATTATGATAAAATTTCTGTCACAGTTTTCTCGGATTATTATATGGGGAGCAGGACATTTTGGCACTGTTTTAGGAAGAGAATTATTGAAACGGGGGCTTCCGTTGTATTGCTATTGGGATTTGCGGGCAGATAATGTAAAAACATGTAATGATTATCCTGTATACAAGCCTTTCTGCGATGAGCAGAAAGAGGAAAAGGCATTGGTAATTTTTGGTGTAACAAGTGGGCTGATACAACAAGCCTCTATTAAAAAGTTACGGGACGGAGGGTACGGATATATTGCCGGCATGAAAGTGTATCAAGAATTGATATGCCCACAGAGTTTGGAAAATTATGATATAACAGAATGCTGCAATCGTGTAGAGTGCAATGTGGACACTTGCAATAAGCTGAACAGCCTGATTTTTGAAAAATATTATAATCCAAACCAAATATTGTTGGAAACGGGCTATTTATTCATTACTCAGAGGTGTTCTTTAAAGTGCAAATACTGCATTGCTTATATGAACAGTTATACAGAGGAAAGGAGATTAGATTTTGAAACTTCCCGAATATTATCGGATATTGATCGGTTGTCGGAAATATGTGTATATATTAAGAGGATTGTAGTATATGGCGGAGAACCTTTTTTACATCCGAATATTGACAAGATTGTTGAGAGACTGGCTCAGAAACCCAATATCGGAATTATTGATATTGTTTCAAATGGAATTTATAAGCAGTCAGAGGAAGCATTGAAGACTCTTGATTATAAAAATCTTCGAATTGAATTTTCAAACTACGAGGAAGCTATAACTGCAAAGCAATTGGCCGTAAGGGACGATAATTATAGGAAACTGCAAGAATTAGGATTAAATCCATTTTTGCATCACGCAACGCCTGAGTGGATTAAGCCGCGTACCTTCCATGATAAACATTTGAATATAGAAGAAATGGAAAGATTAAAGAAGGGATGTGATTATTTCCGAAAAGGCAGGGGAAATAAAATAAAGCAATCTATGATAATAGCTAACGGAAGACTTTATCCCTGTAGAATGGCATGTTCGGTACATACTTTAGGAGTAAGTGATTATAAAGAAGATTATATTGAAGTAGATAAATATTCTTCAGAAGAATTAGTAGCTGCTGTTGAAGAATTATATGGGAGGAAGTGTTTTTCAACATGCCGGCATTGCGAAGAAAAGCAAGGAGAGATAACGCCTATTGCCGGGGAACAAGGTTTTGATGAGAGATATCGTGTGTAGCCATTATATTTAATTGGGAGGGTATGGCTTGTTTAATATAAAAAATAAACCTCTTGCATTATTTGGCATCGGGTTTCGTGGCGAGAGATTCTACTATACATGTGATAAAAGAGAAAATATAAAAGTATGCTTCGATAATAACTGCTTTGAAACTTCTTTTCACGGGATTACAGTGTTGCTGCCGGAGAAGCAGAATGTTAGTAAATATTTTATAATTATTACAATTGAGGATTATAAACCAATCAGAAATCAGTTAGAGGATTTTGGATTAGATGAATTCGAAGATTTTATTGGTTGGGAATTTTACAATAGAAAGGTTGCATTAATACATGGGAATTGTTACAGAAGAATTTGGGATCAGTGTCTGAATAGTTCCGAAGATTTTAAAAGGAAATATACTTTATATGAAAATCCTCAAATACATATGAATACAGAGAGAGCAATAAGGGAATCGGCACTTAGACATTGCGATTTATTAATTACTCAAGACATTCAGGCAGATAATGCATATGGATATAAGTTGTCATGTGAGTATATAAAAAAGAGTGTTCCCGCAACATGCAAGATTGTCGTAATTCCTAATTTATTCGGTTTGGGGGGAGGTTTTTTCCCTCAAGCCAAATTAAACAAGGATAAAAAAAAGAAACGAAATGTTTTCCCGGAGTCAGATATGAACATTGATAAATTAGCAGCGCGAGGGGACATAGACTGTACACAAATAGAAAAAGAGTTAAAAAAAGACATTTATCAAAAAGAGTTTATTATTTCAAATTTCAATAAGTATATTTTTAAAATAAGCAAAAGAGAGCTGAATTGGGACATTAAAATTGTGGATTTTATTTTAGATAAATATAAAGCGGAAAAGATTTTCTTCGATACAAGGCATCCGACCAATATAGTATTAGAAGAAATAGTGAGAAGATTGTTGTTTTTTTTAGAGATGGATTCTGATTTTCAGCATTCAAGTGATGAAATCAGTGAGGAAGAAATGCCAGTATATCCATGTGTCAAGGAAGCATTGGAATTGGAATGGGATATTGAAAATATTCGTAATAACGATAGCAAAAAATTGATATCAGGGAAAATGGATATGAAGGAATATATTAGGGAATACATTTTTTGGAATTGCGAAGGAATACGGTGTGGAAATGTGAAAGAAGCTGATGAAGTGTTGTCAGGAGAATAGTATTCAGAAGGAGAGTACAGTGAGATGAAGCGTAAACCATTAGTCAGTATCATTATACCAAATTATAATCATTCTATGTATTTGGATCAGTCAATTAATAGTGCATTGAATCAGACATATTCGAATATAGAAGTGATTGTCAATGACAATGCATCTTCGGATAATTCTATTGCTGTAGTTAAAAAGTATATAGATCAGGGAGTGGTTGTAAATAAGAATCCGCAGAATATATATAATTTTAATTATGATATTCTGGACGATAGTGTCAGTGGAGAATATTTCGTGCTTTTATGTGCAGACGACATATTGAAATCTGATTTTGTGGAAAAAGCTGTACGAATTATGGAAGAATATCCGGAAATAGGATTTGTGCACGGAGAAAGGGATTATATTGATGAACATGGAAGAATAACAGAACTAGATCCCTTTTTCAATTGTAGTTTTCGGGTAAATGGGGAGGAAATCCTTCCAATATTCACACTGACAGATATAGGACAGTCTGCTCAGGCAGTGATTCGTACATCTGCATTTGTCAGGGCAGGAAAACATGATACGCAGAGCGATCATTTGAATATTGACAGAGAACAATGGTTTCGATTGGCGATGGTATCAGATTATGCTTACATCCGCGAGAAAATGGCATTGATAAGGATGCCTGAAACTACTTCGGAGACAAGCCGTATCATTGAAACCTTTTATCATCCGATAGCATTATATCATACTGCAAAAAGTTTTGAAGAATGGGCGAAATTGAATGACTATCCTCGCGTATCAGAGAGAATAGAGGTAGCCATTAAGCGATTTGCCAAGGAATGTTTAGGCTTTGCGAAGGTCTTTTTGAAACGGGAAAATTACGAATTGGCAAAACGATATCTATTATTCATAAGATTTGCGGATCGAGGGATTATTTCTGATGAAGAATACCAGAAATGTTGGACGATTCTTCAGGAAAAAAGAGGGGCTTCCGTGGAAGTTGATGAATATAAGAAAAGCAGCAATTATGCTTTTAGAAAAAGAAATTATGAACCGCCTGAGAATTATGTCCTGATGGAGGATACAATATGAAGAATGAAGCCTGCACTTATATTTTAATTATTGCAAACAATGATTTGGATAAATTGAGGCGGACGGTTGACAGTCTGTTAAAGCAGACTGTAGAGAGAGAATTGCTCCGTATACTTATCATTGACAATGCATCGCAGAATGACACTTATTCGCGTTTAATAGATTATGAGATTGAATATCCAGAGTTAATTTCCGTAATCAGGGAAAAGAAACCTACTACAAAGGGAAGATTATTGAAACGGATGATTCGGCATCTGCGGTATGCGGAAGTGGGAAGCAGCATGATTCTGGAACCGGGGGATATTATCTGTCCCGATTTAATAAAGAACGCAAACATGATTTTGCGGCTGAAAGAATCGTTAGGCAGCCTTATATATGAGACGGATATCTGGGATGGACAAACAATCAAAAGCCAGACACCGATATTTACGTCCAATTGTGTCATTACAAAGTTATGTGAGGATGTATATTATAAGAGCGGCATCGGGCATAAAGTGTTAATATTCCACCGGGGATTGCCAATTGGATTGACTGTAAAACTTCCGTATTACGAAGTGGTGGTCAAAAGTCATGATTGGCTGTCGGCAGCGTATCACAGGAATGAGGCGAACGGTTACATGAAAGAAACCGGAGGCTGTATTTATACTGAAGCGCAAGATATGAAAAAGGAATTGATAGAATGGTCTTTCTTCATAAAAAGAAATTTTTATGCGATAGAAACACAGGTTTTCTCGACGAAAAACTCATTGAATGTTCAGAAAGAAGCAGTGTATTCAGCATATAACTGCTTATCGATTATGGCTTTACAGTATGCGGTGCAAATACTGAAAAAGGGAGCCATTGAGGAAGCAGAGGATATATTAATATTTGCGGAGATGATGAATCTGGACATTGAGAATGACAGCAGATTTTTACAATTGAGGCAGGCGGTATTGGCAGGAAATTATGAAGAAACATTGGAGACTTTGTTTGTCGTTAAAAGTGAGATACCGCCCAGAGTAAGTTTTCAGTTTTAGAGATTAAGGAGTGAATATCCATGATTTATAAAGAGTTTGGCAAAACAGGAAAAATGGTGTCTGCTTTAGGCATGGGAGTGTCCAGGTTTCAGCCCCAAGAGTATAATACACCGGCAGGAATGGAGAGATGTGCAGATGTTATTGTGAAAGCATGGGAATGCGGCATTAATTATTTTGACGTGGCACCCACATATTGCGGATGGAAGGCGGAAGAAATACTTGGATTGGCTTTGAGGCAAATGAAGTCTCCGGTATATGTTACGACAAAATCATCATCTACGCAGGATCCGACGGCAGATGCGCTGCGCAGAAGGTTGGAGACATCACTGAAGAGGCTGGGGCTTGAAAAGATTACCTTTTATAATATGTGGGGCATTCTGAACTACGATCAATATTTGGATGTGATAAAGCCGGGAGGACCCTATGAAGGAGCTTTAAAAGCAAAAGAAGAAGGGCTGATAGAGCATATAGGATTCTCGTCTCACTGTACAGGTGAAGAATTGGAGAGAATTTTGGAAGATGACTTATTTGAAGGAATAACCATTGGGTATAATGCAATAAACTTTAAATATCGGGAAAGAGGTTTACTTGCAGCGCAGCGGAAAGGTTTGGGAGTTGCCATCATGAACCCGCTTTATGGCGGTGTCATTCCGCAAAATCCTCAAAAGTTCAATTTCATCAGAAATGCAGAAAATCAGACACTTGCACAGGCCGCTTTGCTGTTCAATGCTTCACAGGATGCAATAAGTGTCGTTCTCAGCGGAATGGTAAGTGAACAGGAAATAAATGAAAATGCTGCCTGCTTTACAGAAATACAGAAATTTACTGATGAAAAGATAGATTTTATAAAAAGAAAGATTGAAAAGGAATTTGATACTTTGTGCACTGGCTGTAATTACTGTGCAGGCTGTCCGCAGAATATAAAGATTAATCAATTAATGCTTGCATATAACCAATATGTTTTGACGGATAATTCCGTGGCTGAATTTCGGAGATATATGAATGAGGTATGGCGGTATACGGAAGAGGTTTCTTTTGCATGTAGAAAATGTGGGCTATGTGAAAAAAAATGTACGCAGCATCTGCCGATTATTGAGCGGATAGAGAGAATAAACGGATTTGCAGAGCAATATCTGGATCAAGTTGCCCCTAGGCTGCAAGAATTATTCACAATAGGAGAGGGGGGCAAATTAGGAATTTATGCTGCCGGACCGTTTGCTAAAAGACTTTTGGACATGTATCAGCGGGTAGTAGGCAGGATTGACTTCCCTATTTTCTTTTTTGACTCAAATCCTGATAAGTGGGGAAAGGAATCTGTGTTGGAAGGGAATGTGACATATGCGCCGGAAAAAATCAGGGAATTGGGAATTACCAAAATAATTATTGCGAGCGAGGCATTTTTTGGGGAAATATATGAGTCTATTAAGTATTTGGAGGCATACGGAATAGAAATATGTGCAGCCAGAATTCGGTAAAGGAGAAACCTTATAATGGTTAAGGAATATGGTTTTTATAAAGATGCGGAAAGAGGAGATGTAATTCAGAAAGAGGATTGCCTGTGGCTAATACGGCAATATAGACGGGTAATCATTTGGGGAAGCGGAAATTTAGGCAGTACATTAGGTAAATGTTTAATTGAGCATGGAATAATGATAGATGCCTATTGGGATGCAAGGTATGAGACGGTGAAGGAGTGTAATGGAGTTCCGGTGAGGGAGCCGTTAAAGGATATAGGAAGCAAAGAAGGATTGTTGGTTGTCTTCTGCATTACGAATGCATTTGTTATTCCGCGCTTATATCAAATATTGGCAGAAGAAAATATACAATATATGGAAGGGGTATATGTTTATCAGGCTTTACTTTGTCCGGTATCAGTGGATAATTCTGACATAAGGGAATGCTACAGCAGAAAAGAGTGCAATATTGCCACATGTAAGAGACAAAATAACGTAATGAGCCGCACTTATGATAAGAAAGAAAAAGTATTAATTAATACCTTAGATGTGTACTTAACGCAGAAATGTTCTTTGGCATGTAAATATTGCTATATATATACAAACAGCTATCCGCAGGAAAAAAGAATCCATTTTGATACGGAGCAGATATTGAGAAACGTGGATGTAATTTGTGAGGCGGCCAGTTATGTAAAGAGGATGGTGCCCTTTGGAGGAGAACCCTTTTTACATCCGGAAATAGAAGTGATCGTAGAAAAAATGGCAAGCAAAAAAAATGTAGGCACTATTGAGGTAATATCAAATGGGATATTTTCTAAATCAGATAAAGTATTGCAGCGGCTAAAGTTTGATAATGTTAGAATAAGCGTTTCCAATTATAATAATGCCTTGCCGGAAAACTTGATTAAAATTAGGGAGAATAATATTGAACGTTTACAGCAATTAGGCTTAAATGTAATAGTTCATAACGATACGCCTCAATGGAGAAAGCCGGGGATTCTTGGCGACAATGGCTTAAATAAAGAGCAGCTGATACAAAAAAAAGGAAGATGTGCAAATTTCCGTAATATTGGTACGATGGAAAGGGATAGTGCGGAAACATTGGTTATTAAAGCCGGAAGGCTTTATGCCTGTCAGCATTGCGATACAATGTATAGCTTGGGGGTTGTACAGGATACAGAAGACAGTGTTAACTTGGACAAAAGAAGAACAAGTGAAGAATTAGCGAAAAAGATTAAAGATTTACTTCATAAAGAGTATTATCAGGCTTGCCGGTTTTGCCATCCAAGCATAGAGTTGGTAGAGAATGCCGGTGAACAGGGAATGGATGAAATCTATAAAATAGATGGAGGGAAAAGTTATGACAAATGAAATGCCAGACAAGAAAAATATGTTGCAAAGTGAGATATTTGAAGAAGTGGCGGTGAAAAACTCTGAAAATAAGTATTTAGGCATTATGAAGAGGCATAAGGATATACCGGAAGGGCTGTTGGAGTGCTTGGAAAGTGACCGCAAAGTTTTGCTGTACGGGAATGGGAATCAAGGGCTTTTATGTGAAGAGACTTTGGTAGATGCATTGCATTTTAGGATAGAAGCGATAGTAAGAAGCGATGAATATCCAAAAGAAACTAACAGATATACACAGTTACCGGATTATACTTTATCAGAGGTTCCGTATAAGCCGGATGAAGTGTGTGTGATTATTGCATTGAATAAAACTGCCACAGAAGCAGTATATCACCGGCTGTTGGAAAGAAAATATAAAAATATATATTGCTGTGAAGATTGGGAACCCGTAAATATGGCATTGCGGGAAATCAGATTTCAGGCTATGTGCGAGGAGCAGGAGATTGTCTTGGATAAATCGGGGGATTATATTAAATTGAAGGAGTTTTTGTTTAATAACCCATGGAAGGAGAGCCATAATTATCTGAGTTTCTTTTTGGGAGAGTTCGGAGAATTGGTTGCGCCTCATGTATTTAATGATTTTTCTTTTTTAAGAACAGAAGGTCCTTATTGTTATCATGACGTAGATATAAAATGTGGAGACGTAGTGTTTGACTTAGGGGCAAATATTGGTTTGTTCTCAGCAGCGGCTGCAACGATAGGGTGCAATGTTTATTCATTTGAGCCAGTTAAATTCATTGCAGATTATTTGCAGAAAACAGCAGATTTGTATAACGGAAGAATTGAAGTGGTACAGGGCGCTGCAAGTGATGTAGACGGGGAAATTTCTTTTTATGAAGTGGTTGAAGAACGGCATGATTTTGGAGGGAGTACGGTGCTGGACAGAGCCGGGAAATCAGCATGGGTAGAGAAAAAAGCAAAAGGGATAACTATTGACCGGTTTGTAGAAGAGAAAGGATTAAAAAAGGTTGACTTCATTAAGGCCGATATAGAAGGTTCTGAGCGGAATATGTTAATAGGGGCTAAAAATACTTTGAAAAGATTTGCACCAAAACTAGCGCTTTGCACTTATCATCTGCCGGATGACAAGGAAGTACTGACAAAATTGATTTTAGATGCCAATCCGGAATATGTCATTGAATATCAATGGGAAAAATTATATGCGCATGTGCCAGTCTGATTTCTGTAAAGAATTTCATTTTCTGCGGCAGATGGAACTGCCGGCAATGAAATCAGCTATTGTTTTAGCTAGGAAGGGTATGAAGTATGGATTATAATTTTAAATTTGAAAGCCTTATTCATAAAAATAATATTGATTTACATCATCCATGGTTTTTTGAGAATGTTAGCGCAAAGAACCTGCTTCAGAGATTATGGAAGAATGTTTTGCCGGGTGGGGGTAGAATCCTAATTTTATCGGATAAAAGGGGTGACTATGAGAATTTCCGGATTCATATCCCCAAAGATATTAAATATGCTTCATATATTTATGACAATGATACATTTTTAGCTTTAGACAAATGCATAGAAGATATAAAAGAAATTGAAAAAGATAAGGTCTTCTTAATTAGTTATAACGATCATATCCGTTTCAGCGTAGAATTAGAGAAAAATGGTATTGAGGTATTTGACTTATATGACTACTTTATAGAGAACGGATTGGAATTAAGCCATGACTTTTATAAAGTAGCGGATGGTACATATTTTGATGAAAAAGGGAAGGCATCGGCAGATACGTTTTATGAGTGTAATTATGGCATGCTTTTCTATGATAAAAGAAAATACTATTTAGCCAAGTCTGAAACAATGCAGCAGTACTATTTGGAGAAGGTTATTTTTGACTGCTTTTTTATGAAGGATTTTGTTAACGGAGAAGCATTTATTCAAAAGTATACTGAGCAGTTTCCGGAAAGTGCGGTGCAGTATCAGGATTTTTTGACTGAGATTAAAGCATTATTACAAGAAATTAGGCAGACGATAGAGAAACAAGACAAAAAGGATATTATTCTGTATTGGATAGATGCCCTATCATACGGTGAAGACCGGGAAATGCCGTACTTATATACCTTAGATAAAGAATGCATGGTGTATAGGAATATGTTTACAACGGTAGATACGACGGGGGGAGTGATAAGTTCTTTCTTTGGCCATGAGATGCCTTTAGAGTCAAGGAAATTTAAGTATAAGGAATTAATGAATCACTGTTATTTAATTGACTGTCTAAAGCAGGAAGGCTGGAAATTCAAGTATTATGGTTTGGAGGGCATTTTTGATGATGAGTATGTCAGGAACATCGCAAGAGACCGGCATATAAGCATTGTATCTTCAGAGAATTACTGGCAAATGCTTTGCGAGATGGCTGAGGATACGGAGCCGGCGTTCCGAATTGTTCATTTAATGGGATGTCATACACCATTTTTGTCCGGAGATATAGACGGAGAAGAATATCTACCCTTACATGGTTTGTTTTGCAAGCAGGATGCGGATATGGAAAGGAGGGTGTTTTCACAGAGAATCAGTGCCATGGGATATGAAGACAGGCAGATGGCGTTTTATGACCAAATGATAGTGACAGCCGGAAAAATATATTTCAGCGATCACGGGTGCCATGCTAGGTCAGGCACAAACTTTGCAGAATTATATCATACCATATTGAAAGTCAAATCGGACAAATTAGGTGTTGGCGAGAACCGGCAAGTATTTAGCGTCATTGATTTAGGGAAATTAGTTCAGTATCTTGTTTTGGATGATAAAAAGTATTATGACAGCATAGTATTTGGACATGCAATTATATGCGGCCCCCCATATTATAGCGAGGCCTATGTAAAAGAAGTCTATCAACCTGTACGTTTCAATGAAATGATACATTTGGGGTATTGGGGTATTGTTCAGGAAGGAACTGCTTTTTTTCTGTGTAACTGTGGCGTGGAATTATGTTATGAAATAAGGGAAAACAGAGCATTTCTTATGGGGTATCACCGCAGCAAAGAATTAAGGGAAACATTGAGAAGAAAATTGGAACCCCATATGCAGACTATAGAAATGAGCCATAAGTTTAAATTTACAAAAGTGCTGTCTGACTTGTATGGACGATTAAAAGAGAAGGATGACATGGAAGAAACCCGTCAAAAAGGTATCCAATTTTGCAGGGAACTGATAGGGAGCATATCTTCAGATGAAAGAATTGTTATTCGAAGCGGTGGTGAGGATACGGTTATGTTTTTGGATTGTCTTACCCCTGAGCAGAGGAGGAGAATTGCCTGCATTGTAGACAATAACAAACAATGCGCTGCTAATAATTGGGATATTCCTGTTCTGTCAGTGGATGACATCAGACAGTTGGGAAAGGTTACGGCAATAATCGCATCATCCAATTATCGTTTGGTTATGGCGGAAGAATTGAAGAAAAATGGCAATGTGACAGCAATAGATATGTATGAGCGGCTGTATAAATGCGGTTTTCCGAAAGAGAGGTTCCTTTCTGATATTTTATATGGAAAGCGTTTACTGCATAAGAAGGAAGATTTTATACCGATTGATTGGGAGAAGATAGAAGAGCAGGATGAATGAACAGATTAAGAATGTTATAATAACAGGTGCCAGCGGGCCATTAGGGGTGATGCTGATAAGGGAGTGCATAAGGGAAAATGTTGGCGTGCTGGCTGTTATCCGCCCCGGTACGCCTAACAGAAAGAATATACCGGTGCATGATTTAGTGGGGATAGAGGAATGCGAGATTACTGAAATTGATAAATTATCGGAACATATAGAGAAGAAATACGATGTATGCTTTCATTTAGCATGGACCCATACAGGCGATGCAGGACGGGCAAATCCTTTTCTGCAGGAAGAAAATATCCTTGCCACTTTAAAAACGGCTGAATTTGCCCAAAGGGCGGGCTGTAAAGTATTTATTGGCGCAGGTTCCCAAGCGGAATATGGTCCGCTGAATAAGAAAGTGAATGAATTGTCAGAAGAAAGGCCGGATACCTTATATGGCATAGCAAAGCTTGCGGCAGGCCGTCTTGTCATGGAATACTGCAGACAAAATGGTATGCGCTGTAATTGGGTTAGGATTTTTGCAGTATATGGGCCATATGAAAATGACTATATTTTTACCTCATATGTAATACGGACATTACTGGCAGGACAGGAACCGGAATTAACGCCGTGTGAGCAGATATGGGATTATTTATATACAGAAGATGCAGTGCATGCATTATTGCTGATTGCAGAAAAAGGAAAGAACAGCGGTACTTATTGTTTAGGAAGCGGAAATCCCAGAAGCATCAGAGAATATGTTACGGTAATCCGCGATAACATAAACCCCAATTTGCCCTTGGGGATAGGAAAAAAGCCATATGGTAAAACGCAGATAATGCATTTGGAGGCGGATATATCAAAACTACAGGCAGATATAGGATATGCTCCTTCTTATTCCTTTGAGGAAGGGATAATGAAAACAATAGATTGGTATAAATATGAGCAGAACAGTCAGAAAGAGTAGATTTTATTTAGACATGATAGGACAGTGGAGGGAGAGACTGATGGATTTAGCATGTTTTGGGGCAGGAGAAAAAAGCAGGTATGTAAGAAGGCTTATTTTACGGCATAGTAATCATAGGGTTTTATATTATGTGGAAGATCAGCGATTTGAAAAGATTGGCACAAAGATTGACGATATGGATGTCATTTCCGTTTATAAGCTGAAAGAATTATATGAAAATGGTGTGTTGGGGGGGGGTAATAATAACAACAGCATATCATAAAAGAACTGTCCAGGATATGATAGAAACATGCATTCAATTAGGAATCAGGGATGAGGATGTATACTTAATTCCAAATAAGACATTAGTAACCGGTATTCCGGATGACGGCAATCTACTGATTCCATATCAAAAATGTGTGCAGATTTTTCAGTTAGACATACATATTGCGGATCATTGTAATTTAAACTGTGAGTTGTGCTGTCATAATTCACAGCTTGTAGAAGGGGAAGTGTTAGTAGGGTATGAGGAATATCAAAGAGATTTAAGGCAATTGCATAAACTTGTTCCGGATATATGCAATATATCCGTACTTGGGGGCGAACCATTGCTTCATCCTGATCTTATTCATTTGCTGCAAATTACAAGAGAAATTTATCCTTATACAAATATTACAATGGTTACGAATGGCTTATTATTGGGTTCAAGTTCTCCGGAACTTATAGAGTGTTTAAAAAGAAATGATATAGGAATAGCGATATCATTGTATCCGCCTATGCATCATCGATTGGACGAAATGTTAAAGTTCATAAAAAGTACGGGAATAAAGGCGAGTGTTAAGCGGGTACAGAAATTTTTTAAAAAGTTTAGTGCTACTCCCAAATTTGATCCGAGGGAAATGACAGCCTTATGCGGATATGTCATGGGGCTGAGGAACGGAAGAATCAGCCGTTGTGTAGATTCTTTATATGTGGATTATTTTAATAAAAAGTTTGGAAAAACATTTCCTGAAGTGAATGGATTTGACATATATGATGAGAAATGGACACCTATAGAGTTGATTCATGCATTGGAAGAGCCGATGGAGTTATGTGCATATTGCGCAAATAAATATACTTCTGTCGATACTTTCCCATGGAAGCAGGCATCAGGTAACATTTCTAAAGAAGATATTTTGTATTAAGAAATTGTATATGGTTTAAGGAAGGCAGAAGGGAAAAGGTGGATTATAAATGATAATTTGGCTTATAGGAATCTCCGGTGCGGGAAAAACGACAATAGGAAGAAAATTAGAGCAACATTTTAAAATGCTGGAGAAAAAATGTTATCTTTTGGACGGAGATGAGGTAAGGGATTTTTTCGATAGGGACTTGGGATATTCGGATGCAGAACGGGAAGCTAACATAAAACGCATCATGCTTGGCGCATATCTGTTGGAACGGAATGACATTATCGGGATTATTTGTAATATAGCGCCGATAGAGAATTTGCGTCAGTTTGCAAGAAGGAAGATTGCCGGTTATAACGAAATTTATTTGAAAAAGGATATCAAAATCAGTATAAAGGATGACGTGAAAGGCATTTACCAGGAAAATATGGGAAAAACGGAGATTGTTGGAATTGATGCGGCTTTTGATGAACCTCAGACACCGGATCTGGTGTTGGAGGTAGATAAAATGACGGTAGAGGAAACTTATCAGGCTGTTTTGGATTACATTGTCCGTAAATACGGAACTGTATATGAAGGATAGGGGAGGGGATATTTTGCGTATAGATATCAACGAAGAAACTTTACAGGATGTTATTAATATAGATACTGGTCTGCTGTATCCGCTGGATGGATTTATGAGGGAAAAAGATTTCCGGGCAGTAGTGGATGAATATACGATGTCAGACGGACAAGTATTTACTATACCTATAACATTGGATGTGCCGGAAAATATTTATTCCATGTCGGATGAAAAGCAAATACTGGATTTATGGTATAAAGGAGAATGTGTTGCGCGGCTTCAGGCAGAAAGCAAATTTATAATGTCAGAACAAGATATCAGAAAAGTTTTTGGCACTTTGGAAGATGCTCATCCCGGGGTGCATAAAGAAAGAGTAAGAAATCCATATCGCATTGGCGGGAAGATTACATTGCTGAAAAGAGAATTACGGAATGAGGCATTGAGTCCGTTAATGACAAAACAGATTTTTCGAGAGAAGGGATGGAAAACAATAGTTGGATTCCAGACAAGGAATCCCATACATAAAGCACATGAGCATATTCAAAGATTGGGAATGGAAATTTGCGACGGATTATTTATCAATCCTATTGTGGGATGGAAGAAGAAAGGCGATTTCACACAGGAGGCTGTTATGGCTGCATATGAGGAGATGATAAAGCAGTTTTATCCTCAGGAACGGGTTTATATGGAAGGGCTTAAGACGCAGATGCGTTATGCAGGACCTCGGGAGGCAATATTCCATGCGATAATCCGCAGAAACTTGGGATGCACGCATTTTATCATCGGGCGTGATCATGCCGGTGTAGGAGGTTATTATGGAGCATATGATGCACATGACTTGGCAAAGAGAATATCGCGGGAACATAAAATGGGAATAGAATTACTGCTTACAAGGGAGCCATATTATTGCACGAAATGTAAGCAGGTGGTGACGGATCAAACTTGCCGGCATTATGCAACAGATCGTGTGGAGATTAGCGGAACAATTATACGCAAATATATTAGTGATGGATATATTCCGGATGAAATAATGATGCGGCAGGAAATATTCCGGGCTATCTTAAATTGTAAGCATGATGCTGGGGTCAAAAGGCTCTCCAATTGTTCCCTGAAAACTTAATATTTTA